>JARKOU010000001.1 GCA_029975645.1 Actinomycetales bacterium
GTGGATGGGCCTGGCGGGAGCCGCGAGGAACGAGCGGCGGATGGTTGCCCGCGCGCGTCTGCCCCGGCTCCCCGCCCAAACCGGCAGCCTCGACCGAACTGCCCCCTCAGCGGCCCGTGGCGAGGCGCTTGGCTCCCACCGACTCGTATCCCGCCTTCGCGCGGAGCGCGCCCTCGTCGTCCAGTTCCACCGGGATCGGGTCGATGATGTCGAAGGAGAGGATCCCCTTGGGCTCGAGGTTGACGAACCCGACGAACACCCAGTTGCCGTCCGGGTCCTGAACGATGGGCGCCGCGAAGAGGTCCGGCTCGGCGCGGAACGGCCGGGCCCGCGAGACGTCCCAGGGTCCCGTGAGCGACTCGCCCGGAATCGACCACGTGCAGTGCTCGCCCCACCGGGCGATCGTCTCCGGCATCTGTTCCTGCCAGTGACACGTGAACGCGAGGACGGGTTTCCCGTCGATCACCACCGGCTGCGCCACCTCGATCTGACCGAAACCGGCCGGCTCCGAGAGCGGCGGCAACAGCTCCCACGTCACCAGGTCCTGGCTCCGGGCGTGGCCGATCACGCCGTCGTTCATGCGGGGAGCGCCCGGCACCCGGGCGCAGATGTTCATGTGCCAGCCGTCGCCGGCCGGGTCGCGGAACACGAAGGGGTCGCGCCAGGTCTCGGACGCGCGCGGATCCTCCTCGAGCCCGAGCGTCATGTACCAGCGCGGGTCGGCCTCGAGCAGCGGGCGGTTGCCCACCCGGCGCCAGGTGAACAGGTCGTCGGACTCGGCGAGGCCGATCTTCTGGCTCTTCACCCCGAGCCCCGCGGAACTGATCGCCGTGTAGTACATCCGCCACACGCCGTCGTCGCCCTTCACCGTGGAGCCGGTCCACAGGGCGAGGTCGTCCCAGGCCCCCTGTTCCGCCGGGCCGAGCGCGATCCCGTGGTACGTCCAGGTGCGCAGGTCGCGCGACGTCGCGTGGCCGAGTTGCGCCGCGGTGTGACGCAGATGCCCCTCGCCCAGGGACCGCGGGGCCTGGAGGAAGAACAGGTGGTAGGTCCCGGCGTCGTTCACGATCCAGGAGTCCCAGATCCAGTGGTCGGCAAGAGAGAGCATGGGCCTCGTCCTCGAGGTTGTGGGTGGCCGCCGGTTTCGCAAGGGGCAGCCTGCGCCGGTGCGGTGTGGCGCGAGCCTAGCGAGGGCGACGTGCGCCCGGAACGCCCCCGTGCCAGGCTTGCGCCCACCACCGCTCGAGGAGGTCGCAGTGTCGAACATCGAGGCCGTGCCGCAGCCACGCATCGACGTGCTCGTCACCGCCGCTGACGGCTCCGACCGGACCGTCCGGCGAACCGAGTACCGCGGCACCGTCTGGTTCGGCGGCCGCCCCCGGCTCGCCGCGTGGGGCTCGGTCTCGAAGGGCCCGAGCACGTCCGGCATCAGCAATCCGTTCTGGCTCCCGGACAGCCTCGCCTACCGGGCCAACGGCGCCGCCCTTGCGACCGTGGCGGCGACGGCGTCTCTGCAGTCCGTGCAGGGCGCGGGTCAGTTGATCGAGGTCCACGCCTCGCTGCAGCCGCACCCTGGGCGTCCCGGCCAGGCGTTCGTCCTCTTCCGGCTCCAGGCGGTGGCGGCGGTGCCGCTGGGCGTGAGCTACCAGGTGGTCGTGCTCGCCGACCCGGACCTGGTGATCGGGTAGGGCGGCTGGGGTCGGCACCAGGGGGTCGGGCAGCCCTGATCTAGTCGGATCGGCGCG
>JARKOU010000004.1 GCA_029975645.1 Actinomycetales bacterium
GGTCTGGCTCGTGCGCCGGCGGAGCGTGTTGCGGGGGTGGTCCTTCGGCCAGCCGCGGGGGGCGGTCTTCAGCGGCTCGCCGTCGTCGAGCGGGTAGCCGCGGGCGGCGAGGTCGGCAAGGGTGGCGTCAAGGTGAGCGGCTGCGGCGGCGTCGTCCTGGAGCCGGCGGAACCGCTCGAGTTGGTCGCGCGCCGGGCGGTGGTATCCGCCCCCCCACGAACAGCCCGGTCGGGGACAGCGCCAGGTAGAGCCCGCCGATGACCGGTCGGGTCTCTCCGGCCGGCGCCGCCAGGCTCGCATGCTCCTGGTAAGGCCGCTTGTCTGGGCTGAAGCGCACGTCCCTATGGGGCCGGAAGATCTTGATCGCGCCGAACTCCGGTTCCAGGGCGGCGGCGAGCGCTGCGAGCGGCTCCGCGATCTCCCGGCGATACGTGTCGACGTGGGTCTGCCAGTAGGTCCTGCTGTTGTCGGCGGCGAGGCCCTCGTAAAAGGTGAGGGCGCCTTCTCCGAAACCCGTGAACGTCGTCATGGCACCTCGCCGCGTGATGGCCCCCGTGCGGATCCGCCGTCACGGTCTCCCGAGTACCGCGGCACGTGAAACGGATGTGTCCGGACCACCGATCCTGCCGCGCGCGGCGAGGATGCGCGAACCACGCCCTGCAGCCGAAGGTCCCATCACGGCCGGTACGTGACGGCAAGACTGGTGCGGGTCCCGTTGGTCGCTGGTCCCGTCGCGGGTTGCCGGGCCGTCTGCTGCCACCCCGGCAGGCGTGGACGGGATGCACTGTTCGGCGTCGTCGACGCTTCCGCGACTGTCGGCGGCCACGGCAAACTGCCCAGAGACGGCCAGTTAACTGCCCGTTGGCGGTCATTAGAACTGCCCGCTGGTGGTCATGGGATCTGCCCGACACGACGTCGTCTGCCTGACCGGGTCCCCCGGTGCAGGCCCCTCCTCGGGTGCGATCGGCGGTGCTGAAGCGCCCGTCGCCCCGAGGAGGGACACCGTGAAGTCTGCCGAGGAGATCATGAAAATCTTGGAAGCGTATGACCTGACCGAGTCGTTGAGAGGCGCGGCCGAGCTTGCGGGGTGTTCCCATCACACGGTCGCGGCGCATGTCGCCGCGCGGGATGCGGGCCGGGGGGTGGGTGAGCCGGCCGCGCGGGCGCGGCTGGTGGATGAGTTCTTGCCGAAGATCGAGGAGTGGGTCGAGCGTTCGCACGGGAAGATCCGCGCTGACCGGGTCCACGCCAAGCTGGTGGGCCTGGGGTATGAGGGGGCCGAGCGTACGACCCGCCGGGCGGTCGCCCGGGTCCGGGCGGCGTACCGGCTCGGGAACGTGCGGGTGCACCGCCCGTGGGTCACGGAGCCGGGGATGTGGCTGCAGTACGACTTCGGGGACGGGCCGGTGATCGGCGGGGCGCGGACGGTGTTGTTCTGCGCGTGGTTGGCGTGGTCGCGGTTCCGGGTCGTGCTGCCCATCAGGGACAAGACGGCCCCGAGCGTGTTCGCCGCCCTGGATGTCACGTTGCGCCGCCTGGGTGGGGCACCGACGTATGTGTTGACCGACAACGAGAAGACGGTCACGGTCGAGCACGTCGCCGGGATCGCGGTGCGTAACCCGGCCATGGTGGCCTGGGGTCGGCACTACGGGGTGACTCTGGCCACGTGCGTGCCGGCGGACCCCGCTACGAAGGGCGGGTCGGAGTCCACGGTGAAGATCGCCAAGGCCGACCTCGTGCCGACCGAGGCGAACCTCCTGGCCGAGTACGAGACGTTCGCCGAGTTGGAGGCGGCGTGCGAGGCGTTCTGTGATCAGGTCAACGCCCGGGTGCACCGGGCCACTCGCCGGGCCCCGGTGGAGATGCTCGCCCAGGAGCGGGCCCGGTTGCACCCGGTGCCGGCGGCGGCGCACACGGTGGCGTTCGGGTTGACCCGCCAGGTCGGTGTCAAGACGCCGATGGTCACGTTCGAGGGCGGGCAGTACTCGGTGCCGCACACCCTGCTCGGGCAGGCCGTGTGGGTGCGGGTGCACGGGGCCGGGGCCGGTGAGCGGGTCGTGATCGTGCACGTCGGCCCGGGCGGGCCGGTGGAGGTCGCCCGCCACGCCCGGGCCACGCCGGGCAGCCCGAGGATCGAGGACGCGCACTTCCCGCCCGCGCCGGCCGGGGCTCTGGGGCGTACCCCGACGGCGAAGACGACCGCGGAAGCGGAGTTCCTCGCCCTGGGTGATGGTGCCCGGTTGTGGTTGGCCGAGGCCGCCGCGGCGGGGACGACGAAGATCCGGGTGAAGATGGCCGCCGCGGTGGAGCTGGCCAAGCTCTTCGGTGCGGGCGAGGTGAACTGGGCGCTGGGGCACGCCGCCGTGCACGGCCGCTTCGCCGAGGCCGACCTGCCCTCGATCCTGGACCACCACGCCGGGGCCCGCCCCGACGGGCAGGACGCCCGCACCCACCAGGCCGGTGAGGCCGGGTCCCTGACCCAGGGCACCAGCGCCTGGGCGGCGTTCGGGACCAGCACCGGGCCGGTCGTCGAGGTCGGGCCGGCGCCCGCCGTCGGCGCCCACGAGCAGACGGCCCGGGCGGGGGTGGCCTCATGAGCCGGCCCACCACACCCGCGGCGGTGCCGGCGGTCGGGGTCCCGACCCCGCCACCACTGCCCTCCGACGTCGAAGCGTTGCTGCGCCGCCTGCGGATGCCGCACATCCGCGCGCACGCCCCCGACGTCGTGGCCACCGCGAAAGCCCAACGCTGGGACCCGATCGAGGTGCTGCGCGTCCTGCTCGGTGAGGAGGTCGCCGGGCGGGACCGCTCCGCCCTGGCCACCCGCCGCGCCGCGGCGGCGGTCCCGACCGGCAAGACGTTCGAGGTCTGGGACCAGGCCGCCTCCTCGATCCCGGCCCCGACCCAGGCGGCCCTCCGCACCCTGGAATGGGTCCACCGCGCCGAGAACCTCGTGGTGTGTGGTCCCTCCGGCACCGGGAAGACGTTCCTGCTCGAGGCCCTGGGCCAGCACGCCGTCGAACAGGGCCTGCGCGTGGCGTGGTTCACCCTGGAAGACCTCGGCGCCCTGCTGCGCCGTCACCGGGCCGATGACAGCGTCAGCAAGGCCATCACCAGGATCCTGCGCGCCGAGCTCGTCGTGGTCGATGACATCGGGCTGCTGCCCGTGTCCACCGACGCCGCCGAGGGCCTCTACCGCCTGGTCGATGCCGCGTAC
>JARKOU010000022.1 GCA_029975645.1 Actinomycetales bacterium
ACCCGTCCGCCGAATGACCAAGGGTTCCAGGGCCAGGCTAATCCGCCCTGGGTAAGTCGGGACCTAAGGCGAGGCCGACAGGCGTAGTCGATGGACAACGGGTTGATATTCCCGTACCGGCGAAGAACCGCCCATACCGAATCCGGTGATGCTGAGCGCCCGAAGCGGTGGGACTCTCTTCGGAGGGTGTCGTCGTGGAGCGCGCGACCCGAACCGGTAGTAGGTAAGCGTATTAACAGGGGTGACGCAGGAAGGTAGCCTCCGCGTGGCGATGGTAGTCCACGTCCAAGGGTGTAGGGCGAGATGTAGGCAAATCCGCATCTCATGTGCCTGAGACCTGACGGTGACCGCGAATGCGGGAAGCAGGGTGATCCTATGCTGCCAAGAAAAGCCTCGACGCGAGGTTCTAGCCGCCCGTACCCTAAACCGACTCAGGTGGTCAGGTAGAGAATACCAAGGCGTTCGAGAGAATCGTGGTTAAGGAACTCGGCAAAATGCCCCCGTAACTTCGGGAGAAGGGGGGCCGAAGGGGTGAAGCCGCTAGCCGGCTAGCCTTCGACGGCCGCAGAGACCAGGGAGAAGCGACTGTTTACTAAAAACACAGGTCCGTGCGAAGTCGCAAGACGATGTATACGGACTGACGCCTGCCCGGTGCTGGAAGGTTAAGAGGACGGGTCAGCCGCAAGGCGAAGCTCAGAATTTAAGCCCCAGTAAACGGCGGTGGTAACTATAACCATCCTAAGGTAGCGAAATTCCTTGTCGGGTAAGTTCCGACCTGCACGAATGGCGTAACGACTTCTCCGCTGTCTCAACCACGAACTCGGCGAAATTGCACTACGAGTAAAGATGCTCGTTACGCGCAGCAGGACGGAAAGACCCCGGGACCTTTACTATAGCTTGGTATTGGTGTTCGGGACGGCTTGTGTAGGATAGGTGGGAGACTGTGAAGCCGGCACGCCAGTGTCGGTGGAGTCATCGTTGAAATACCACTCTGGTCGTTCTGGACATCTAACCTCGGTCCGTAATCCGGATCAGGGACAGTGCCTGGTGGGTAGTTTAACTGGGGCGGTTGCCTCCTAAAATGTAACGGAGGCGCTCAAAGGTTCCCTCAGCCTGGTTGGCAATCAGGTGTTGAGTGCAAGTGCACAAGGGAGCTTGACTGTGAGACTGACAGGTCGAGCAGGGACGAAAGTCGGAACTAGTGATCCGGCGGTGGCTTGTGGAAGCGCCGTCGCTCAACGGATAAAAGGTACCCCGGGGATAACAGGCTGATCTTGCCCAAGAGTCCATATCGACGGCATGGTTTGGCACCTCGATGTCGGCTCGTCGCATCCTGGGGCTGGAGTAGGTCCCAAGGGTTGGGCTGTTCGCCCATTAAAGCGGTACGCGAGCTGGGTTTAGAACGTCGTGAGACAGTTCGGTCCCTATCCGCTGCGCGCGCAGGAAACTTGAGAAGGGCTGTTCCTAGTACGAGAGGACCGGAACGGACGAACCTCTGGTGTGCCAGTTGTTCCGCCAGGAGCACGGCTGGTTGGCTACGTTCGGAAGGGATAACCGCTGAAAGCATCTAAGCGGGAAGCCTGCTTCGAGATGAGGTTTCCATGGGGCTTGCCCCGAGAGGCTCCCAGCAGACTACTGGGTTGATAGGCCGGATGTGGAAGTGTGGACCAAAGACACATGAAGCTGACCGGTACTAATATGCCGATAACTTGACACAACACATCATGCTACGCGTCCACTGTGCGGTTCCCGAGGTGCGGTCGGGATTTTCCGATGACATCTCCATAGAGTTTCGGCGGTCATAGCGAGGGGGAAACGCCCGGCTCCATTCCGAACCCGGAAGCTAAGCCCCTCAGCGCCGATGGTACTGCGCGGGAGACTGCGTGGGAGAGTAGGACGCCGCCGAACACCTTTTCACAAAGGCCGCCCCCACCCGGGGGCGGCCTTTGTCGTTCCAACTGCGCTGTTGATGAAGGAGTACCGCCATGCCACCCGCTAAAGATCATTCGGGTCCGACGTCGGGAGACCGCAGCGGCGGCACGAGGCCGCCCCGGGGTGGTCCCGGAGAGGGTCGTCAGCAGTCACCCGGCGGCAAGGCTGGGGAGAGGCGCTCCTCCGGAGGCTCGGGCGGGGGCGGCGGCCGGCGCGCCGAGGGTGGTGGCGGGGGCCGTCGCGAGTCGTCCGGGGGCTCCCGTGGGGAGTGGCGTCCGTCAGGCGGTTCTGGCGGGGGCGGGGGTTCGCGGGCCGAGGGTGGTGACGGGGGTCGTCAAGGGTCGTCCGGGGGGTCCCGTGGTGATTGGCGTCCGTCGAGCGGCCCTGGCGGGGGCCGGCGGGCCGAGGGTGGTGCCGGGGGCGCCAGCCGTCGGCAAGCGCCCGGGGGTTCGCGTGGTGAGCGAGGTCCGGCTGAGCGACCGAGTGTGCAGGGTCGCCGGCGCTGGGATGCGCCCGATTCCCGCAGTGAACGTGCGTCTGGAGGGTCCGCTGACGCGCGCCGTCCGCGAGCAGGCTCGAGCGGGGAGCGAGGCGTGAGCGATGAGGCTCGCCAGCGCGGAGCAGGTGCTGACGCCGGCCGTCGGCAGCCGCAATCGGGTTCGGGTCGAGCGTTCGTAGGTCGTGACGGCGATTCGGACGCCCAGAGGAGACGTCCCTCCGGCGGGGCGGGCGGACGGTCGGGCGGCGCGTGGGGTGCCACGGGTTCGGGGCGGTGGCAGTCCGAGGGCGAGGGGCGCGGAAGGGCCCCGGGTGCTTCGGGTGAGAGGCGATCAGGACCGACCGGCGGTGCGCGGGAGCGAGGGGCGTGGTCGTCTGATGACCGCGCGGCTCCCGGCGCGCGAGCCACGGCCCGCGGCGGGGCGGGTCCCCGTACCTCCTCCCAGAGCGGTCGGTCCGACGAGTCCGGGAGGCGGCGCTACGACGCCGCCCGAGGCGGAGCGCCTGGCCGGGGAACCGCGACGCGTGGCGGGGCTCCAGCTACTGGACGTCGGGCGGCCGAGGGCCCATCCGGTCGCGAGAACCCATCGCGCGGCGCGGAGCGTTCGACCCCCGATCCCGTCCTGCCGGAAAGCGTGACGGCGGACATGCTGGATCGGGCGGCAAGGCAGCGGCTGCGGACCTTGTCGCGTGACAACGCGGAGTCCGTCGCGAGGCACCTGGTGGTCGCGGGTCTGTCGCTGGATTCCGATCCTGAGTCGGCATACCTGCACGCGAAGGCGGCCCAGCGCAGGGCAGGTCGGGTAGACGTGGTCCGGGAGGCCGTGGCACTGACGGCCTATGCGACGGGGCGGTATGCGGAGGCGCTGCGCGAGGTCCGCACGGTTCGCCGGCTGAGTGGCGTGGACGCGCATCGTGCGATCGAGGCCGATTGCGAGCGCGGGCTGGGACGACCGGAGCGAGCGCTCGCGCTGACGTCGGCGCCAGAGGTGGCACAGTTGCCTCGGGCCGATCAGGTGGAACTCGCCATCGTCGCGAGCGGTGCGAGGTTGGACCTCGGTGAACCCGAGGCCGCCCTGCTGGCGCTCGATAGCCCTGTCGTCTCAGCGGTGACGGACCCGGACGTGCGTGCGCGGATCGCGGAGGCACGGGCCGAGGTGCTCGAGGCCATGGGGCGCGCGGATGAGGCCGCTGAGGTGCTCCAGCGGGCCGGCGTGTCCAGGCAGGCCCCGGAGGAGCAGGTCGTGGTGATCGACCTCGCGGACGAGGTGGCGGAAGAGGACGTCGTCCACGACGCCGCGGACGAGGTCGTGGAGGAGGAGGTCGTCGTGATCGACCTCGCGAACGAGGTGGCGGAAGAGGACGACGTCGTCCACCACGTCACGGACGAGGTCGTGGAGGAGGAGGATTCCGAGGCGTGAACGCGACGACGAGCGAATCCAGCGCCTACCTGCTCGGCAGCGAGACGCCTCTGTGCCGGGCGTTCGACGCCGCATTGTTCGACCTGGACGGCGTGGTGTACCGAGGCCCGTTCCCGGTGGAACGTGCGCCCGAGGCGATCGCCGCGGCGAGAGCCGTGGGGATGCGCACGGTGTTCGTGACGAACAATGCGAACCGTGAGCCGGGAACCGTCGCGGATCACCTCTCCCAGATCGGCGTGCCGTCCGACGCGTCGGACGTCCTGACGTCGTCCCAGGTAGCAGCGGTGCTCCTGGGCGAGCGGCTGGCGCGCGGTTCGCGAGTCCTGGCGGTCGGCGGCGCCGGCCTTCGGACAGCGCTCCTGGAGGCGGGGTTCACGCTCGTCGACGGGGCGGACGAGGGCCCGGACGCGGTGGTCCAAGGCTTTGCGCCGTCGGTCGGGTGGACCGAGCTGGCCGAAGCGGGATACGCGATTCGGGCCGGGGCGTTCTACGTGGCGACCAACCTCGATCTGACGATTCCCACCGATCGGGGGATCGCACCGGGCAACGGCACGCTCGTCGGCGTCGTTGTGGCGGCTACCGGGGTAACGCCGGTGGCGGCGGGCAAGCCCGAGCCTGCGATGTTCGTGCAGGCCGCGGCGCGCGCCGAGGCCGTGCGACCCCTCGTGGTGGGCGACCGGCTGGACACCGACCTGGCCGGCGCCGTGGCCGCGAACCAGGCAGGACTGCTGGTCCTGACGGGGGTCAGCGGCGCTCGTGAGGCCGTTCTGGCCGCGCCGAACGAGCGCCCGCGTTTCATCGCCCCTGACCTGGACGGATTGCTCGTCCCGCATCCCGAGCCCCGGCGCGTCGGCCCGGGCGAGTGGGCGTGCCGTGGCGCTCGGGCGCGGATCCACGGATCACACGTCGTTGCGGTGACCGAGGCCGACGGCGCGAGCGCCGGCTGGGATGCCTCGCGGCCGGTCGCCGGGCCGGTCGAGGTCTCCCTCGATGCGCTGCGCGCGCTGTGCTGTGCGGCGTGGGAACAGGCGGATTCGGGTCAACCGCTGCTCGAGGTGCCGGACGTCCGCGTGAAGCCGGGTGTCGGCGCCGCGGGGTAGCGTGCGTCGCGGTGGCGATGACGGCCGGCCCTCGTTCGGTCGTCCCTGCCGCGGACACTCGGCGGGGAACGCTCCAGGGTGCTCGGCCGCTGCCGTGGCGCTAGGCGTCGCGTGAGTCAGAGAGGTGGTGCGCAAGGCGTGGAGCCGACAGCGAGGCCCGGTCCCAAGCCGGGACCGTCTCCGGCCCGCGGAGACGCGCTCGCGCGGGTCCGCGAGGCGGAGAACCTGCTCGACGCGCTCGCCCCGCTGGGCGGGTCGAGCGGTGCCGACGTCCGAGCGCTGCGCGAGCACGTCGAGGCGTTCGACGCCGTCCACCGCGCCCTGCAGGACGCCCTCGCCCCGACGGAGGGCTGACGTGGCGCGGCGGGTCCGGCTCGACGCCGAGTTGGTGCGACGTGGCCTCGCGCGGTCGCGACAGGACGCGGCCGATGTGATCGCGGCCGGCCGGGTGCTGGTCGACGGGTCGGTCGCCACGAAAGCGGCGACTCAGGTGGACCCGGCGCAGGCGCTCGTGGTCGCGGCAGCCTCGGAGGAGGACCCGCCGTACGCCTCGCGCGGGGCGCTGAAAATCGCAGGCGCGCTGGACGCGCTCGGCCCGGGAGGCCCGGCGGTGGTTGACCGGCGGGCGCTCGACGCCGGGGCATCAACAGGCGGTTTCACCGATGTGCTGCTGCGCCGTGGGGCCGCGCACGTGGTCGCGGTCGACGTCGGGTACGGCCAACTCGCCTGGCACCTGCGCCAGGACCCGCGGGTCACCGTCCTGGACCGCACCAACGTCCGATCCCTGCGCGCCGAAGACGTGGCCCCCGCCCCCGGGCTCGTGGTGGCGGACCTCTCGTTCATCTCGCTCACCCTCGTGCTCCCCGCCCTCGCCGAGGCGGCGGCGCCCGACGCCGACTTCCTCCTCATGGTCAAGCCGCAGTTCGAGGTGGGCCGCGAACGGCTCGGCTCGGGTGGCGTGGTCCGGGATCCCGCTCTCCGGGAGGCCGCCGTGCGCACAGTGGCCGACGCCGCGGCGGACCTGGGCCTGGCGACGCTCGCCGTGGTGCCCAGCCCGCTGCCCGGTCCGAGTGGGAACGTCGAGTACTTCGTGTGGCTGCGCCGGGCGGGCGTCGACGCGCCGCTTCCCCCGGGCGAGGCGCTCGATGCGATGATCGCGCAGGCGGTCGCGTCCGGACCGTCGGCGCCGGGAAGGAAGCCGCAGTGAGCCGCAGGGTCCTGCTTGTCACGCACGCCGCCCGTCCGGCCGCCGTGCGCGCCGCATCCCGCGTGGACGCGGAACTGCGCCGCCACGGCATGACGCCCGTGCACGGTCCGAGCCCGGAGCAGGTCGAACGGGCCGGCGGATCCCCGGGCGACCTCGGCGACTTCGAACTCGTGATCGTGCTCGGCGGCGACGGGACCATCCTGCGTGCGGCCGAACTCGCCAGGGGCCGCGGCGCGCCCCTCATCGGCATCAACCTGGGGCACATCGGATTCCTGGCCGAGAGCGAGCGCGAGGACCTCGAGCACGTGGTCGCGCGCGCGGCGGCCCGGGACTACGTGGTCGAGGAGCGGCTGACCCTCGACGTCGTGGTCCGGCGCCCCGGGGAGGTCGAGCCCGAGCGCGGCTGGGCGGTCAACGAGGCGACCGTTGAGAAGATCGGCAGCCGCGCGCGGATGCTCGAGGTGGTGATCGGCGTCGACGGCCGCGGCCTCTCGTCCTTCGGTTGCGACGGCGTGGTGATGGCCACGCCCACCGGGTCCACCGCCTACGCGTTCTCCGCCGGGGGACCGGTGGTGTGGCCCGACGTGGAGGCACTGCTCATGGTGCCGATCGCGGCGCACGCCTTGTTCGCCCGGCCCCTGGTGGTGGGGCCTGATTCGCGCCTGGCGGTCGAGGTGCTCGCGCGCAGCCCGATGGACGCCGTCGTCTGGTGCGACGGCCGACGGCGTATCGAGGCGCCGCCCGGTTCGCACATCGAGGTCTTCCGCGGGGCCGAGACCGTCAAGTTGGCCCGCCTGAACCTTGCCCCCTTCAGCCACCGACTCGTGCGGAAGTTCGACCTGCCGACCGCAGGGTGGCGGGGGACGGAGGTGGCGGGCGCGACCGCGGGCCGCGGCGATGGGGAGCCTGCGCCGTGATCGAGGAGATGACGATCGAGGGCCTCGGCGTGATCGCCCGTGCCCACCTCGAGTTCTCGCCGTCGTTCACCGTCATCACGGGGGAGACCGGCGCCGGCAAGACGATGGTGCTCACGGGGCTGTCGCTCCTGCTCGGCGGTCGTGCCGACCCCGCCGCCGTCCGCGCCGGGACGCCGCGCGCCGTCGTCGAGGGGGTGATCGCGGAACCGGGCCCCGCGGTCGCGGACCGCGCGCGGGAGGCCGGGGCGTCCCTCGACGACGGCGTCCTGGTCATCGCCCGGACCGTCGCGGCGGAGGGGCGCTCGCGCGCCCACCTGGGCGGGCGCACGGTGCCCCAGGCGGTGCTCGCCGAGATCGCCGCCGACCTGGTGACCGTCCACGGCCAGGCCGACCAGTTGCGGCTGCGCTCACCGGCGCAGCAGCGTGGCGCCCTCGACGCCTTCGCCGGCCCGGCGCACCAGGCGGCGCTGGCCGCGTACCGCGCGGCCTTCGCTGACCGTGCGGAGGCCGGTGCGGCGCTGGAGCGGTGGGACGCCGAGGCGACGGCGCGCGAGGAGGAGGCCGAACGCCTGCGGATCGGGCTGCGGGCGATCGAGGCCGTCGGCCCTGAGCGTGGGGAAGACGTCGCGCTGCGCGAGGAGGCCGACCGGCTCGGCAACGTCGAGGACCTGCGCGCGGCGGCTGCGATCGCGCATGAGGCCCTGGCCGGCGGTGGCGAGGACGGCTTCCGGTCGTCGGGCGGAGCGACGGGGGCCGGACCGGCCCCGGCCGACGCCGTCCGAGCCGTCGACCGCGCCCGCCGCGCCCTGGAGCCGGTCGTCGGCATCGACCAGAGCCTCGCGGACGCGGCCGAGCGCCTGGGGGAGGCGGCAGCCCTGCTGGGGGACACCGCCGTCGACCTCGGTTCGTACCTCGCAGACCTCGAGGCGGACCCCGCCCGGCTGGAGGAGGTGCATGCGCGGCGGGCCGCGCTGGCCGATCTGGTGCGCCGGTTCGCGCCGTCGGGTCGCGGCGAGCCCGCGCGGCGCGTGGACGACGTCCTCGCCTGGGCCGACCGGGCGCGAGCCCGGCTCGAGGAGATCTCCGACCCGGACCAGGCGCGCGAGGCCCTGGCCCGCCGGGCCGCCGAGGCGGACGCCCGGCTGCGTGAGGTCGCCACGGTCGTGACGGACGCCCGAGCGGCGGCCGCTACGGCCCTCTCCGACGCCGTCGACGCCGAGCTGGCGGGCCTCGCCATGTCAGGGGCGCACCTCGAGGCGAGACTCCGGCCGCTGCCGGAGCCCGGGCCCTGGGGTGCCGAGGACGTCGAGTTCCTGCTGCGGCCGCACGGCGGTGCGCCCGCCCGGCCGCTCGCCAAGGGCGCCTCCGGCGGTGAACTCTCCCGCGTCATGCTCGCCATCGAGGTGGCGCTGGCCACGGCGCCCACGTCAGGCGCCGTCTCGCCGCCCACCTTCGTCTTCGACGAGGTGGACGCAGGGATCGGGGGGCGCGCCGCGGTCGAGGTCGGACGCCGGTTGGCGGACCTCGGCCGGACGGCCCAGGTGATCGTTGTGACGCACCTCGCTCAAGTGGCCGCGTTCGCCGACCGTCACCTGGTCGTGACGAAGGCCACCCGCCAGGGAGAGGACGTGATCACGGAGACTGGTGTTCGCGCAGTTCAGGGCGAGGAAAGGCGCCGTGAGCTGGCCCGGATGCTGTCCGGTGAAGAGGAGTCCGAACTCGCGCGGCGCCACGCCGCTGAACTCCTCGAGCGGGCCGCCGTGGGACGATAGGAGGCGATGAGATCTCCTGCGTCGCGCCGTCGTCCAGAACCGGTACCCGCCGGAGCCTTGAGCGGGCGTGTCCGTGTGGACCGCCGGACGAAGAACCTCACCAAGCGTCTCCAGCCGGGTGACATCGCGGTGATCGACCACGTCGACATCGACCGCGTCTCCGCGGAGGCCCTCGTCGCCTGCCGCCCCATGGCCGTCCTCAACGCGGCCAAGTCCACCTCGGGGCGCTACCCGAACCTGGGGCCGGGGATCCTCCTGGAAGCCGGGATCCCCCTGGTGGACGACCTGGGACCGGACGTCATGACCCTCGTCGACGGCCACGCGGTCGCGGTGGTCGGGGACGAGGTGCGGATCGGATCGCGCGTACTGGCCCAGGGGACGGTGCAGACGGGCGAGACGGTCGCGGCAGCGATGGCGGCGGCCGAAGAGGGCATGCCGGCACAGATGCAGGCCTTCGTCGCGAACACCATGGACTACCTGGCCCGGGAGAAGGACCTGCTCCTGGGCGGCGTCGGCGTCCCCGAGATCCGCACGCGCCTCGAGGGACGTCAGGTGCTGATCGTGGTGCGGGGCTACCACTACAAGGAAGACCTCGCGATCCTCCGCCCTTACGTGCGTGAATACCGGCCGGTGCTCATCGGCGTCGACGGCGGAGCGGACGCGATCCTCGAGGCGGGGCTGAAGCCGGACCTGATCGTCGGGGACATGGACTCCGTCTCGGACCGCGCGCTGACCTGCGGCGCCGAGATCGTGGTCCACGCCTACCGGGACGGGCGCGCGCCGGGCGCCGAGCGGGTGCGCAAACTCGGCATCGAACCGGTCGTGTTCGCCGCGGCGGGCACGAGCGAGGACGTCGCCATGCTCCTCGCCGATGACAAGGGCGCGGAGCTGATCGTGGCCGTCGGCACCCACGCGACCCTCATCGAGTTCCTCGACAAGGGCCGTTCGGGCATGGCGAGCACGTTCCTCACCCGGTTGCGGGTGGGTGGGAAGCTGATCGACGCCAAGGGCGTCTCGCGGCTCTACCGAGCCCGCATCTCGAGCGTTCAGCTGACGCTGCTCGTGCTCGCGGGCCTGGCCGCCCTCTTCGTGGCGCTCGCCGCGACCACGTTCGGGCAGACCCTCTTCGCGCTCCTCGGGGCGTGGTTCGACGACGTCATCTCCTTCGTCCAGGGCCTCCTGGGCATCTCCGCAGCGCCGACCGGCTGACCGCTCAGACCGAAGGACCGCCACCCCAGTGATCGATTTCCGATATCACCTCGTCTCGCTCATCTCGGTATTCCTCGCGCTCGCCGTCGGCATCGCGCTGGGCGCAGGCCCGCTGAAGGAGACCATCGGCAACCAGCTGACGGGCCAGGTGGAGCAGCTCCGGGCGGAAAAGGACGCCCTGCGGGCCGACCTCGACGCCACGACCACTGAGTTGGACGAGCGCGACACCTACCTCGACGCCGCTTCGGACGACCTCATCGCAGGGATCCTGCCGCGGACCGTCGCCGTCCTCACGCTGCCCGGCACCGACACCGCCACGGTGGATGCCGTCCTGGAGCGGGTCGAGCAGTCCGGGGCGACGGTGAGCGCGCGCGTGGAGGTGGCGCCGAACTGGACGGACCCGGCCCAGGGCGACTTCCGCGCCTCCCTGGTGGGCAACCTGCTCGGCTACCTCGACCCGGCGCCGGCGACCGACGCCGACGCCGCAGCGATCCTGGGCGCCGCGCTCGCGCAGGGCCTCACCTCGGCGAAGCCGGAGGACCCCGCGGCCCTGACGGACAACGCCACCCTGGTGCTCGACGTCCTCGCCCAGGGCGACCTCATCTCCCTGACCCAGGCGCCGACCGGCCCGGCCGACGCGTTCGTGGTCATCGCACCTGCGGCCGACGTCGCAGACACGGCCACTCCGGCCCCTGCGGAGGACGTCGCCGCGGCGGACGACGCCGTGCTCGCCCTGATCGGCGCGCTCGCCGCGGAGGGCCAGGGCACGGTGGTCGGCGGCCCGGCCGCCCAGGATGCCGACGTGGTGAACCTGGTGCGCGGCGACGTCGAGATCGCCGGGCGGGTGGCGACGGTGGACACCATCGGCGAGATCACCGGCCAGCTGACCGTGCCCCAGGCGCTCGCCGCGGCGATCGCCGGCACGATCGGGCACTACGGCTTCGCCTCCTCGGCCACGGCCGTGATCCCGCCGCAGGTGAGTCTCCAGCCCGTCGTCGTCGCTCCCGTGGAGCCCGTACCGACGGCGCCGGTCGGATGAGCGCCGCGACGACCCTCGGCGCCCTGGGCCGCCGGGCTGCGGTGGCCGCGCTCGGGGCCGGGCTGACAGCGGCGGCCGGTGCCGGCCTGGCCGCTGCGCCGCCGGGTGGACGCGAGCGCTGGGCCCGGACGAACTACGGCGGGAGAGAAGTGAGCCTCCTCGGCGGGGCCGCGGTCGCGGCCGGCGCCACGGCGGCCGCGGGTCTCGGTGGTGGGTCGGCGCGCCTTGCCGCTGCGGTGGCGGGCACCGCGGGCGGGGCCTTCGGCGCCCTGGACGACCTCACCGAGAGCCCGGAGGGCCGCTCGAAGGGCTTCAAGGGGCACGTCGGCGCCCTGGCCCGGGGGCAACTGACCACGGGTGGCGCCAAGTTGCTCGGCATCGGCGTCGGTTCGCTGGTGGCCGCGGCCGTGGCGACACGGGGCGGTCGGGGGGCGTCGCCGTCGGCCCGGATCGCCGACGTCGCTCTCTCCGGGGCGCTCATCGCCGGAGCCGCGAACCTCGTCAACCTCTTCGACCTCCGTCCCGGACGAGCGCTCAAGGTGGTCGCGGGGATCACCGCGCCGCTGGCGCTCACCACCGGGCCGGGTGCCCCCGTCGCGGCCGCGACGTGCGGTGCTGCGCTCGGCGCCCTGCCAGGAGACCTGGCCGAACGGACGATGCTCGGCGACACGGGGGCCAACGCCCTCGGGGCGCTGGCCGGCACGGCCCTGGCGCTCGACCCGCGGGTGCCGGTCCGGCTGGGCGCACTCGCCGGCATCGTCGGGCTCACCGCGCTGAGCGAGAGGGTGTCCTTCTCGAAGATCATCGCCGGGAACCCGGTGCTGCGGCGCATCGACGCGTGGGGCCGAGCCCACCCGTGAACGCCCGCCGACTGACCGGCACGGTTCTCGGCGCCGCGTCGATGATCGCGGCGCTGACGATCGCGTCCCGGGTCGTCGGCTTCGGTCGCTGGCTGGCCCAGAACTACGCGGTGGGCGACACCGCGATCGGCGACGCCTACGCCACCGCGAACACCCTGCCCAACGTCCTCTACGAGGTGGCGGCCGGCGGCGCGCTGGCGGGCGCCGTCATCCCCCTCCTCGCCGGGCCGTTCGCGGCCCACCTGCGCAAGGATGTGGACCGGATCTCCTCGGCCATGCTCACGTGGGCACTCGCCGTCCTCCTGCCGATCTCCGTGGCGGTCGCGCTGCTGGCGGGGTCGATCGTCGAGGCCCTGCCCACGAGCCCCGGCCTCGACGCCTCCGCGCAGGCCGCGCAGGTGGCGGCGGGCCAGTACTTCCTCGTGGTGTTCGCCCCGCAGATCGTGCTGTACGGCATCGGCGTGGTCCTGACCGGGGTGCTCCAGGCCCAGCAGAAGTTCTTCTGGCCGGCGTTCGCGCCGCTGCTCTCGAGCATCGTGGTGATCACGTCCTACCTCGTGTTCGCCGCCACGGCGCAGGACCAGCAGACGGACCCCGCCAACCTTCCCGCCGTCGCCCTGCGCTGGCTCGCGTGGGGGACCACCGCGGGAGTGGCGGCGATGAGCCTGCCGCTCTTCTTCCCCGTGCTGCGCTCGGGGGTCCGGTTCCGGCCGACGTTCCGCTTCCCGCCCGGGGTGGCCGTGCGGGCCCGCAGCCTGGCCGGCGCCGGCCTCGGCGCCCTCGTGGCGCAGCAGCTCGCGGTGCTCGTGACGCTCGCACTGGCGAAGGCGAGCGGGCCGCTAGGCACGTACAACGTCTTCCAGTACAGCCAGGCCGTCTACTTCCTGCCGTACGCGGTGCTCGCCGTGCCGCTCGCCACCGCGGTGTTCCCGCGCCTGTCCGTGCGAGCCTCCGAGAAGGACCACGCCGGCTACGCGCGGATGGCGGGTTGGTCCACGAGCGCGGTGTTCGTGGTGGCCGCCCTCGGCGCCGCGGCGCTCGTGGCGATCGCGCCGGCCGTCCAGGTGGTGTTCACCACGTTCGGCCGCGGCGAGGTCGTGGGCATGACCGAGGCGCTCACGTGGATGGCGCCGGGCATCATCGGGCTGGCGCTGATCTTCCACGTCTCCCGCGCGCTGTACGCGGTGGATCGAGGCCGCGCCGCCGTCGTCGCCACCGCCGCCGGGTGGCTGGCGGTGGCGTTGGTCTCCGTGCTGGCCGTGCGGCTGCTGGTGCCCCCGGGCGGGGACGGTCCCGCCGCGCTGACGGCGCTGGCCATCGGGAACACCGTGGGGATGACCCTGGCCGGGGTGGCGCTGGTGGCGGCCTTGGCCCGGGCGTGCGACGGCCTGCCGGGCCTTGCGCGCACCACGCTCGTGGCGAGCCTCGGCGGCCTTGCCGGCGCGCTGGTGGGCCGGTTCGCGGCGGACACGGTGCTGGATCTCGCGGGCGGCGGGATGGTGGCGGCGGTCATGGCAGGGTTGCTCGGGGGCGCGGTGGCGCTCGGGGCTGTAGGTGGGGCGGTTGTCGTCGGCGACCGCCGGGTGATCCAGGGATGGAGGGGCACGAGTGCCTGAGAGACGGCGGATCGTCCAGGTGTGCGGGTCGAGCGGCGGTGGCGTCGGGCGTCACGTGCGTGAGGTGGCGGCGGCGCTCGCGGAGCACAACGACGTGGTCCTCGCCGGTCCCGAGCCCGTGGTGGAGGGCGTGGAGCGCCCGGTGCGCACCGTCGTCGTCGACATCACCGACCGGCCGCGTCCGGGCGACCAGGCAGTGATCCGGCACCTGCGCGTGATCGCGGCGGGCGCGGACGTGGTGCATGCCCACGGCCTGCGGGCCGGGGCCCTCACGGCGCTGGCCATCTCCTCGCTGGGTTCCCGGGAGCGCCGCCCGGGCCTCGTGGTCACCCTGCACAACCTTCCCGTAGGTGGCCCGCGCGTGCAGGCGATCTCCTCGGTCCTGGAGCGCCTCGTGGCGCGCCGCGCCGACGTGGTGCTGGGGGTCAGTTCGGACCTCGTGGAGCGGGCGCGGGAGCGCGGCGCCGTGGACGCGGAGCGGGCGCTCGTGCCGTCGCCGCCTCGCCGGGAGCCGGTCCCGCTGGACGCGGCGCGACGGCGCGAGGTGGGGATCGACGACGGCGCCGGCAGCCGGGCGCTCGTGCTCACCGTGGCGCGGCTCGCCCCGCAGAAGGGCTTGGACCTGTTGTGCGACGCCGCGGCGCTGCTGGCGGCCGACGGCGCCGAGCCGGCCGTGGTGTGGGCGGTGGCCGGCGACGGCCCGCTGGCCCCGGAGCTCGAGGAACGCATCGAGACCGAGGGTCTGCCGGTGCGCTTGCTCGGTCGGCGGGACGACGTGCCGGACCTCCTGGCAGCGGCGGACGTGGTGGTCAGCACGAGCGCCTGGGAGGGCCAGCCGCTCGGGGTGCAGGAGGCGCTCGCCGTCGGGTCCGCCGTCGTCGCCACGGACGTGGGCGGCACGGGCGAGGTGACCGGGGACGCCGCGGTGCTCGTGCCGTACGGGAACGCACAGGCTCTCGCCGGGGCCATCCGGGCGTTGCTGGCCGATCCGGAGCGGCGGGCGGCGCTGCAGGCGGCGGCGCGGGAGCGGGCTGCGACCTTGCCGACCCTGCCGGACGTCCTGGCTCAACTCGAAGCGGTCTACTCCAGGGTGCTAGGGTGAAAATCCGTGGTGAGTCTCGCGGACCGGCGCGCCGGTAACCAGGCCCGGGTCAGCCGTCACGTATTCGTGACCGGCGGCGTCGCATCCTCGCTCGGGAAGGGACTCACGGCCTCCAGCCTCGGTCACCTCCTGCGCGCGCGCGGCCTGCGCGTGACGATGCAGAAGCTGGACCCGTACATCAACGTGGACCCGGGCACCATGAACCCGTTCCAGCACGGGGAGGTGTTCGTCACCGAGGACGGCGCCGAGACGGACCTGGACATCGGTCACTACGAGCGGTTCCTCGACGTCGACCTCGACCGCAGCGCGAACGTCACCACCGGCGTCGTCTACTCCTCCGTGATCGCGAAGGAGCGCCGCGGAGAGTACCTCGGGGACACCGTCCAGGTGATCCCGCACATCACGGACGAGATCAAGGCGCGGATGCGCGCCCAGGCCGATGTGCCCGGGGGCACGGCGCCGGACGTGATCATCACCGAGATCGGCGGGACGGTGGGCGACATCGAGTCGCTGCCCTTTCTCGAGGCCGCTCGCCAGGTGCGCCGCGACGTCGGGCGGGACAACGTCTTCTTCCTGCACGTCTCCCTGGTCCCGTACATCGGGCCGAGCGGGGAGCTGAAGACCAAGCCCACCCAGCACTCCGTCGCCGCGCTGCGGAGCATCGGTATCCAGCCGGACGCGATCGTGTGCCGGGCGGACCGGGTGATCCCGGACTCCGTCAAGGGCAAGATCGCCGCGATGTGCGACGTGGAGCCGGAGGCCGTGGTCGCCGCGATCGACGCGCCGTCGATCTATGACATCCCCAAGGTGCTGCACGCCGAGGGCCTGGACGCCTACGTGGTGCGCCGGCTCGGCCTGCCGTTCCGCGACGTCGACTGGGTGCAGTGGTCCACGCTCCTGGAGCGTGTGCACTACCCGGGGCACGAGGTGGAGGTGGCGCTGGTCGGGAAGTACATCGGGCTGCCCGACGCCTACCTCTCGGTGACCGAGGCCCTGCGGGCGGGCGGGTTCGCGAACGACGCGCGGGTGCGCGTGCGGTGGGTGGCGTCCGACGACTGCGAGACCGAGGCCGGCGCCCGGAAGGCGCTGGCCGGCGTCGACGCCGTGCTCATCCCCGGCGGGTTCGGCGTGCGTGGCATCGAGGGGAAGTTGGGGGCGCTGCACTGGGCGCGGCACCACGAGGTGCCGACGCTGGGGATCTGCCTCGGACTGCAGTGCATG
>JARKOU010000050.1 GCA_029975645.1 Actinomycetales bacterium
CCCACTCCGCGGAGTGGGGGCCCTTCGCATTCCCACCTCCGGTCACCGGCGGCCGAGACCGCCGTCGCCCGCTCCGACAGCTCTCCACACGTCCGGAGGGGACTCGCCGGAGTCGAGGCACCCAAAAGCCGGTAGCGCCGCGGCAGAGTGGTGGTGTGCCGCGGCGGGACGTGCCGCGTGGAGGACGGGAGACGATCGGTGGCCACGACTGCGTTCGAGCCGACGGCGCGGCGGCGGCGGGTTGCCGCCCTCGTGGGCCTGCTCCTCGGAGGTGTTCTCGCGGCGACGTCCCTCGGCGCCACCGGGCCGGCGCGGGCGGCGACGCCGATGTTCGGCAACGACGTCTCCTGGCCCCAGTGCTCCAGCGCGCAGGGCGGGTACGGCCTGCCGATGCCGCCGAGCAGCGCGGAGTTCGTCATCATCGGACTCACCAAGGGCCTGGCCTTCACCGAGAACCCGTGCTTGGCGTCGCAGGTCGCGTGGGCCAGGAGTAATGCCAAGCCCGCTCACGCCTATGCGATGGCGACGTTCCCGACCGCGGCGCAACTGAGCGCGTACGGTGCCGCGGGTCCGTGGCTCCCCACCACGAGGGCTGCCCAGCTCAGCAATGCGGGATACGCCGAAGCGACGGCAGCCCTCGCGTCGCTCACGAAGGTCGGCTGGGCCCCGCCGATGGTGTGGATCGACGTCGAGCCTCGCCCTGCCCAACCGTGGCCGAGCGCGACAGATGCCCAGCGGCTCGAGAACCGGTACGTGATCGAGGGCCTGATGCGTGGCCTGCGTGATGCCGGCATCGGCTACGGGCTGTATTCGTACACCTCGGGCTGGCAGGCGATCACGGGCACGTGGTGGCTGCGCGGCGTGCCCGTCTGGGCGACCGCCGGCCGGCTCGACTACCCGAACGAGGCGCTGGATCGGTGCACCCAGGCGAGTTTCTCCGGCGGGACGGTCTACCTCTCGCAGTGGTACGACGACACCCGCGACTACGACCGCACGTGCGGGTCCTACGCGTTCACGGCGCTGGCGATCCCCGCCTCGACGATGACGGGTTCGCAGGGTGACCTCAACGGCGACTGGACGAACGACGTGGTCGCACGGGAGGCCTCGACCGGCGCTCTGTGGCTGTACGGGGGTGACGGCCGCGGCGGATGGCTCCCGCGCCGACAGGTGGGAACGGGCTGGCAGGGGATGTCCGTGATCGATACGGCCGGGGACCTCTCCGGTGACGGGAAGCCGGATGTGCTGGCGCGGGAGGCGGCGACGGGCGCTCTGTGGCTCTACCCGGGGAACGGTGCGGGTGGGTGGTTGCCGCGGGTGCGGGTGGGCTCGGGGTGGCAGGGGATGGACCTGGTCCTCGGGCCCGGGGACTTCACCGGCGACCGTGCTGCGGACGTCCTGGCACGTGACCGCACGTCGGGTGACCTGTGGCTCTACCCGGGGAACGGGGCCGGCGGATGGCTCTCGCGCGCGCGGGTGGGCACCGGGTGGCAGATCATGGACGCCTTGAGCTGACGCCGGCTCACTAGACTCCCGCGGCATCGTGCTCCGAGGAACGGGGGACGACCCTTGGAGGTTCGGGATGTCGGGGCGAGCGCGGCAGGTCGCGGTCTGGGTCGTCGTGTGGGTCCTCACCCGCGCACTCATCGTCGGGCGCATCGGACTCGGCGGCGGCCTGACGGATGCCGAGATAGAGGACGTCGCGTACTTCCGGAACTCCGCTGAGTACCTCGCGACGAACGGCTCGATTCCGGAGGGCGACGCCTGGCAGTACCCCCCTGGCGCAGCGTTCCTCTTCTTGCTGCCGAGGCTGGTCCCCGTGACCTACCCGGTGGCGTTCATCGCCCTCATGCTCCTGGCGGATGTGGTGGGGTTCGTCGCCCTGATAGTCCTCGCCAGGCGTGAGGGGCGAACGCAGGGCGTGTGGCTCTGGCTCCTGGGCATGCCGCTGCTGTCGGTCTTTCCGGTGCTCCGCTTCGACCTCGTGCCGACCGTGCTCGCCGTGGTCGCCCTCGTGCTCGTCCCGCGCCAGTCGGCTCTGCTCGTCGGTGCGCTCGCGGGTCTGGGCGCGGCCGTGAAGGTCTGGCCGCTCGCCGTGCTGCTCGCCGAGGCCGACCGCCGCCGCCTCCGCCTCGCCGCGACGGGCGCCGTCGTCGTCCTCGTCGCGGTCTTCGCCGTGGGATGGGCCGCCTTCGGCGGCCAGGCAGCCTTCTTCAGCAACCAGGGGCACCGGGGTCTTCAGGCCGAGGCCGTGGCGGCATCCCCGTGGCACCTGCGCGCCTCGCTCACGCACACCGACGTGGAGTACGTCCAGAGGAACGGAACCCTCGAGATCGCTGACCCGGTGGCCGACGGTCTCGCCACCGGACTCGAATGGTTCTCCGTGGTCGCTGCGCTTGCCGTCCTCGCCTGGTGGGTGGCGCGAGACCGGGCGATCCACCGTGCGGGCAGGGTCGACCTGGCGGAGGCGGCTGCCGGGAGGGACGCCGTCTTGACGGCCGTCCTCCTCGCCGTCGTGCTGAGCCGGGTGCTCAGCCCGCAGTTCATGATCTGGCTGCTCGGTCTGGCGGCGGTGGTCCTCTCGACGCGGGGCTCGCGGCTGCACCGCCCCGCGTGGGTGGTTGCGCTGGCCGTCGCCCTCACGTCGGGGATGTACGCCGCCCACGCGAACTTCGTGTTCCGCAACATCGTGCTCGTCGTCGCGCTGGTGGACGCCGTCGTGATCATGGTCCGCTCGGTGCGGACCGCGCCCGGGCCGACCGGTGGACCGAGTGGGGGGAGCGCCACAGGCGGAGGGAGTGCGGCGAGCGGTCCGTCGAGCACGGAGGCCGTCGCCGTCGAGTGAGGACTCACTCCTCCGTGCGGCGGATGACCTCGGAGAGGCGGTTGGCGGCGCTCACGACGGCGGCGGCGTGCAGGCGTCCCGGCTGACGGGTCATCCGTTCGACCGGACCTGATACCGACACGGCGGCGACCACGCGACCGGAGGGGCCACGGACGGGCGCGGATACCGACGCGACGCCCGGCTCGCGCTCGCCGACGCTCTGGGCCCAGCCCCGACGACGGACACCCGAGAGGACGGTTGCGGTGAACTTCGCGCCGTGGAGGCCGCGGTGGAGCCGGTCGGGCTCCTCCCAGGCCAGGAGCACCTGGGCGGCGGATCCGGCGGCCATGCTGAGCGTGGCTCCCACGGGGATGGAGTCGCGCAGGCCGACCGGGCGTTCGGCCGCGGCGACGCAGATGCGGGCGTCACCTTGCCGGCGGTACAGCTGGGCGCTCTCGGAGGTGTGGTCGCGCAGGGCCGTGAGCACCGGGCCGGCCGCGGCGAGGAGGCGATCTTCGCCGGCAGCCGCCGCCAACTCGGCCAGTCGCGGTCCTAGGATGAAGCGTCCCTGGATGTCGCGCGTCACGAGGCGGTGGTGCTCCAGGGCGACGGCGAGGCGATGCGCCGTCGGGCGGGCGAGGTGGGTCGCCGCGACGAGCTGGGCCAGCGTGGCCGGCCCTGCCTCGAGCGCACTCAGGACCGTAGCCGCCTTGTCGAGCACGCCCACGCCGCTAGAATCGTCCATAAAGCGATATTGCCGTCTCGGAGACTGAGACGCAACCGCAGCCGGGCCCGCGGGAGCGGGCCGACGCCAGAGAAGGTGAGATGACATGGCCGGCACGCTGGCTGAGAAGGTCTGGGACGCGCACGTGGTGCGCCGGGGCAAGGACGGGGCGCCCGACCTGCTCTACATCGACCTCCATCTGGTGCACGAGGTCACGAGTCCGCAGGCGTTCGAGGGGCTTCGCCTCGCCGGGCGGGCCGTCCGGCGGCCGGACCTGACCCTCGCCACCGAGGACCACAACACGCCGACGCTCGACATCGACCTGCCGATCGCCGACCTCACGAGCCGGACCCAGATCGACACCCTGCGGAACAACGCCGCGGAGTTCGGGGTCCGGATCCACTCGCTCGGGGACGCGGACCAGGGGATCGTCCACGTGGTCGGCCCGCAGCTCGGACTGACGATGCCGGGCCTCACGGTCGTGTGCGGCGACTCGCACACCTCCACGCACGGCGCCTTCGGCGCGCTGGCGTTCGGCATCGGGACGAGCGAGGTGGAGCACGTCCTCGCCACGCAGACTCTGCCGCTGGCCCCGTTCAAGACCATGGCGATCACGGTGGACGGCACGCTGCCCCCGGGGACCACCGCCAAGGACATCATCCTGGCGATCATCGCGAAGATCGGTACGGGCGGCGGTCAGGGATACGTGCTCGAGTACCGGGGGGAGGCCATCCGGTCCCTCTCGATGGAGGCCCGGATGACGATCTGCAACATGTCGATCGAGGCCGGTGCTCGGGCCGGCATGATCGCGCCCGACGAGACGACGTTCGCCTACCTCCAGGGCCGGCCGCACGCGCCCGAGGGCGAGGACTGGGACGCCGCCGTCGAGTACTGGCGCACCCTGCGCAGCGACGACGACGCCACGTTCGACACCGAGGTGATCCTCGACGCCAACGACCTCGAGCCGTTCGTCACCTGGGGCACCAACCCCGGTCAGGGCCTCCCGCTCTCCGGTTCCGTGCCGGTCCCCGAGCTCATCGCGGACGAGACCGAACGGATCGCCGCGGAGAAGGCGATCGAGTACATGGGCCTGACCCCGGGCACGCCGCTGCGCGAGGTCGCCGTCGACACCGTCTTCATCGGCTCGTGCACCAACGGCCGCATGGAGGACCTGCGGGCCGTCGCCGAGATCATCAAGGGCCGCAAGAAGGCCGACTCGGTGCGGGTGCTCGTGGTGCCCGGCTCCGCGCGGGTTCGCCTCCAGGCGGAGGCCGAGGGACTCGACCAGGTCTTCCTCGACTTCGGCGCAGAGTGGCGCAACGCGGGCTGCTCGATGTGCCTGGGCATGAATCCGGACCAGTTGAAGCCGGGGGAGCGCTCGGCGTCGACGTCCAACCGCAACTTCGAGGGTCGGCAGGGCAAGGGTGGCCGGACCCACCTCGTCTCGCCGCTGGTGGCGGCCGCAACCGCGATCCGGGGCACGCTGTCCTCGCCCGCCGACCTGGCGGCCGACGCCGTCGCCGCACGCTGATCCGCGAGAGAACCGGAGAAGGAACCATGGAGAAGTTCACCTCGCACACGGGCATCGGCGTGCCGTTGCGGCGCAGCAACGTCGACACCGACCAGATCATCCCGGCCGTCTACCTCAAGCGCGTGACGCGCACCGGGTTCGAGGACGCGCTCTTCGCCGCCTGGCGCGGCGACGCCGACTTCGTGCTGAACCAGCCCGCGTACCGCGCGGGCTCGGTGCTCGTGGCCGGACCCGACTTCGGCACAGGCTCCTCGCGCGAGCACGCCGTGTGGGCCCTGAAGGACTACGGCTTCCGCGTCGTGCTCGCGTCGCGCTTCGCGGACATCTTCCGCGGCAACTCCGGCAAGCAGGGTCTGCTCGCCGCGCAGGTGGCCCAGGAGGACATCGAGCTGATCTGGAAGGTGCTCGAGGCGAACCCCGGCACCGAGGTCACGGTGGACCTCCAGCACAAGACCGTGACCTGCGCCGACGTCGTCGCGCCGTTCCAGATCGACGACTACACCCGCTGGCGGCTGCTCGAGGGGCTCGACGACATCGGGCTGACCCTGCAGCACGAGGCGGAGATCGCCACCTTCGAGGAGACGCGTGAGTCGTGGCGGCCCACGACGCTGCCCGCGAAGCACCTTCCCCCGGTGGAGATCAAGGCGGCCCGACCGGTGGGAGCGGCGGCCCACCTGCCGACCCACGCGGAGGCCCCGCTGGCCTGAGGCTCGCGAACCTGCTGGACCTGCCGCGAGGGCGGGTGGGTGCGCGGGGGTTGGGCCGGTACCGGCCGCCCGTCGCGCACCCACCCCGCCCTCGCGGTCTTCCGGCTCGCCCCGGGCGGCATCGGGCCCACCCGCCCAAACGGCGGCCTATCCTGATCAGCGGTGCCCGTCGGGCCCGCGCGCCCGCTTCGAGAAGGTGACTGATGAGCGATCTGCTACTGGTGCACGGTGGGACCCCGCTCTCGGGGGAGATCACGGTGCGCGGGGCGAAGAACTTCGTCTCGAAGGCGATGGTGGCCGCCCTGCTCGGTGAGGAGCCGAGCGAGTTGCGGAACGTCCCGCAGATCCGGGACGTCGGCGTGGTCTCGGACCTGCTTCGCCTGCACGGGGTGGGGGTCGAGCTCGACGCCGAGGCGGGGGTCCTGCGGCTCGACCCACGTGACGTGGAGTCCGCGCACGTCTCCGACATCGGGGTGCACGCCGGGTCCAGCCGCATCCCGATCCTCTTCTGCGGACCGCTCGTCCACCGGCTCGGCGAGGCCTTCATCCCCGACCTCGGCGGGTGCCGGATCGGCGACCGGCCCATCAACTACCACCTCGACATCCTGCGGAAGTTCGGCGCCGTCGTCGACAAGATGGAACTCGGCATCCGCATCACCGCACCCCACGGGCTGGCCGGCACCAAGATCGAGTTGCCCTACCCGAGCGTCGGGGCGACCGAGCAGCTCCTCCTCACGGCCGTCCGCGCGCAGGGCATCACCGAGTTGCGTAATGCGGCCATCGAGCCCGAGATCATGGACCTCATCGCGGTCCTGCAGAAGATGGGCGCGATCATCTCGGTGGACACCGACCGCGTGATCCGCGTGGAGGGCGTCGAGCGGCTCGGGGGATTCCGGCACACGGCCCTGCCCGACCGCATCGAGGCCGCGTCCTGGGCGTCCGCGGCGCTCGCCACCGGCGGCGACATCGTGGTCCACGGGGCGAAGCAGCCCGACATGATGACGTTCCTCAACGTCTTCCGGAAGGTCGGTGGCGCCTTCGACGTCACCGACGACGGCATCCGGTTCTGGCACCCGGGCGGTGACCTGCGCTCGATCGTCCTCGAGACAGACGTCCACCCCGGGTTCATGACCGACTGGCAGCAGCCGCTCGTCGTCGCCCTCACGCAGGCCCGCGGTCTCTCGATCGTGCACGAGACCGTCTACGAGAACCGGTTCGGCTTCACCGAGGCCCTGGTCGGCATGGGCGCCACGATCCAGGTCTACCGCGAGTGCCTGGGCGGGCTCGAGTGCCGGTTCGGGCAGCGCAACTTCTTCCACTCCGCCGTCATCTCGGGCCCGACCCCGCTGCGCGCCGCCGACATCGAGGTCCCCGACCTGCGCGGGGGGTTCAGCCACCTCATCGCGGCGCTCGCGGCGCGCGGGACCTCGGCCGTGCGGGGCATCAACCTCATCGACCGCGGCTACGAGGACTTCACCGGGAAGTTGTCCGCCCTCGGCGCCCGGTTCAGCCGGCCGTAACGCGGCCTCCGCGCTCGCTAGGATCGGGCCTCGTGCCGCAGCCACCCTCGACCCGCCTCTACCACCGCCTCGCCCGGATCCTACGCATCCCGGTCAGGGCGATGACCAGGCATACCTGGTCCGGTGGCGAGAACATCCCGACGGGCGCGTTCATCGCGGCGTCGAACCACATGACGAACGTCGACCCTCTCATCACGGCGCACTTCCTCTACGACAACGACGTCGCCCCGCGGATCATGGCGAAGTCCTCCCTCTTCACGGTCCCCGTCCTCGGCTGGGCCATGCGGGAGACGGGGCAGATCCCGGTGTACCGCGGAACCGCGCAGGCGGGGGACGCCCTCGTGGCCGCGCGCCGCGCGCTGGCGAGCGGGGAGTGCGTCCTGGTGTTCCCCGAGGGGACCCTCACCCGCGACCCGAACCTGTGGCCGATGGTCGCGAAGACGGGGACGGCCCGGCTCGCCCTCGAGAGCCGGGCGCCGGTGATCCCGATCGCCCAGTGGGGCGCGACGGCGCTCATGGCGCGCTACTCCTCCCTCCTCAAGCCGATCCCGCCCAAGCGCGTCTGGGTGAGTGCCGGACCTCCCGTAGACCTGGACGACCTCTACGGCCGACCCATCGACGCCGCGGTCCTCCGGGAGGCGACCGACCGCATCATGGACGCCATCACGGAACTCCTCGCGGACATCCGACGCGAGGAGCCGCCGGCCGAGCGTTGGGACGTCCGCAAGCACGGCCCGGGTGGGGGCGGAACCCTGTGACCGCTCGTGACGTGGTCGGGTCCACGCCGTGAGCACATCCCCCGCGGACGTGATCGGACCCGCGCCGATCCGCCGCACGGCCGTCCTCGGCACCGGGAGCTGGGGGACCACCTTCGCGGCGGTGCTCGCCCATGCCGGGCGGGAGGTGACGCTCTGGGGCCGCTCGCCCGAGGTCTGTGCAGCCATCAACGAGGCGCACCGGAACGAGGCCTACCTCCCCGGCGTCGACCTGCCCGAGACGATCACCGCGAGCACCGACCTGCGCGCCGTCGTCGCCGGCGCCGAGCTGCTCGCCGTCGCCATCCCGGCGCAGAGCGTGCGGGCGGTCCTGCAGCCCGTGGCCGACGCCGTGCGGCCCGATGCCGTGGTGGTCAGTCTCATGAAGGGCGTCGAACTCGGTACCGACGAGCGCATGAGCCAGGTGCTCGTGGAGTGCCTGCGCGTGGATCCGTCGAGGGTGGCCGTGGTCTCCGGGCCCAACCTCGCGCGTGAGATCGCCGTGCGCCAGCCGACGGCCACGGTGATCGCCTCGACCAGCCCGACGACGGCGGCCCGCGTGGCCACCGCTTGCGCCACCGGGTACTTCCGCCCGTACACGAACGCCGACGTGATCGGCGTGGAGCTCGGCGGAGCGGTGAAGAACGTCATCGCGCTCGCGGTCGGGATCGCGCAGGGCCGGGGTTTCGGCGACAACACCAAGGCCACGATCATCACGCGTGGCCTGGCGGAGACGGCGCGTCTGGGCGTGGCGCTCGGCGCCGAGCCCGAGACCTTCGCCGGGCTGGCCGGGATGGGCGACCTGGTCGCGACCTGCGCCTCACCTCTCTCCCGGAACCACACGCTCGGCGTCCACGTGGGCTCGGGCCTCAGCCTCGAGGCCGCGATCGCCGCGACCGGGGGGACGGCCGAGGGCGTGAAGTCCTGCTCCTCCGTGCTCGACCTGGCCACGAGCGCGGGTGTGGACATGCCGATCACACGCGCCGTCGTCGCCGTCCTGCACCACGGGCTGCCCGTGGACGTCATGGCCGAGGCGCTGCTCTCGCGCCCCCACAAGGCGGAGGGCGAGAAGCGCCGCTGAGGGTTCGGACCGCTCAGCCGGCGTGCTGGACCTCGACCACGATGCGGGCCGGGTCGGTCAGCGAGTAGGCGCGGAAGGGCTGCTCGCCGTCGTCGACGCCGATGAACGCCTGCAGGTAGCCCTCGAAGATGCTGTTGTTCACGACCTCCGTGACCTGTTCCGTGCCGGCGACGGCAATCACGGGCGGACCCGAGTAGGGCGTCGTGCCGTCCATCGGGTAGGCGACGGGTTGGAGCAGCACCTGGAGAACGGCGTCGCCCGCCACGTCGACGGGGAGGCCGCTGGCGTCACCGATCGCCTCCGCGACATAGCGCACCTCCCACGCGGGCACCCCGGGGCCGTTGAACTCGAAGACCACCCGGTCGAAGCCCTCGTGCCCGCCAACCCGGATGTCGGTCAGCGTGCCGACCGAACCGCCCGAGGCCTCGCCCGTGTCCGGTTCGGTGTTCGCAGGGAAGGGCGTGGCTCCGGCGCGGGGGTCGCCGTCGCCCACGGTGTCGTCCTGGCCAGGCGTCGCGGTCGGCTCCGGGAGCGGGGACGGCGTTGCGGTCGGCGTCGACGGTGCGGTAGAGGCAGTGGCCGACGGCGCGGCACTGGCTGTCGCGTGGTCGCTCGACCCCCCTGCGCACCCGGCGAGGAGCGCCAGCGTGGAGATCATGGCGGCCACGGCAAGCGCGCGGTGACGTCGGATCGACATGGGAGTCGCTCCCCTCGGTCACGTCGAAGCGATGCGTCGAGACTACGCCCCTGTCTGCCGGGCAGCCCGGCGGACGGCCTGGTCGAGGTCGGCCCACAGGTCCTCGACGTCCTCGATCCCCACCGACAGCCGCAGGAGGTCCTCCGGCACGGAGGGCGCCTCGCTCGGGAACCGTCGTCGTCGCTCGAGGCTCGACTCGACTCCGCCGAGGCTCGTGGCGGGCACCCACAACCGCACGGCGTCCACCAGCGCATCGGCGCCGGCCCGCCCACCTCGGGGCCGCAGGGTGAGGACGGAGCCGAAGCCTCGCATCTGCGCCGTCGCGCGGGCGTGCTGCGGGTGCGAGGGCAGACCGGGATGGCGGACCTCGACCACGTCGGGGTGGCCCTCGAGGCGGCGGGCCAGGTCGAGGGCGTTCGCCTGGGACCGCTCGACCCGGAGTGCCAGCGTGCGCAGCCCGCGCAGCGCCAGCCACGTCTCCCACGGACCTGCGATCGCGCCGCCGAGGGTCCGCGCCTCGAGGAGGTGGTCGCGGATGCGGGCCTCGTTCGTCACGGCAGCGCCGAGGACCACGTCGGAGTGCCCGGCGAGGTACTTCGTGACCGAGTGGACCACCACGTCGGCGCCCGAGGCCAACGGCTGCGCGCCGAGCGGGGTGGCGAACGTGTTGTCGACCACCACCAGGGCGCCGACCGCGTGCGCAGCCTGCGCGAGTGCCGGCAGGTCGGCCACCTCGAGCATCGGGTTGGTCGGCGACTCCACCCAGAGCATGGCGGCCGGGCGGGGTGCGCGGTCGCGGGCGCCGTCGTCGGCCCTGCCGAGCGCGCCGCCGAGGGCCCGGGTCACGGCGGCGGTGTCCGCGATGTCGACCTCGCGGACCTCGCCTCCCGTGCGGGCCATGAGGCTGCGGGCGGCCGCCAGGGTGGCGTGATACGCGTGCCGCGGCACCACGAGGACACCACCGGGCGGCACGAGTCCGAGCGTGGCCGAGATCGCGCCCATCCCGGAGGCGAACACCACGCCCGGGAGGCGAGCCCCCTCGAGCGCGGCGAGCGCCTCCTCGAGGGGGCGCCACGTCTCGGTGCCGAGACGCGTGTAGACGAGGTCACCCGGCCGCGGCGGGGCCGTGCCGACGTAGGTGGACGAGAGCACCACGGGCGGGTTCACCGGCGCCTGGGGCGCGCGACCGGGCCGGCCGGCGACGACGGCGACCGTCGCTGCGTTGAGTGAGTGCTGGCTGAGTGAGTGCTGGCTGGGTGCGTGCTGGCTGGGTTCGTGCGGGCTGGGCGAGCCTGGTGCGGCCGGCGAGCGGAGATCGTCCGGGGAGTCCATCGGCTCAGCGTATGGGCGGTTCCCCGAAGTCCCGCGGGCGCGGCCCGGTAGTCTCGCGAGGGTGACCGATCACCGCCGCACCCGGGTCGCCGTCGTCTTCGGCGGCCGGAGCTCCGAGCACGCGATCAGCTGCGCCACGGCGGCCGGGGTCCTGCGGGCCATCGACCGTCACCGGTACGAGGTCCTGCCGATCGGCATCAGCCCGACCGGGGAGTGGGTCCAAGCCGTCGACGACCCGGACGTGTGGAGCCTCGCCGCGGGGTACGTCCCCGAGGTACCCGGCCCGACGCCGGACGGTGGCGGGCACGTGGTGCTCCCGCTCGGCGAGCAGCGCCGAGACCTCGTGGTGCTCGGCGCCGACGGCGCGGCGCGCACGCTCGGCTCGGTGGACGTGGTCTTCCCGCTGCTGCACGGCCCGTTCGGGGAGGACGGCACGCTCCAGGGCCTGCTGGAACTCGTCGGCGTGCCCTACGTGGGCTCGGGCGTCTTCGCCTCCGCCGCCGGGATGGACAAGCACTACATGAAGGTGGTGCTCGCTGCGCACGGGCTCCCGGTAGGCCCGTACACGGTGATCACCGCGCGGGAATGGCGGCGGAGTCCCCACGTCTGCCTCCAGCGCATCGAAGTGCTGGGGAGTCCCGTGTTCGTCAAGCCCGCCCGCGCCGGGTCCAGCTTCGGGATCACGCGCGTGGCCGACGCGACCGATGCCGAAGCGCTCACCGCGGCGATCGCGACAGCGCACCGATTCGACCCGAAGATCGTGGTGGAGGCGGGAATCGTCGGGCGCGAGATCGAGTGCGCCGTGCTCGCGGGCCGCGGGGACGAACCGCCCCGCACGGCACTGCCCGGCGAGATCGTGGTGGCCGACCCCTCGCGTCCGTTCTACGACTTCGAGTCCAAGTACATCCACACCTCGGGCGTGCAGCTGGCCTGCCCCGCGGACCTGCCGGAGGAGGCTCTGGCGCGCGTTCGCGAGATGGCGGCGCGCACGTTCGACGCCTTCGGGGGCGAGGGGTTGTCCCGGGTGGACTTCTTCTACACCCCGGACGGCCAGTTGATCGTCAACGAGATCAACACGATGCCGGGCTTCACTCCGTACTCGATGTACCCGTTGATGTGGCAGCGCTCGGGGCTCGAGTACCCGGAGCTGATCGACGAGCTCATCCAGCTCGCTCTCGATCGGCCCACGGGCCTGCGCTAGCGCCGTCGTCGACGCCGGTCCGCGATCGACCCCCGCCCGCGATCGACCCGACGGCGTTCAGAGGCACGTGCGTTCGACCGCGGTGACGGCGATCGCCGGCCCGAGGTCCACGAGCGGCGCGGTGGCTTGGGCGCCGTCGGGAAGCACCGCGAACGGGACCGTGACCTCGACGGCCGGTGATCGTCCGTAGGTGACGAAGACCCAGGAGTCCTCGCCCTCGAGCGCGAGCCAGTCGACGACGTCGCCCGCGGCGCTCTCGATCCGGACGCACCGTTCCGGGCTAGGCCCCGGGGGCTCGACGCCGCAGCGCAGGACCACCGGGACGTCGCCCCAGGCGCGGCTCGCCTGGGAGGTGGTCGGTCGGCGCTCGAGCCCGAGGAGTACCTGAGGGGAGCGGAGGAGGACCTCGGCGCAGACGGCGTCGCTCGCGTGGGGGGCGGGCGCGACCGTGGCCGGGGCAGCGCACCCCGCGAGGGCGGCACCGCCCGCCAGAGCCGTCCAGGCCGCCACGGCAAGGGACGCGAGGGTGCCTCGCTCCCGGAGCGTGAGTTGCGTCCGGCGCAGGGGAGGGGCCACGCAGCGCACGCTATCCCGGGCGGTAAGTTTGGTGCTCGTGACCGCCGACGAGACCCCCGCCGGCGCACCCCACCTCGCCGGGACCGGCGTCCGAGGCGATCTTCCCGGGCCCCTGGTTCGTGACCTGGACGAGGCGGCCCTCCTCGCGCTCTTCGTCCCCTCGCTCCCGGCCGGGCGCCGCACCCTGGTGGGAGCCGGCGACGACGCCGCGGTGGTCGCGGCGCCCGACGGGCGCGTGGTGATCTCTACCGACGTCCTGGTCGAGGACCACCACTTCCGGCGCCGGTGGAGCACCGGATTCGACCTCGGGTGGCGGGCGGCCATGCAGAACCTGGCCGACGTGGCCGCGATGGGCGCCGATCCCACCGCGATCGTCGTCTCGCTCGTGGTTCCGGGCGACCTGCCCGCCGCCTGGGTGGTGGACCTCGCTCGGGGCCTCTCGGCGGCCTGCGAGCCGCACGGCGTCGGCGTGGTGGGTGGCGACCTGAGCGCGGGGGAGCGGATCGTCGTGGCGGTCACCGTGCACGGCGACCTCGGCGGCCTCGCTCCGGTTCTGCGGTCGGGAGCTCGGCCGGGAGACGTGGTCGCCGTCGCCGGGGTGCTCGGGCGTTCCGCGGCCGGCCTCGCGCTCCTGACGGCGGAGGACGGCTGGCGGGGCCGCGCCGGCGTCCCTGATGCCGGTACGCCTGATGCAGGCACCCCTGACGCAGGGGCCCCTGACGACGGCGCGCTGGGCGCCGAGAAGGGCTGCCGGCGTGCCGACGTGCCCGGCGGGGCCGAGGCGGTGGCGGCGTACCTTCGCCCGGACCCACCGATCACAGCGGGGCCGGAGGCAGCCCGCGCCGGGGCCTCGGCGATGATCGACCTCAGCGACGGCCTCTTGCTCGACGCGGGTCGGGTGGCCGCGGCGAGCGGCGTGGTCCTGGACCTCGGGCCGATCGCGCGGACGTTGGAGCCGGACCTGCTCGCCGTGGCGTCCGTTGCGCAGGTCACCGGCGGACAGGCGCTCGACTGGGTCCTCACCGGCGGCGAGGACCACGCGCTCCTCGCGACCTTTCCGCCACGGTCGCCCGTGCCGGGTGACTTCCGCCCGATCGGGTGCGTCCGGGCTGCGTCACCGGCCCACCCGGCCGGAACCGTGCTCGTGGCGGGCAGCCCGCCCGCGGTTCAGGGCCGTGGGTGGGACCACTTCGCCGGGGCCGGGAATCCGGCCTGACGACGCCCCGCGCCGCCTGACACACGTCACGGCAGGCATGAGCGGTGTCGAATGCACGCGAGGTGCCGGCACGCAGGAGAGGTGCCGGCACGCACGAGAGCCGCCTGCCGAACGGCAGGCGGCTCTCGGTGCGATGCGGGACGCGCCGGTCAGACGGCGCGGGTGACCTTGCCGGCCTTGAGGCACGAGGTGCAGACGTTGAGGCGCTTGGGAGCGCCGCTCACGAGGGTCCGCACGCGCTGGATGTTCGGGTTCCAGCGGCGCTTGGTGCGCCGGTGGGAGTGCGAGATGCTGTGCCCGAAGCCCGGGCCCTTGCCGCAGACGTCGCAGGTGGCAGCCACGGTCGCTCCTGATCTGTGTGCACGCGCCTAGCAGGCGCCGCTCGAGTGATGATGGTGCCGCGCGTTCCGCTGACGGCGCGCGCGGTGAGCCCCGCAGGGCAACCGGGTCAGGGTACCCGACCGGCGCCCACGGGGCCCAATCGGCGAGATCGGCACACGCCGGGACGCGCGGTGTGCGGCGCCTCGTCACGCGTCCCTACGTGTGGCGAGGCGCCGCCGTGGGTGACCTCCCTGCCTCCGGCAGGGACTAGCCTGCTGGAGGGGGCCAGGTACCAGGGGAGGAGGACCCGGGTGACGTCTTTCGCCGGTGCGGGCGTCGCGAGCGCGACGATCGACGCCGCATCCACCTTCGACGCCGCATCCACCTTCGACGCCGCAGCCACCTTCGACGCCGCAGCCACCTTCGACGCCGCAGCCACCTTCGACGCGGCATCCACCTTCGACTCGGCAGGGTTGCGTGCCTGGATCGAGCGTGCGCACGAATCGCTCGTGGATGCGCGCGAGCGGTTGGACGCGCTCAACGTGTTCCCGGTCCCGGATTCCGATACCGGCACCAACCTGGTGCTCACTCTCGCCGAGGGCCGGGAAGCCGTCAGCAGCATGCCGGCCGAGGCTGCGCTCGGCGAACTCGCGCAGAGCCTCGCCGACGGCGTCCTGGTCGCCGCTCGCGGCAACTCCGGGATCATTCTCAGCCAGTACCTCCGCGCCATCGGCGAGGTGTTCGCGGACCAGGCGGACGTGGACGGCGGGCTCTGGGCGCTCGCGCTGGACCGGGGCGCCCTCATGGCGACCTCGGCGATCGCGGAGCCGGTGGAGGGCACGGCCCTGACCGTCATCGACGCCGCCGCCGATGCCGCACGTGGCGCCGCCTACCGGGCGCGCGGCGGATCGATCCCGGTGGGCGACGTGGCGCTCGCCGCCGTCGCGGCGGCTCGTGAAGCGCTCCTGCGCACGCCGACCTTGCTCGCCCCCCTTGCCGAGCGGGGTGTGGTCGACGCCGGCGGAGCCGGCTTCGTGCTCCTCCTCCAGGCGTTGGCGGACGTCGTGACCGGTTCCCACGCCGAGGCCCCGCTCCAGCTCGAGGTGGAGCCGTCGGCGATCGACGCCGGCGCACCAGGGCGGTGCGCCACGGCGGGCCATGGCTCGCCCGAGGACCTCGCCCACTGGCAGTCCGGCGCGTACGAGGTGATGTACGTGCTGCGCGCCACCCTCGAGGAGGCCGAGATGCTCCAGGCCGCGCTCGGGCGCATCGGCGCGTCCGTCGGCGTCGTCGGCGGTCTCACGCCCGGCCGGATGAGCGGCCTCTGGCACGTCCACGTCCACACGGACGATCCGGTCGCTGCCGTGACGGCGGCCCGCGGCGCACCCCTGCGCCAGGTCTGCGTGCGCTACCTCCGCGGCCCCGCGGCGCCGTCGGACGCCGTCGGGGTGGTCGCCTGCACCCAGGCGCCGGGACTGCTCGCGCCGCTCGCCGAGGCGGGCGCCGTCGTCGTCCTCGTCGACCCGCGGAATCTGGCCGGGGTCCGGGCGGGGATCGCGCGGGCCGTGGTCGACTGCGGGCGGCCGGCGGTCGTGGTCCTGCCGTGCGACGCCGTGTCGGCGGAGGCGGCCCGGGTGAGCGCGGCTCGGTCGGTGACGCCTGGCGTCGAGGTCCTGGACTGCGCGGCCGAGGCGGCCGTGGTGGCCGGTGTGGCGGCGCTGAGCGAGGCGGGGGGCCCGTCGGCCGACCACCTGCGGGCCGCCGTCGCCCGGACGCGAACCGCCGTCGTGGTCCGGCCGGCCGACGGCGCCGACCTCACCGCCGCCGCCGCCGACGCCGCCCGGGCCCTCGTCCGGCCCGGTGACGAGATCCTCACCGCGGTGGTGGGCGCGGACGTCCCCCGCGCCGCGCTGGACGCGCTGGCCGAGGCGGCTCGCAGCACCAGCCCCGGTATCGAGGTCCTCGAGGTGGACGGGGGTCAGGCCGCGCCCGCCCTGTCGCTGGGGGTGGAGTGACCGACCTCGCCGCCGAGCCGCTCGCTCGAGCGGTCGGGACCAAGACCGCCAAGGCGCTCGCGGGGCTCGGGCTCGAGACGGTCGAAGACCTGCTGCGCCACTACCCGCGCCGCTACGAGGAGCCGGGACGGTTCACGGACCTCGCGCACCTGACCGCGGGCGAGCACGTCACGGTCCTGGCGAAGGTGGCGCACGTGAGCCGGCGCAGGGCCGCGTCCGGCAGCACCTGGGTGCTCACGGCGACGGTCACGGACGGCCATGCGCGCCTCACGCTGACGTTCTTCCCCCGGCAGGCGCGCGCGGCCGCGTACCTCGAGCACCGCCTGCAGGTGGGGCAGTCGGGTCTGTTCACCGGGACCGTGGCCCGCTACCGGGGGGATCTCCAACTGGTCCACCCCGACTTCCTCACCTTCGACGACGTCGATGCCGAGGCCGCCGCCCTGGTCGAGGCGGCCAAGCCGATGCCGGTGTACGGCGCGAGCGCCGCGATCCCGTCGTGGAAGATCCAGCAAGCCGTGCGCACGGTTCTCGACCCCCTCACCGAGGACGACCTTCCCGATCCGCTGCCGGAGGAGGTGCGCCAGGCCGAGCGGCTGCCCGGGCTGGTGGAGGCACTGCGAGGCCTGCACCGGCCCCACGACGACCCCGAATGGCGGCGGGCCCGGGCGCGGGTGCGCTTCGAGGAGGCCTTCGTGCTGCAGGCGGCGCTGGCGCGCCGGCGGGCGGCCGTCGCTCACCTCGCCGCGACCCCCCGACCCGCTCGCCCGCTCGGCCTCCTTGCCGCCTTCGACGCCGCCCTGCCCTTCCCCCTGACCGCCGGGCAGCGGGTGGTCGGGGCCGAGATCGGTGAGGACCTCGCCCTGCCGCACCCGATGCAGCGCCTCCTCCAGGGGGAGGTGGGCTCCGGGAAGACGGTGGTGGCCCTGCGAGCGATGCTCCAGGTGGTCGACGCCGGCGGGCAGGCCGCCCTCCTGGCCCCCACCGAGGTGCTCGCGGCGCAGCACCTGCGCTCGATCCGCGCGCTCATGGGGCCGCTCGCCGAGGCCGGGATGCTGGGCGGTGCCGAGACCGGCACGCGCGTGGCGCTGCTGACGGGCTCGCAGTCGACGACGGCGCGGCGCGCGGCCCTCCTCGAGGTCGCCTCCGGGGCGGCGGGGATCGTGGTCGGCACGCATGCGCTCCTGGGGGAGGCGGTGCAGTTCGCCGACCTGGGACTCGTGGTGGTGGACGAGCAGCACCGGTTCGGCGTGGAGCAGCGCGACGCGCTGCGGGCCAAGGCCGACGGCGTCCCGCACGTGCTCGTCATGACGGCCACCCCCATCCCGCGCACGGTGGCGATGACCACGTTCGGCGACCTCGAGGTCTCCACCCTGCGCGAGGTGCCGGCCGGGCGTACTCCCGTCACCACCCACGTGGTCCCCGCGGACAACGAGGCCTGGCTGGACCGGGTCTGGGCACGCGCCCGGGAGGAGGTGGCCAGCGGGCACCGCGTCTACGTGGTCTGCCCGCGCATCAGCGGCGACGAGGGGCCCGCCGGCGTGGAGGACGACCCGGGGGAGGACCTCGCGGACGACGACGGCCGCCCGGGTCCCGAGGGGGGCGGTCCGGGGGCGCGTGGGCCTGCGCTCGCCGCCGTCGTCGACGTGGTGGAACAGGTGCGGAGGCGGCCCGAGTTGGCCGGGGTGGCGGTCGGTGTGCTCCACGGTCGGCTGGCCGCCGAGGAGAAGGACCGGGTCATGGCCGCGTTCGCGGCCGGCGAGGTCGGCGTCCTGGTGGCGACCACGGTGATCGAGGTCGGGGTGGACGTGCCCGAGGCCACCATGATGGTGGTGCTCGACGCCGACCGATTCGGGCTCTCGCAGCTGCACCAGTTGCGGGGGCGGGTGGGCCGTGGCTCCTCGCCGGGTCTCTGCCTCCTGGTCTCGCACGCGGCGCCGGACACGCCCGCAGGGGAGCGGCTCGCGGCGCTGGCCGCGACAGCGGACGGCTTCGCTCTGGCCACGCTCGACCTGCGCCAGCGACGAGAGGGCGACGTCCTCGGCGCGGCCCAGTCGGGGCGCGCGTCGTCGCTTCGCCTCCTCCGGGTCATCGAGGACGCGGACGTGATCGCCCGGGCGCGGGAGGTTGCCGGCCGGGTGATCGATGCCGATCCCGACCTCACTGCGCACCCCGCCCTCGCCGCGGCGATCGATCGCTGGCTCGGCGCGGAGCGCGAGGAGTTCCTCGCCCGCTCGTGACGCCGGTTCACGCCGGCGGCCCGGCCGCCGGACCTCGGGTCCACGCCACCGCCCCGGACGTCACCTAGGGTGTGCGGGTGCGCGCGCCACGCCCCGAGATCCTCGTCCGCACCACGAGCGTGAGCGTCGGCTACGACGACGTCCCGGTGTGCGGCCCCGCCACACTGACCGTGCGGTCGGGCGACGCGCTGGCGGTGGTCGGTCGCAACGGGACCGGCAAGTCGACGCTGCTCCGGACGATCCTCGGCCTCCTCCCGGCGATCTCCGGTTCCGTGGAGGTGTTCGGCGCCCCGGTCGACGAGCGCGCGGTCGCGTTCCGGCGTGGCGTGGCCGGGGTGCTCGACGACGACGCGTTCTTCCCGGCTCTCACCGTGGCCGAGCACCTCGCGCTGACCGCACGAGGGCACGGCGTCACCGACGTGGACGGGACCGTCGAGGACCTCCTCGACGAGTTCGGCCTGACGGACCACGGCGACGTCCTCCCGACCGCGCTTTCGTCCGGGCAGCGGCGCCGGCTCCTGCTGGCCGCGGCCTTCGCCCGGCCGCGCCGCCTCCTGGTCCTCGACGAGCCCGAGCAGCGCCTGGACACCGCCATGCGGGAACGCCTTGCCGAGCGGCTCGTCGCCGAGCGGCGGGCGGGCGGCGCCGTCGTCCTGGCGTCTCACGACGCCGACCTCGTGCGGACCGTGGCCACGCGGGGGCTCCTCGTGGGCGACGAGGCGTCGGTCACCGTCTCGGCCGCGGACGCAGCCGCGGCGATCGACCGGTCGTGACCGCGGTGAGCGGCGGGGGTGAACCCGTTGCTGCGCCCCTCCCGGAGGCGGGTCCGATGACGGGTCCGCCCGCGGGCGCGCCGGTGCCCTCGGGGCGCGCCGTCCGTGCCCTGACGAGCAGGGCGGCTCGGACGCGGACGGGCGCTGGGTGGGGAGCCATCCTCGGTGACATCTACACCGTCGTCTTCAGTCTGGCGATCGGCCTGACGATGTCGATCAGTGCGGCGGAGAGCCTCGGCGAGGCCTGGCGGCCTCCGCCGGGGAGCGCCGAGAGTCCCGTGGTGATCGACCCCGAGTGGTTGGGAGCCCTCGCGGCGCTCGCACTCGTCGGCGCGCTCCTCTCGCTCGCTTCGCGCCTGGGCCCCGTGGCGCTGGGTGCGCCCCAGGCCGCCTGGTGGCTGCCGATGCCCGTCGACCGCCGCACGCTGCTGCGCCCGTCCGCCGTGCGGCTGCCGCTCGCGACCGCGGCTACCGGGGGCCTCGTCTCGGCGGTGCTCGCCGTCCTCGCCCTGCCCGAACGGGACGCGTCCCACGTGCTCCGCGTGGCGGCGTCGACGGCGCTGGTCAGCGCGCTCGCGGCACTCTTGGCCGGGCTGGCGCAGACCACGGGCCTCGGTCGTCGCGCCGTCACGGCCGTCGGTGACGCCACCGTGGCCGCGGCTCCGGTGCTCGCCGTCGTCATCGTGCTCACCCGGCCCGCGGCCCCCGCGGACGTCACCGTCCCGATCGTCGCCCTGATCCTCGGGGTCGTCGTGGTGGCCACCGTGGCAGTGGCGGTGGACCTGCGGCTGCCCCGCATCCGCGACCGCGAGATCCGCGAGCGCGGCGCGGTCGCCGGCCGCGCGCTGACCGCGGCCGTCTCCCTCGACTCCCGCGAACTCGGCAGCGCCCTCAGCGACGCGTCGCGGCGCCAACGCCGGCGCCGATCGCGGCGACTCGGCGCGGTTCGAGGGCCGGCGGCGGCCGTGATCGCCTCCGACTGGCTCCTCCTGGTGCGCTCCCCCCGCCACCAGTTGCAGGTGGTCGTCGCCGCCTGCCTCCCGATCGCCGTCGTCCTCTCCGGGAGCGTGAGCGCCGCCTTCCTCGCTCCGGTGCTCCTGGTGGGCGGCTACGTGGCATCGCTCGCGACCGCCGAGGGAGCGCGCCGCGCCGAGGTGGCTCCCGTCCTGGACCGACTCCTCCCGGTGAGCGCGACGGTCGCTCGGCGGCTGCGCGCGGTCGTGCCGGGCGCCGTCATGGCTGTCTGGTCGTTCGTGGTCTTCGGTTCGCTCGCGCTCCTGCGCGGCGACCTCAGCTGGCTCGTGCTCGGCCTCGTCGCGACGCCGGTCTGGGCGGGGGCGGCCGTCCGCGCGGCGTATCGGCCCCGCCCCGACTGGTCAGGCGCGCTGGTCGCGACGCCGGCCGGTGCGCTCCCGCCCGGTGCGGCCGGGGTCCTCGCCCGCGGCCCGGACGCGACCGTGCTCGGCATGGTCCCGGTCATCGTCGCCCTGGCCCTGAGCGCCGTCCCCCCGGTGACCGTCGCTCTCCAGGCGTTCGCCTCCCTGGTGGTCCTCTGGCTCGGGACCCGGGTCCCGGCCACGAGCGCGCGTTCCGCCCTCGCCCCCCAACCGTGACCAGGATCGTCGCGGGGAGCGCGGGCGGCCGCACGCTGCGCGTGCCGGCCAAGGGGACCCGGCCCACGAGCGAGCGCGTGCGCGAGGCGCTCTTCTCCCGCCTCGAGCACGCGGGGGTGGTCGACGGCGCCCGCGTGCTCGACCTCTACGCGGGCTCCGGTGCGCTGGGCCTCGAGGCCGCCAGCCGGGGCGCGGCCCGGGTGGTGCTCGTGGACGCCTCCCGCGAGGCCGCCCGCGTCTGCCGGGACAACGCCGTCGCGCTCGGGCTCGCCGACCGGGTGGAGGTCGTGGCCGCGCGCGTCGACGCCTACCTCGCGCGCCGGGATCCGGCGACGGGCTCGGTGGAGGAGTTCGACCTCGTCCTGCTGGATCCGCCGTACGACCTCGACGACGTCGACCTCGCCGCGGTCCTGGAGGCCCTCGTTCCGGGCCGGTTGGCACCGGGTGCCGTCGTCGTCGTCGAACGCGCCCGGCGCTCCGCCGAGCCGCGCTGGCCGACGGCGCTCACCCCCTCTCCGGCGCGCGCGTACGGGGATACGGCCGTGTGGTTCGCTACGGTGGAACGGTGAGGACGCCGTGACCACCGCCGTCTGCCCCGGGTCGTTCGACCCCGTCACGCTCGGCCACCTCGACCTCATCGAGCGGGCCCGCGCGCTGTTCGACGAGGTGGTGGTCGGCGTCGCCCACAATGCGGCGAAGCGCGCGCTGCTCGACGTCGAGACCCGGCGCACGCTCCTCGTGGATGCCGTCGCCGGCATTCCCGGTGTGCGGGTTGAGGTGGTGCCCGGGTTGCTCGCCGAGTTCTGCCGCGACGTGGGCGCCGTCGCCGTGGTCAAGGGGCTGCGCGGCGGGGCCGATTTCGACGCCGAGCACCCGATGGCCCTGATGAACCGGCATCTCACCGGTGTCGAGACGGTCTTCGTGGTGGGCGACCCGCGCCTTGCCCACATCGCCTCGTCCATGGTCAAGGACGTCGCGCGGCACGGCGGCGACATCGCCGGCCTCGTGCCCGACGGCGTCGCCGCGGCCGTTCGTTCCGCCCTCGTCACCCCGAACCCCAGTCCGTCCGGAGGAACCCCGTGACCACCACCCCCGGCTCGTCGGAGAGGCCCGCCTACGCGCGCTCCCAGGCCGCCGTCAGTTCGCTCGACGACATCCTGGACGAGATCGCGGGCCTCGTGACTACCGCTCGTTCCATGCCGATGTCGTCCTCCGCCATCGTCAATCGCGCCGAGGTGCTCGAACTGGTCGAGCGCGCCCGCCGCGCGATGCCAGGGGAGGTGCGCGCCGCCGAGGGGTTGCTCTCGGGCGCGGACGAGGTGATCGCGCAGGCGCGTACCCAGGCCACCGCGCTCATCGACGCCGCGCGCGGCCGGGCCGACCAGCTCGTGACCAAGGAGCAGGTGGTGGCGGAGGCTCAGGCGCGGGCCGCCGCGATCGTGGCCGAGGCGGAGGCCAAGGCCGCGGAGTTGATGAGCGGCGCGGATGACTACTGCGATCGCAAGTTGGCCCAGTTCGAGATCGACCTGGGCCAGGTGCTGAGCCAGGTGAAGGCCGGGCGTGAGCGCCTGGCGAGCCGGGTGGAGTCGGCCGGCTGAGGTCAAAAGGGCTGAGCTCGAAAGGGCTGAGGTCGAAAGGGCTGAGGTCGGCGACGACGCCTGGCCGGGCCGACGCGACCGGCGCGCGGCGCGCATCGATCGGCCTCGTCCCCGCTCCTTCGTCCCCCGCTCGTCGGAGGGCCGGCAGATACACTGCTGCGTCCGCCTGGCCTTGCCGGGCGGCTCGTCCCCACGCCGCCGCACCCCGCCGGGAGAATGACGTGGACTTGCGATCCCCGCTCGTGCTCAGCACCCACGAACTCGGCCGGCGTGCCGGTTCCATGCGCACCGTGCAGACGACTGTGCCCGCACCCGCCGACCTCGGGACCGCCCTGATCGGGGTCGATGCCGGCTCGGACCTGGTGCTCGACCTCCGGCTCGAGGCCGTCATGGAGGGCGTGCTGGTCTCCGGCGAGGTGCGCGGCGTCGCCGTCGGGGAATGCGGTCGCTGCCTAGGCCCGATCCGCCAGCCGGTGAGCGTGCCGGTGCAGGAACTCTTCGTCTATCCCGACCGGGTGGCGGCCGATGACGAGGAAGAGGAGGAGCTCCCCGAGGTCGAGGGCGACCTCATCGACCTCGAGCCGACGCTGCGCGACGCCGTCGTCACCGCGCTGCCGTTCCAGCCGCTCTGTCGCCCCGACTGCCCCGGCCTGTGCCCGGAGTGCGGGGCGCGTCTCGCCGACGTGCCCGCTCCCCACGTCCACGAGCAGGTCGACGCACGGTGGGCGGCTCTGCGAGGGCTCGCGGCGGGTTCGTCCGGTGCCGGAGATGGTGACGGTGACGGTGCCGGCGACGGTGCTGCCGACGCCGAGTCCGACGTCGACGGCGCGGGCGGCACGGCGGGGCGGACGTGAGCGGGGGCGCGCTCGTCGCGAGGCTCGGGATCGCCGTCGACCCGGAGCTCCTGGTCCTGGCCCTCACGCACCGCTCGTTCGCCTACGAGGCCGGCGGGATCCCGACGAACGAGCGCCTGGAGTTCCTCGGCGACGCGGTGCTCGGCATCGTGGTGACCGAGCGCCTCTACCGTGCCTTCCCGGACCAGCCCGAGGGCGTGCTCGCCCGGATGCGCGCGGCCACGGTCAGCCAGCGGGCTCTCGCCGAGATCGCTCGGGACCTCGACGTGGGGAGTTTCGTGCTCCTCGGCAAGGGCGAACTGGCCACGGGCGGCCGGGACAAGGACTCGATCCTCTCGGACACGATGGAGGCGCTCTTCGGCGCCGTGTACCTGTGCCACGGGCTCGAGCCCACCCGGACGCTGATCGAGCGGCTCGTCGCCCCGATGATCGAACGGGCGTCGACGGCAGGGGCGGGCCTGGACTGGAAGACCAGCCTGCAAGAGGCCGCGGCCGTGCGCGGGCTCGGCGCGCCGTCGTACCAGGTCACGGGGGAGGGCCCGGCGCACGCGCGCGTCTTCGCGGCTCGGGTGCTGCTGGGCGGCGAGGTGCTCGGCGAGGGCGCCGGCACCGCGAAGAAGGTGGCCGAGCAGGAGGCCGCCCGGACCGCCTACCTCACCCTGACGAGCGGCGCCGACCCTCAGGCCGCGGGCCGGTCCGGCGACGGCGACCGGCTTTGGGGAGCCGGGGACTCGAGGGCATCCGGGGGTTACACGGCATCCGGGGGCCCGTCGGCGCGTGCCTGAGCTGCCCGAGGTCGAGACCGTCCGGCGCGGTCTCGCGGACCACGTGGTGCACCGGACGGTCGCCGACGTCGAGGTGCTGCGCGAGCGCGCCGTCCGCCGGCACCCGGGCGGCGCCGTCGACCTGGCAGCGCGCCTGCGTGGGGCCCGATTCGGCGCCGCCGTGCGACGCGGGAAGTACCTGTGGCTGCCGTTGGATCGCGCGGATGACGCCGGGGAGTCCGGCGAGGCGCTCCTGATCCATCTGGGCATGAGTGGGCAGGTGCTCGTCAAGGACAGCGTCGACGGCACGGCCGGCGTCGACGGTACGGACGGCTCGGGCAGCGGCGCGCCGCACCTGCGGGTGCGGCTCACCCTGGCCGACGGCGGCGAGGTCTGGTTCGTGGACCAGCGCACGTTCGGCCACCTTCTGGTCGCCGACCTGGTGCCCACCGCCGACGGCGGCCCCGGTGGCGTCGGGAGCTCGATGCCGGCGCTGCCGCAGGAGGTCGCGCACATCGCGCGCGACCTCCTGGACCCGGGGTTGGCCGTCGGGACGCCCGGGCGCGCGGCGCTCCTGCGGCGGCTGCGGAGCAGGCGAACGGGGATCAAGCGCGCGTTGCTCGACCAGACCCTGGTCTCCGGCGTCGGCAACATCTACGCGGACGAGGGGCTCTGGCGCGCGCGGGTGCACTACGCACAAGAGGCGGCGACGATGAGCCGTGCCCGCACCGAGGCTCTCCTCGAGGGCGTCGCCGAAGTCATGCACGGTGCGCTCGCGGTCGGTGGAACGAGCTTCGACTCGCTCTACGTCAATGTGAACGGTGCGTCCGGCTACTTCGACCGTTCGCTGGTGGCCTACGGGCAGGCCGGCCGCCCCTGCGCACGGTGCGGGACGCCGATCGTGCGGGAGCCGTTCATGAACCGGTCGTCGTTCCGGTGTCCACGGTGTCAACGGGCGCCGCGGCACGGCTAGAGTGCCCCCGTGCCGATCGAGTCAACGCCTGCCCACGCTGATATCGACGTCATGATCGTGGACGACCATGAGGTCGTACGTCGTGGCATCGCCGAGGTCGTGGACCGCTCCGACGGTCTCCGCGTGGTCGCGGAGGCCGGATCCGTCGCCGAGACCATGCGCCGAGCCAGGTTGGTGAAGCCGCAGATCGTGTTGGTCGACCTGCAGCTGCCCGACGGGACGGGCATCGACATCCTCAACGCGTTGCGTACCGAGTTGCCCGAATCGCGGGCGATCGTCCTGACGTCGTTCGACGACGACGACGCCCTCGCGGCCGCTCTGCACGCCGGCGCGAGGGCCTACGTCCTCAAGACGGTCCGTGGAGCCGAGATCACCGAGGTGATCCGGGCGGTGGCCGCCGGACGCACCCTCCTCGACGAGCGCACGGTCACGCGGCGTCGGGCCGGGCACGAGGACCCGACCGCGGACCTGACGCCGAGCGAGCACCGTGTGCTCGACCTCATCGGGGACGGCCTCTCGAACCGGGAGATCGCCGAGCGCCTCGGCGTCGCCGAGAAGACGGTGAAGAACCACATCACGGCCCTGCTCTCGAAGATGGGCCTGCAGCGTCGCACCCAGGTCGCGGCGTGGGTCGCCGGGCAGCGCGCTAGCGGTTGGCGCGGGGACGCGAAGTAGCGCTCCGAGCACCTCGCCTGGTCGGCGCCCCGTACCCCTGAATCGGCGGACCTGAGCCGGCGGACCTGAGTCAGCGCACCGGAATCCGGCCGCGCATCTCGGCACCCCACCGTGGCTCTGGCTGAGCGTGGCGCCGCGCGCCTACCGCCGCCTACCGCGCGTCTACCGCGCGTCTAGAACGGTGGCGGACCGTACGGGTCCTGGTCGTAGCGGTCGTCCGGGTCCGCGTCCGGGTTCGGCCGGTGATCGGAGCCTGTGCGCTCTCCCGTGGACGGCGACGGCGCTGTGTCGTTGCGGTTGAGCATGGTGGTGGTGCCGTCGGGGTCGCGTCGGTAGGTGTGGCCGGAGGGGAGGTGGAAGATGAAGACGCCGGGGTGGGGTTGTTCGATGTGGTATTCGCCGTTGGTTTTGCGGGTGTGGTCGGCGGGGCAGAGGGCGGCGAGGTTGTCGGCGGTGGTGGGTCCGCCGTGGTGGTAAGGGATGGTGTGGTCGAGGTCGCACCTGGTGGCGGGGGTGCCGCAGCCGGGGCGGATACAGGTGCGGTCGCGGGTGCGGATGAGGTCGGCCAGGTCGGTGGGGGGTCGGTAGCGGGTGCGGCCGTGGTCGAGGGTGGTGCCGGTGGCGGGGTCGGTGATGAGGCGTTGCCAGGTGCCGCCGAGGGCGAGGGCGCGGGCGATGTCGGGGGTGATGGGGCCGTATCCGTCGAGGACGGCGACGTCGAGCGTGCCGATCGCCCCGGCCGCGGGGGGCATCAC
>JARKOU010000070.1 GCA_029975645.1 Actinomycetales bacterium
CGTCGGGTCGCTCGTGACCGGCACCCTGGACACGATCGAAGGCCAGGTGCGGGCACTGGCGCCTTCTGTTGCCGACGGCACCCTGGCCGGTCTCCACCTCGAAGGGCCGTGGCTGTCCGAGCGCTACCACGGCGCCCACCCCACCGAACTGCTCCGTGATCCGCTGCCCGGCGAGGTGGCTCGCCTGTGCGAGGCGGGCGGAGATGCAGTGCGGATGGTGACTATCGCGGTCGAGCGGGAGGGCGCCCTCGACTCGGTCCGGTGGATGGCCGAGCACGGGATCGTGGCGGCGTTGGGCCACTCCGACTGCTCCTACGACGACGCGCGCGCCGCGCTCGATGCGGGGGCGACCGGGGCGACCCACCTCTTCAACGCCATGCCCGCGCTGCTCCACCGCGCCCCGGGGCCGGTGCTCGCGCTGTTGCGGGATCCGCGTGCGTGGCTGGAGTTGATCGCCGACGGCGTCCACGTGCACCCGGACGTGGTGACGTGGGTGTTGCGCGAACACCCGGACCGCACGGTCCTGGTGACCGACGCCATGGCGGCGGCCGGGTGCAGCGACGGCGACTATGTGCTGGGCGAGCTCGCGGTCGAGGTGCGCAACGGTCAGGCGCACATCGCCGGCACCGACACGATCGCCGGCAGCACCCTGGTGCTGGCGGACGCCGTCCGCAACATCATCGGCTGGGGTGTCGACTGGGTGGACGCCGTCCGTGCGGCCACCCTCAACCCAGCCCGCTACCTGGGGTTGCCCGGCGTCGGGGAACTCGTGCCGGGGTCACGCGCGGACGCCGTCGCGCTGGCGTCCAACTGGACGGTCGCGGCGGTGCTGAAGGACGGCGTCCTGCTGGGTTGATCCTCGCCCTCGCCGGCAGGTGGGGGAAGGCGAGGCGGAGAGGCGTCGTCGGGTGGGGCGTCAGCCCGCCATCGGACGCGTCAGGCGCGGCAGAACCTCTTCGATGGGGTCGGCGACGACCGCGTCGGCCCAGTGGTCGTAGGGCGTCGGCTCGGCGTTCACGATGACGAGCCGCGCGCCGGAGTTCACCGCGTACGGCACCAGCCCGGCTACCGGGTGGACGCTGAGCGAGGTGCCGATGGCGAGCACGAGATCGCAGTCGCCGGCGAGGGCGACGGCGGCGTCCAGCACGGAGGGGTCGAGCAGTTCGCCGAACAGGATCACCGTCGCCCGGGTGATGCCGCCGCAGCGGGGGCAGCGCGGATCATCGTCGCCCGCTTCGACGCGCGCCAGCATGTCGGCCATTGGACCGGTGCGGTGACAGTCC
>JARKOU010000073.1 GCA_029975645.1 Actinomycetales bacterium
CCGAACGACCACGGCCCCCGAAGCCCCAGCCCACGGCCACCGAACCCCGACCGACTCGCCCACACCCCCAGGCGGCCCCTTCTTCAGCAGTTTCCTAGGGCCGGGCTGAGCGCTAGCCCGGAACGTCATCGGCGAGATCCCCCTACCCGACGACGTCGAGGCGCAGGTAGTCGGTCACGCCGTAGAGATCGAGGAGGGCCCGGGGGCGAGGTCTGAGCGCCATCCCCGCCTCCGCAGCCGGGACGACGGCGGGCGTGGTCGCCGAGAACCGCTCCCCCTTGTGCTCCACCTCGCAGAAACCGGCTGCGAGCACGTTGGCCAGCCAGTCGACGTGCATTCCGTACGGCAGCGGGATGTAGAGGCGGTTGCCGGAGCGCTCGGCGAGCACCGGCGTGACGTACGAACGGCCGGACCGCCGGCCGATGTGGTGCACCACGGAGGCATATGAGCGCGCGCGGCCGGCCAGCACCAGCATCGCCGGGTTGAGTGCGGCGCGGTTGAGGCGGCGGATCAGGGCGATGGCGGGCGGCCACTTGGTGCGGAAGACGAGCACGAGCGCGACCCACGCCGCGGTGAGGCCTGCGGTGAGCCAGACGGCGGTGCGGGTCGTCCGACGGCGCGACGACGGCGAGGTTGAGATGCCCATGTCGGCCATGGTGCTCCGCGGCCGGGCCGGTAGGCGCCCCACCGGGACCTCTCGTCGCGACCGGACGGTTCGGCGAACCGATGAGCACCGCTCTGCTCGGGTTCAGGCATCCCGACGGCTACGCGTCCGGCGGGTCCTCCGAATCCGGCTCCTCGGGGTAACCCGCGTAGTCCTGCCACGCGACGGCGCCGAACTCGAAGACGTAGTTCGCGCCCAGGACCTCTTCCCAATAGGCGGGACTCGTCAGGGCAGCACTGTTGCCCTGGCGGCTGAACGTTCTGCTCGAGGGGATGCCGAGGAGAACGGTCCCCTCCGTTCCGCCCTTCATGCTCAGGTCTCCTGGGAGCACGGCGCCGAACGGCGAGCTGACCGCAACCAGCCGGAACTGAACGTCGAAACTGCAGTCCGCCTTGGTCTCCTGGTTCTCGACGTAGGCGGTGAACTCCCAGGATCCGTTGTGCCGAATCGTGACCGCGGCCGACGTGCACACGAGGGGCTTGGGGTCGTTGCGCCGGCTCAACTGGCTGATCGGCGCGCCGAGGGTGAACGTGCGGACCCCAGGAAGCACGGTCCTCGTGGCCCCGACGCCCGGGCGCTCGCTACACAGGTGCTGCTCCGCGTAGACCAGGTCCCGCGTGGTCAGCGCCCGGGTCAGCCCAATCCGCCGAACGAGCGGATCGACGAACCCCGAGCCGATCGGCTGCACGGTGATCGGCCATCCGGAGATTGCATAGACCCGGACCGCGGCGCCGGGGTGCGCGTCGACCGTGACGTGCCGAGCGCCCTCGACCAGGGGTTCGGTGAGGTTCGCCGGACCCGTGTGTCGCGTCGCTTCGACGGTGTGTCGCCGCGACTCCTCCCATCCGCCCCCGCCGCAGAGGACGTAACGCAGCCAGACGTCCTGTCCCTCGTGCAGGTAGGGCGTGACCGGGATCTGCACCGAGTCGGACGTGGCGAGGAGCTGATTGCTGATCGGCGCCTCTCCGCCACCGACCCTGGCCCACACTTGGACCCACGCCCCGGGTACCACCATGGCGCGGACCACGCGAGCGCACCCAGTCAACGGGTCAATGAGGTCCGGTAGCAGACTGGCCACGAGCGATATCCCGGGGACCGCAGCGGTGCCCGGAGCGCTTTCGAGCCCGCACCGCTCCTGCACCACCGAGACAGTCTCGCCGCCGGTCAACGGCTCGAGACGCGCCACGAGCGACGTCCCTGAGGACGGCGTCATCCCTCGGTAGGCGCGGCCCTGGTATGTGAGCGTCACGAGTGACCCCGGCTCGAGCCCGCCGACCAGCACGTCCACGCCGCCGGCGCACGGCACCTGGACCGACGGCGCGCCAGGCTTCACCGCGGGCGCGACGTCCACGTTGAGCGGCTCCGAGGCTCGGCGCTCCCGGCACCCGGGCATCGCCTGCGTGATCTCCAGCCGATCGCCGGCGGCGTCCAGCGGCTTGCCGAGCACGAAGGTGAGGCGGTGGTAGTCAAAGACCGAGGTCTCGGTAGACCCGTCCGAGCGGCGCAGAATCGTGACCTCCGCGCCGTCGTACACCCCGGCGATCGAGACGGTCGCATCGCATCCCCGTGGCGGATCGCCGCCGAGGACGGGCGGCGGGAGTTGCCCACCGCCGGGGACGGGGAGTTGCTCGCCGGTGACCGTCGCCGTCTTGGGAGCCCCGGCGAGGGGCGTGTAGCCGGCCGGTGCCCCCTGGCGCGCGGCGATCGAACCGCCGGGCCCGGGCACCGGCGCGGCGAGGGCGAGCCTGGCGTCGCCGGACTCGGTCGCCCGACCCTCCGAGAGGAGGCCACCTGGTCCGCTGACTGCCACGCGAGCGCCGGGGACAGCTCCACGCACCCGTACCCGTCGACCGCACTCCCAGGCGCGGGAGGTGAAGGACAAAGGCGCGAGATCGGCATGGTCCGTCGGGACGGCACCGACGTCGGCGCCCAGGTGGTCCGGCGTCCACCCGCTCGCCTCCGCGGCCAGCGCCTGCCGGACAAGGACGATGTCACCGGCCCTTAGCCGCTCGCCGGGAAGGAGGGGTATCCGGTCGCTCCCACCACCCACGACCGACTTCGCGACGTCGCGCGGGTTCGGTCCGATCGTCCTGGCCCGCACGGTCGCCCCGGGAAGGGCGCCGATCACCAGGAGCGAATCGCTCCACTCGGTCAGCGGGCCCGTGACGACCGGCGTGAGAAGTCCCATGGCCGCACGGTCGCAGCACGGGCGTGCCCCCTCAAGAGGCATCCCACGCGCTGGACGCAGCGCACTACCGGATCGGGAGCACGACGCCGCCCCTCACCCCAGCCGCTTCAGCACCGTCCGCGCGGCGTTGTACCCGCACATCCCGTGCACGCCGCCGCCCGGCAACGTCGATGACGAGCACAGGAAGACCGAGGGATCCGGCGTGGCCCACGGCGCGAGCGAGAGCACCGGCCGCGCCGCGAGTTGCCGCCAGTCCGAGGACCCGCCCGCGATGTCCCCGCCCACCTCGTTCGCGTTGTGCGCCTCCATCGCGGCCGGGCCCATGACGTGCCGGGCGAGCACGCGGTCCCGGAACCCCGGCGCGAACCGTTCGATCTGCTCCTCGATCGGTGTCGTCATGTCCACCGTGGAGCCGTGGGGCACGTGGCAGTACGCCCACAGGGTGTGCTTGCCCGACGGCGCCCGGCTCGGATCCGCTGCCGTCGCCTGGACCACCAGCACGTACGGCCGGCGCGGGTGCCGGCCGCGGGCCACGGCGCGCTCCGCGGCCACCGCCTCGGGGGCCGTGCCGACCAGGTGGACGGTGCCCGCGCCCGCGAGCCCGGGGTCCGCCCACGGCACCGGCCCGTCGAGCGCCCAGTCGACCTTGAACACCCCGGACCCGTACCGCCATCGCTCGAGCCGGCCCCGGTACCTCGCACGGAACCGCTCCCCTGCCACGGCGAGAACCTGCCTCGGGGTCAGGTCGAGCAGCACGGCGCGCGCCGAGGGCAGCCGGTCCACCGAGGTCACCCGCTCCCCCGTCACCACCTCGCCGCCGAGCGAGCGCAGCCGCGCCACGAGCGCATCCGCGATCGACTGCGAGCCACCCACGGCGACCGGCCAGCCCACCCCGTGCCCGAGCGCGCCGAGCAGCAGCCCGATACCCGTGGTCATCGGCTGCCCCAGGTCGAGCGTGGCATGGGCGGCCAGCCCCGCGAGGAGGGCCTGCGCCGGCTCCTCGCGGAGGGCGAACCGGTTGACCGCCGTCGTCGGCCAGACCCCCGCCGCCCCGAACGCGATCGTCTCGAGTGGCGCGCGCGGCGGCAGCGCGAGCGGGTCGAGCACCCCGGCGACCAGCCGCTCCCACCGCCGACCGAGCCCGCCCACCACCCGGGCCCACGCCGCGCCGTCGCGCCCGAGCCCGGCCGCCGTTGCTGCGACGTCCCGGTGCAGGTAGACCGACCGTCCCGGCGAGAGCGGGTGACCCAGCGGCACGGCGGGGTGCGCGAGCCGCAGCCCCTCGCGCTCCAGCCCCAGCCCCCGGAATGCCGGGGAGGCGATGGCGAGCGGATGCACGGACGCGCAGACGTCGTGCCGGAAGCCCGGGAGCGTGAGTTCCTCCGTGCGCAGCCCGCCGCCCGCCTGCGACGCCGCCTCGAGTACGAGCACCCGCCAGCCGGCCTCGGCCAGGGTCACCGCGGCGACCAGCCCGTTGGGACCCGAGCCGACGACGACGGCGTCCACGTCTCTCATCGCGCGCCGCCCCGGACCCAGAGCCCGACGGCGCCCGGCTGCAGCGCGCGCCCGACGGCGGCCACCAAGTCCGCCGCCGCCGCGTCCGGGTCCGTCGCGCCGCGCAGCCGCGCCCCGAATGCCTCAACCACCCGCTCCGCGTCGTACCGCTCCCGGTTGAACCGCCGATCCACCACCCCCTGCACCCGGCGCAGCACCGGCCGGAACACCGCCGCCGCGGCGAGCGTCGCCGTCGCCACTGCGAGCGCCGAGGACACCGGCAACAGCCGCGAGATCGACGTCACCACCAGCGCATACGTCCCGACCACCGACGCCGTCACCAACGCATACGCGAGCGTCCGGGAGATGATCCGGTCGATGGCGAACAGGCGGTACCTCAGGATCGCCACCCCGATCGACGCCGGAACCAGCGTGTAGGCGAGGAACGTCCACGACTGCCACACGTCGTCGGCACCGAGGAGGGACAGCAGGTAGAGCCCGGTCGCCAGGCCCGCGGCCCAGGCGAACCAGCGGATCTGGGTGCGCTCGAGGTCGTCCGCGCGCCGGTAGCGGACCACGAGGGACGCGACGCTCACCGGCAGGCTCGCGATGAGCGGGATCCCCACGAACGCGAAGAGCCACTCCCTTTCCCGCACCCACGGGACCTCCGTGGGGTTCCTCAGCCCCGGCGCGACGTCCCCGGCGCCCATGGCGATCAGCGCGACGCCGGCGGCGAGCAGCCCGATCGTGAGGCGCGAGAACCACCGCCACCTGGGCGAGGGGAGCCGGCCGTCGGGAAACCGGAGCAGGACGTGGATGAACATGAGCCCGAGGGCGGGCAGCCAGATCCAGGACAGGTCGTCATCCCGGGCGTACCAGAGCAACCACGCGGCCAGTCCGGGCTGTGTCTCCGCGAGGGCGTTCCCCGCGGCGCCGGCCAGGACCGCGAACAGGAACAGCCCGCTGACCCCGAGGAGGAGCCAGCCGATCGGGTGCCTCGGAAGTCGCGAGGCGATGAGCCATCCGACCGCGAGAGTGACGCCCAGCCAGACGGCCAGCAGACGATCCCCGGTGCTGTCCGCGGCCGCCAGCAGGAACGCCAGGCCGGCCGCCTCGCACACCGCGATCACATGTGCCAGAGATCTCATCGCCGCACCGTCCCATCCCGCACCCACACGCCGACCGCCGCGGACCCCAGCCGCCGCAGCCCCTCCCCGCGTCCCGTCGCCATGCCGACTCCCCGGTCCCCTCAGCCCGTGACCGGGCCCGACGCCCGGAACGGCGAGGTGAGCGTGTGCCACGCGGAGCGGATGCCCGCGTTGTGCCGCACGTTGCGCCAGTTCTTCCAGATCCGACGGCGGTCCAGGCACTCGCTGGCCTCGCCAACCTCGACCTCGGGCACGCCGTGCGCGGCCGCGAGGTTGCGCAGCGTGCCGGCCCAGAACACGTCCTCGGCCTTCTTCATGACCGGCCAGCCGAGTTCGTACAGCGGGTCGTTGGTGCGCAGGAGGATGCGGATGCGGGCCTGCGTCCCGCCGTCGTCGGCCTCCTCGCCGGAGAAGGTGATGAGTCCCGCGAACATGTGCCCCTCGGGCTTCATGAACGTGAACGACTCCTCGTCCGCGTACAGCACCATGACGCCGGTGGCCAGGGAGAGACCGTGTCCCGGTCCCAGTTCCAGCGGCGCGACGGCGCCAGGCTCGATCCCGGTCAGCGCGCCGTGGAACCGCGCGCCGCGGGGCCAGAAGTCCCCGAAGTGCGCCCGCCACTCGGCCACGAGGTCGCGTGGCGTCACCGCGCTGCCCAGGTCGGCCCAGTAGTCGCGCTGCCAGAGCCGCCCGAACCCTTGCTGAGGGCCGGTGACCCGCCGCCCGGCGACGTTGTAGCCGTGCGCGGCGACGTCGTCGGTCACGCTCAGCCGCTCCACCTTGGGCGCCCAGTTGCCCGCGTCCCGCGGGGCGACCGGCCCGCTCCCCGTCACCGCACCTGCTCCGGTGGCCTCGTGCTCGTTCGACATCTCGGATCCCCCCTCGACCCGTCAGACCGTGGCCAGGGCGTCGGCCAGGTCGGTGTGCAGCGCGATCGCCTCGTCGAGCCGGGTCAGCTCGAAGATCTGGCGGTAGTGGTCGGACAGCCCCACCGCGGCGAGGCGCTGCCGACGGCGCTGGGCACGGACCAGGAGCGTGACGAGCATCCCGATGCCGCCACTGTTCATGTACTCGAGCCTGCTGAAGTCGAGCACCACGAGGCGGGCGCCATCGTCGGTCGCCTGCTCGTGCGCGGACATCAGGGCCCCTTCGCACGCAGCGGTGACCTCACCTGCGATCTCGATGACGGCCGCGCCCGGAGCGAGCGTCCGGACCGTCATGGTCACCTTCGGTTCTGCCACGGGACCTCCTCCTTCTTCTTCTTCCTTTCGTGGGCGGGCGCCGTACGGCGCCCGCGGGTGCCTCAGACGGGCTGGACGATCTCGATGAAGTCGGACAGCCGGGTGATCTCGAAGATGTGCCGGTAGTGCTCGGAGAGCCCGACGGCGCGCACCGCCCGGCCGTGCGACCGCGCCTTCCCGAGCAGCCCGACGATGAGCGCGATGCCCGTCGAGTTGATGTAGTCGACGCCGCGGAAGTCCAGTTCCACCACGTCGGCGGCGCCCGCGGCGGCTTCCGCGTAGGCGGCGTCGAGCGAGCCGAGGGCGTCGCGGTCGATGCGGCCCTCGAGCCTCAGGGTGGCCACGCCGCCCTGGCTGCGGACCGTGTGGGTGAGTGTCATCGGGTGCCCCCGTCCTCCGGCCCGCGGCCGGTTCCCATGACGAGCCGCACCGTGTGGCGCTCGCCGTCCGTGCTCTCCTCCACCCGGTCCACCAGGCGCTCCACGAGGAACAGGCCCCACCCGCGCGGGGACTGCAGGCCGGCCAACTTGAGGTCCAGGTCGGGTTCCTCGGCCTCGACCTGCCGGCCGCGCCCGAAGTCGGTGACGTCCACGGTCACCGCGTCCGGCGTGCGGCGGACCACCACCGTGACCGCCAGGTGCTCCTGCTCCCGGTTGCCGTGCTCGATGGCGTTCATCGCCGTCTCGGACACCGCGGTCCGCAGCGCGTCGAGGCGCTCGGCCGGCAGGTCGCCGTCGAGCACCGCCGCCACCCGGTCCATGACCAGGCGCTCGTTGCCGGCCACGCTCGGCACCTCGAACGCGACCAGGTCGCGGTAGCCGTCACCGACGCCGCGGTGCAGGGCCAGGAGCGTGATGTCGTCCTCCTGCTCGACGGCGCCCGCGAAGTCGGCCAGGGCAGCCACGCAGCGGTCCACGAGGTCGTCCCCGGACCTGGCCGTGGCCACGAGCGCCTCGGTCCGGCCGAAGCCGAACATCTCGCCCGCGGCGTCGTGCTGCTCGGTGATGCCGTCGCTGTAGAGGAAGAGGACGTCGCCGGGCTCGATCACCGTCTCGTGCTCCTCGTAGGTGCTGCCCGGCATGAGCCCGAGCGGCATCCCGCGGGCCTTCAACTGGTGCACGGCGCCGCCGCGCTGCACGTACGGGAGGTTGTGCCCGGCGTTGGCGAACTGCGTGCGGCCCGTGAGCGGGTCGAGGATGAGCACCAGGCACGTCACGAACATGTGCATCGGGATCTGCGGGTAGAGCAGGTCGTTGACCTGGGCCAGCACCTGCCCGGCCGAGCGCCCGGTGGTGGCCGTGGACCGCAGCAGGGCGTGCGTGCTCGCCATCACCAGCGCCGCCGGCACGCCCTTGTCGGTCACGTCTCCGGCGACCACCATCACCCGGCCGTCGCCGAGGTCGACGACGTCGTAGAAGTCCCCGCCCACCGTCCGCGCCGGGCGGTAGAACGCGGCGACGTGCCAGCCGCCCAGTTCCGGCAGCTCGTTGGGCAGGAACTGCTGCTGGATCAGCTGCGCGACCTGCAGCTCCTGCTCGATCCGCTGGAGGTTGCGCGCCTCGGCCTCCTGCTGGCGCACGAGCTGGCCCAGCCGCAGCGCCGGCGCCGCGTACCGGGCGAGGGTGTCGAGGAGGCGCCGGTCGTCGCGGGAGTAGCCGCGCTCCGACAGCCGCGGGCCGAGCGCGAGCATCCCCACGAGTTCCCCCGAGGTCACGAGCGGCACGACCACCTGGACGCCCTGCTCCTTCATGCGGCGCACGGCCGGCGAGTACGCCGGCAGCGCCGCGACGTCCACGGGGCCCGGCGCCGTCGCGAGGAACGGCAGCAGCGGGTCGGAGGGCTCGACGTCGATCTCGATCGCCGCCGCCGCCTGCGGAACGCCCGCGGCCGGCTGGCCCTTCGCCCGGCGCCCCCAGCGCCGGCGCCCCGACGACGGCGCCCCCTCCCGGGTATTCGTCGCACCTGGCCCGGGGGTGCCCCCCGCCCCGGCCGAGGCCCCCGTGCGCGGCGTGCCCTGCTGGGCGTCCGCGGTGAGTGTCCCTGCCATGTCACCTCCCGCTGCGTCCGGTGCGGGGTGAGCCCCGCCGTCGTCATCGGTACCCAGCATGCGCGACCCTCCGTCCCGGGAGCGTTACGGCGGAGCCGCATCGGCGGGCTCCGGAACGCACGCCGCCCGCGAGTGCGTTACGGTCGGGCGCATTCTGCGGCGAATGTCCCACAGGGAGACGTGTGAGCGACCTGCACCTCCGGCTCTTCGGCCCCCCCCGCGTCGAGCGGGACGGCGAGGTGCTGCGCTTCGACACCCGCAAGGCGATCGCGCTCCTCGCCTACCTCGCGGTGACCGGCCGCCCGCACGGGCGGGACGCCATCGCGGCCCTGCTGTGGCCCGGCGGCGACCGGGCTCGGGCGCGGGCCACCCTGCGCCGGACGCTCTCGGTCATGGGGCCGGTGGGACCTGCACTTCGCACGGACGGCGGCGCCGTGGCGCTCGACGGCGCCGCCACCTGGTGCGACGTGGTGGAGTTCCGGCGCCTGGCCGCGAGCGAGGAGCCGGGTGACTGGCGCCGCGCCGTCGACCTCGCCGCCGGTGACGTCCTCGAGGGCTTCGCCGTGCGCGACAGCCCGGCGTTCGAGGACTGGCACCTCGCCACCGCGGACGCGGTGCGGGACACGCTCTCGGCCACGCTGGGCCGACTGGTCGCGGTCGCCGTGGCCGACGGCGACCTCGCCGGCGCGCTGGACTTCGCGCGCCGCCGCGTGGGCGTGGACCCGCTGAGCGAACCCGCACACGCCGACCTCATCCGCCTGACCGCGTGGACCGGCGACCGGCCTGGCGCGCTGCGGCTGTACCGCGCGCTCGTGCGCGTGCTGGACCGCGAACTCGGCGTCCCCCCGCTTCCGGAGACGACGGCGCTCCACGAGGCCATCCGAGCCGACCGGCTCGAGGACCCGCCGGCGCGCCCGGCCGAACCGGTGCTCGCGCCGCGGGCGAGCGGGCCGGGGCGTCCGGAGGGTGACGCCGACGCGCCGCCCGCGGTCGTGGACCGGGTCACCGAACGTGCCCGGATGCTCGCCGCCTGGGAAGGAGCGTCGGAGGCGGGAGGCTGCGTCGGCCTGGTCGGTGAGAGCGGGATGGGCAAGACCTTCCTCGCCACGGACCTGGCCGCACGGGTCCGGCGGGACGGGGGCGCCGTCG
>JARKOU010000082.1 GCA_029975645.1 Actinomycetales bacterium
CCCACGCGACTACCTCGGGGCGGGCGGGCGGGGCGTGGCTGGGCGGGTGGGCGACGTCGCTCAGTACACCAGCGCCTGCGCGCCGGGCTCGAGGATCTCCTCCACGAACACCGGTGCCCCGGCGATCCGCACCCCGGGCACTAGGTCCGCCTCCGCGAGCCCGCGCCGCGCCGCGCACTGCGTGCACAGCGTCACGGTGCCCTCGGCGAGGACGACGGCGAGCAGGTCGGCGAGCGGCGCGGCGTGCGGCAGCGCGAACTCCTCGGCCCGGCCGGGCACGGCGAACCACGAGGCCTCCCCGGTGAGCCACAGGCTGACCTCGGCGCCGGCCGCCACGGCGGTGGCGGCCACGGTGAAGGCCTGGTTGGCCGCCTCGGCGCGCTCGGCGCCGCACGTGACCTTGATGACGAGGCGACGCCGACCGGCCGCCTCCAGGGGACCGGACGCCGGGTGCGCGGCGTCGCTGCTGGGTGCGCTCACGAGCGGTGAGGGTAGTCGGCCGGCGAGCAGGACGCCGTTGACGGGCGGGTAGCATCGGCCGCCGGAGGGAGGTCCGTCATGGCGTTCGCCATCCCCGAGGGACTCGCGCCCGAGGTCTACCCGCTCGCCTGGCTCCTCGGCACCTGGCGGGGCCCCGGCTTCCTGGCCTACCCCGCGATCCCCGAGCGGCCGTTCGTCCAGGAGGTCACCTTCGCGCACGACGGCGGCCCCTACCTGACGTACACGTCCACGATCCGGCTCCTCGAGGAACTGGGCGCTGACGAGCCGGGCACTGACGAACTGAGTGTCGACGAGGAGGCCGGCGCCGACGAACCGACCGCTGACGAAGAGGCTGACGACGGCGCCCCGGCGGCCCCGGCAACGGACGAGTCGACCGACGCCGCCGCCCCCGCGACCGACGCTGCCCCCGCGCCGGCGACCGACGAGTCGACCGCCGCCGCCGCGGCCACCGAGGTGCGGTACGCCCCCGGCGCGGTCTGGTCGGCGGAGTCCGGCTACTGGCGCGTGGTGCCCGGACAGCAACCCGCCGCGAGCGGCCCCGCCGGTGCCGTGCCGCCCACCGAGATCGAGGTGCTCCTGGCCGAGCCCTCCGGCCACGTGAGCGTCTACCTCGGCGCGGTCCAGGGTCCGCGCATCGAGATCGCGACGGACCTGGTCGCCCGCACCGCCACCGCGGCCGACGTCTCCGCCGTCACCCGGATGTACGGCCTGGTGGGCGGGGAGTTGATGTGGGCCATGGACATGGCCGCGTTCGGCCAGGAGATGCAGTCCTACGCCTCAGCCCGCCTCGCGCGGCAGGACGACTCCGCCGACGCCGGTTCCCACCAGGGCGCGCCATGACCTACCGCAGCCCCCTGCTCTCCCGGCCGGGCGCCGTCGTCGGCGTCGCGCCGGACGCCGGCGTGGCCTTCCACTACGGCGACCCCGTCCGCGAGCAGAGGGCGCTCGCCGCGGGCCGCGCCGTCGTCGACCTCTCCCACCTGGGCGTGGTGGTGGTGCGCGGCCCGGACCGGCTCTCCTGGCTGCACTCGCTCACCTCTCAGGCGCTGCTCGGGCTGCCGCCCGGGGAGTCGCGCGAGGTGCTGCTGCTGGACCCGCACGGGCACGTCGAGCATGCGATGGCGCTGGTGGACGACGGCGCGACCACGTGGCTGGTCACCGAGACCGCCGCCGCGGGCGGGCTGGTGGCCTTCCTCGACTCGATGCGGTTCATGCTTCGGGTGGAGGTGGCCGAGGTGACCGCCGACTACGCGGTCCTCGGCGCGTGCGCCGCGGCCGCCGACCGACTGGCCGTCGCCGCGCCCGACGCCGTGCTGTGGCGGGACCCGTGGCCGGGGGTGGTGGCCGGCGGCGCGGCCTACGGCCCACCGAGCGAGGAGCACCCCGGTCGCGACACCCCGTTCGTGCTGGCGGTGCTTCCGCGCGGCGAGGTGGGCGGCGCCGTCGTCCGCCTCGAGGCCGGCGGGGCGAGCCTGGCGGGGACGTGGGCGTGGGAGGCGCTGCGGGTGGCGGCGTGGCGGCCGCGGCTTGCTCGCGAGGTGGACGCGCGGACCCTCCCGCACGAGGTGGACTGGCTGCGCACCGCCGTCCACCTGCACAAGGGCTGCTACCGCGGCCAGGAGACCGTGGCGCGCGTGGTGAACCTGGGCCGCCCCCCGCGCCGGCTCGTGATGCTTCACCTGGACGGCTCGGAGCACGTGCTGCCCGAGCCCGGAGCGGCGGTGCACGACGGCGCCCGCGAGGCGGGGCGCGTGACGTCGGTGGCGCGGCACCACGAGGCGGGGCCTGTGGCGCTCGCCGTCGTCCGCAGATCGGTGGCGGCGGACGCGGTGCTGAGCGTCGGCGGGATCGCCGCCGCTCAGGAGGTCATCGTGCCGCCCGAGGGAATGAGCGACTCCCGCCCGCCCGAGCGTTCCGACCTCCCGCCCGTCCAGGTGCTGCGGCGCCGGCCCCACGGCTGATCGGTCCGCGGGTGATCAGTCCGCGGGTGGGTGGCGCTGAGGTGACTGGAGCAGGGGCGAGCGGCGCCGGGGCGAGCGGGATGGCCGCGGCGTCGACGGCGGTCCGTCGGGTGCTGGGGCCGGGCTGGGGCCGGGTGCAGCACGCCGCCGGGCCGGTGGCGCTGGCCGCGGGGGCGGCGGCGTTGGCCTACCTCCTGGCGCATGTGCTGCTGGGCCAGCCCTACCCCTTCTTCGCGCCGGCCGCGGCGTGGATCAGCCTGGGCTTCCAGCGCGACCGCCAGGTGCGGAGGGTGGCCGAGATGGCCATCGGGGTGAGCCTGGGCGTGGCGCTGGGCGAGGTTCTCGGGCACGTGCTCGGGGCCGGCGCGTGGCAGGTGGGGGTGGCGCTCGCCGTGGCGGCGCTGCTCGCGCGCCTGCTGGACCCCGGCGTGATTATGACCACCCAGGCCGGCCTGCAGGCGATCATCATCGTGGTGCTTCCGGCGACGCTCGGCAGCGGGTCGTTCGGGCGCTGGACGGACGCGCTGATCGGCGGGGCGGTGGCGCTCGTGGTGGCCGTGCTGGTGCCCGGACGTTCCTGGCGGCGCGCGCACCTGCTGGCGGAGCAGTTCCTGGACGAGGTGGCCGGGATGCTGGCGATGCTCGCCGCCGGGCTGCGACGCGGAGACGTCAAACGCGCGGCCGACGCCCTGGCCTCCGGGCGGGCGGCGGAACCTCTGCTCCAGTCGTGGCGGGCGGTGCTCGCGGCCGGACGGGACGCGGTGCGGTTCTCGCCCGTGGCGCGCTCGCACCGGGCGGAGATCGCCGAGCTGACCCGGGTGTGCGTGCTGGCCGACCGGGCCATGCGCAACGCCCGCGTGGTCACCCGCCGCTCGCTGGTGGCGATCGAGGCGCATCAGGACCTGCCGGCGCTGGGCGACCTGGTGGGGCGGATCGCCGTCGTCGTCTCCGGTCTGGCTCGGGGGCTACGGACGGGCGCCGACCTGCGGGGATGGCAGGTGGACCTGCGCGCGATCGGGGGGCAGCTGCGGCCTGAGGCATTCGAAGGGTGGCGGACGCAGTCCCTCGTGGTGCTCCTGCGCTCGCTGCTCGTGGACCTGCTCGAGATCACGGGGCTGAGCTACGACGAGGCGAAGTCGGCGCTCGCGGGGTGAGGGTGTGACGGCGGCGCGCCTCGGGCCCGCCGGCGTCAGGCGGTGACCACCTGTCCGTTCTCCACAGTGACGGCGATCTCCGGCAGCGGATTTCGTGCCGGGCCGGCAATCACTGCTCCGGTCGCGAGGTCGAACCGTGACCCGTGGCAGGGGCAGTCGAGTTCGCCGTCGCCCGGTTGCACGGTGCAGCCCTGGTGCGTGCAGACGGCGCTGAACGCGACGGCGGTGCCTTCGGTCGGTTGGCTCACCACAACGGGGTCGCTGCCGACGGAGACGACCACGGCGCCGCCCACCGGCACGGTCGAGAGGGCGACGAGGTCCTCTCCCGCGGTGATCCCGCCGGAGCCGCCGTCGGAACCGCTGCCGCCGCCGTCCGACGTCGAGCCGGAGCCCCCGCCGGAACCGCAGGCGGCCAGGAGAACGACGCCGACGCCGGCCCCCGTCCCGGCGAGGAGCGTGCGGCGCGTGAGGTCGGGTGAGGTGGTCATGCGGCGAGCCTACGTACCTCGGCGGACGTGGGGCGGGTGTTGCGGCGATGTCGTCGGTTCGGCGTCAGGTAGTCGCTCCGAACCGACTACCCGACGCCGACGCGACTACCTCACGAGCGACGACCTCACGAGCCGGAGCCTCCGCCGCGGCGGGCAGGGGACGGTGTCAGGGGAGGGAGTTAGGCTCGCCGCGTGATCGCCTCCCTCCAGGTCCTGCTGTTCCTCGCGTTGGCGCTGCTCTTCTTCGTGCTCGAGGCGTGGGCGCTGATCGACGCCGTACGCCGTCCCCCGGCGGCGTTCACCTACGCCGGCAAGCGGACCAAGAACCTGTGGCTGGTCGTCACCGGGCTCGGTGCCGCGCTCGGGTTCCTTGCCATCCCGCCGCCGCTGGGCCTCGGCTTCGGGAGCCTCTTCATGATGTTCGGGGCGGTGGTCCCAGCGGGCATCTATCTCGGCGACGTCCGGCCGGCGGTCCGCGGCTACGGCGGCGGCCGCCGTCGACCACCCCAGGGCGGCGGCTGGTGAGGGCGGTCCTCCAGCGCGTCACGCGTGCGTCCGTGAGCGTGGGCGGGGAGGAGGTCGGGGCGATCGGCCCGGGGATCGTGGCGCTGGTCGGGGTCACGAGCGACGACGGCGCCGCGCAGGTCGCGACGCTGGCCCGCAAGATCGCGGAACTGCGGATCCTCCCCGGGGAGCGGTCCATCTCGGACCTCCTGGAGGCCGGAGAGCCCGCCGAGGTGCTCCTGATCAGCCAGTTCACGCTGTACGCGGACGTCCGAAAGGGGCGCCGGCCCAGTTGGAACGGGGCGGCGCCGTCGGCGGTCGCGGAACCGGTGGTCGCTGCGGTAGGGGAGGCGCTGCGCGCCCGCGGTGTGCCGGTGGCCGAGGGCGTGTTCGGCGCGCACATGGCGGTGGACCTCGTCAACGACGGGCCGGTCACGATCATCCTCGACGTCTGAGGCCCACTCGCCATCCGGCGTCCCGGTCCCGGGTCCGCACCGGCCCGCCCGTGTGAGAATCCGAGGCGTGGAGATCGAAGCCGTCCGGGGCGACATCACCCGGGAGCGCGTGGACGTGATCGTCAACGCCGCCAACTCTGCCCTCGCTCCCGGGGGCGGGGTGTGCGGGGCGATCCACCGGGCCGCCGGGCCGAGCCTCGAGGGCGAGTGCCGGCAGGTGCGCCGGACGATCTACCCGGACGGGCTGCCGGTGGGCGCCGCCGTGGCCACCGGGGCCGGCATGCTGCCGGCGCGGTACTTGGTGCACACGGTGGGCCCCAACGCCTACCGCGGCGAGACGGATCCCGACCTCCTCGCGTCCTGCTTCACCTCGAGCCTGTGGGCGGCGGCTGAGGTCGGCGCCCAGACGGTCGCCTTCCCGGCCATCAGTTCCGGGATCTTCGGCTGGGACGTGCACGACGTCGCGCGGATCGCCGTCGCCGCGGTGCGCGGGGTGGCCGAGCGCCACGAGCAAGGCACGGTCGAGCGGGTGCGGTTCGTGCTCTTCAGCGACGACGCGCTGGCTGCGTTCCGGGAGGCCCTGGCGGAGCCGGCGACGGCGAGCCGCGGCGCCTGAGCAGGTGGATCCGGTCCACGACCGTCACCACCCCGAGCACCGCCACCGCGAGTGCGACGGCGGCGAGTACGTCGGTGACGAAGTGGTAGCCGAGGTAGAGCCGGCTGAGCCCGACCGCCCCGGTGGCGAGCGCCGTCGTCGTCAGCCAGGCGACGAGCACCCGTCGGGACCGGTGGCGTGACCACACCAGGTAGCCCCCCACCAGGCACAACGTCGCCGTGCTGATCGTGTGCCCGGAGGGGAAGGACATGGTGGTCTCCGCGCCCGGGATCACCTGGTCCTCGAGGGGCGGGCGCGGGCGGGCGACGTCGCTCTTCACCGCCAGGGAGAGCAGCACCGACGTGATCATGGCGCCGATCAGGAGGAATGGGCGCCACCAGTCGCGCGTGCGCAGGCCCCAGAAGAGGCACGCGGCGCCCACCGCGATCGGCAGCACCACCGGCCCGGAGACGAACGTGATCGTCAGGAGGATCGCGGTGAGCGCCGGGGTGCGGTTGGCGACGAGGAAGTCGAGGACGGGTTCGTCGAAGATCGTGAAGTCGTCCCGTTCCACGACCGAATCGAGCATGACGGCGAAGCCGAGGAGCCCGACTGCGATGAGCACGATCCCGGGGAGTGCGGCGGCCCACAGCGGGCGGGCGGTGTGCAGGCGGGCCCAAGCGGTGCGGGCCCGGCCGACGGCGGTGCCCCGCTCGCGCGCGGGGGGTGGTCCGGCGTCGGGCATGGGAGTCAATCTACGGCCGGATGCTCCCAGTGGACGTCCGGTGGTGGGGCCCGAGGCGTGCTCCACAGGCGCGGTCGGCGGCGCCTTGTCCACTGCGGCGCGATCCGGCGTCGGCGGCGGGTCGGCTCCCGGGCACAGACTCCCGCCATGGCGTCGCAGATCCCGCCCGCGCTGTCGCGCGGTCCCTTCACGCGGCGGCAGGGTCTCGCCGTCGTCACCGCCGACCGCCTGCGCGGCCCGGCATTCCAGAGCCTCGGCCGCGGCGTGTACTGCGCGGCGGGGCGCGAGGTCTCGCACCTCGACCGCATCGTCGCGGCACGTCAGGTCCTGTCGAGCGAGGCCGTGCTCGGCGGGATCAGCGCGCTCTGGGCGCACGGCGTCCAGGTGGCAGATCCTGAGACGCCCGCGGAACTCGTGCTTCCGCCCGGAGTGCGGGCACGGAACCGCGAGCACATCCGGCTCCGACGTGACCTGCTGCTGCCCGACGAGATCGTGACGCTCACCCTGGGCCCGACCACGTCGCCGGCGCGCACGGCGTTCGACCTTGCCCGCTCCGGGATCCCCTACGACGTCGTCCCGCTCCTCGATGCCCTGGTGGCGACGACCGGTCTGCGGCGGGATCAGGTCGACGCGGTCGCGTCCGCGCACCCGGGTGCGCGCTGGATGAGCCGGCTCGCCCTCGCGCTGGATCTCGTGGACGGCGGAGCCGAGTCGATCCGCGAGTCCCAGCTCCGGATCGTCCTCGCGGAGGCGGGCTTCCCCCGTCCGCGGACGCGCTTCGTGATCGAGACGGCTACCGGCCAATTCGTGGCGCGCGTGGACCTGGCGTGGCCGGAGTTCCGCATCGTGATCGAGTACGACGGCGCGTACCACGACGAGCGAAGCCAGGTGATCCGCGATCGCGCGCGCCTCAACGCGATTCGCCAAGCGGGGTGGACGCCGTTGGTGATCGACGCTGCGCAGTTCGCCCGCCGCGACGCGATGCTCGCCATGATCCGCGCGGTCTTCGTGCACGTCGGCTGGGGCTGAGGCTCGAGCGCCACGTTGTGGGGGTCGGGGGTGTGGGCGCGGGTTCGAGTGCCACGTTGTGGGGCTGGTGGAATGCGTGCAGGCCCGATTTCGTAACTCTCGTGGGGTGGTGACCCCGATTTTGTGGCGCTCGTCGGGTCGGGGGCGTCGAGTGCCACGTTGTGGGGGTCGGGGGTGCGGGCGCGGGCTCGAGTGCGACGTTGTGGGGCTGGGGGAGCGTGTGCGGGCCCGATTTCGTGGCGCTCGGCCGGTAGGCGGCGTCGAGTGCCACGTTGTGGGGGTCGGCGGTGCGGGCCTGCGCCCGAGTGCCACGTTGTGGGGGTCGGGGGTGCAGGCGCGGGCTCGAGTGCCACGTTGTGGGGCGGGGGGAGTGCGTGCGGGCCCGATTTCGTGACTCTCGTGGGGTGGTGATCCCGATTTCGTGGCGCTCGGCCGGTCGGGGTCGTCGAGTGTCACGTTCTGGGGGTCGGGGGTCCGGGCGCGGGTTCGAGTGCGACGTTGTGGGGGCCGGGGCATCCTCAGCGGCCGAGGGTCTCCCGCACCGCGGCGACGGCGCGCTCGACGGCGGCCGCCACGGCGGGCGAGAGCGGTTCCCCGTGCTCGAAGCCGGCGGCCGCGATCCCGATCAGCGTCACCCGCGGCGGCAGCCGCCGCAGAGCCCGCGCGAGTTCCACGGCGGCGGCGAGGCCGAACGCGTGCGTGCCGCCCCGGCCGGTTCGCGCCCACGCGTCCTCCGGGAGGGGCGGCGCGCCGTCGCCCGTCTCGAGGATGATCAGGCTCCCGGGTTCCGATCCCGGCGACCACACGGCGTCCACAACGACGACGTCGCTCGCCCCGGTCATCGAGGTCACGAGGTCCGTGGGGTCCTCGTGCGCGAGTACGCGGACGCCGGGCAGCCCGAGGTCGGCGACCAGCCGTGCCACGACCGGTCCGACCGCGTCGTCCCCGCGGTCCGGCGAGCCCAGCCCGACCACCAGCGGCCCGAGCGCTGCGTCCTCGTCCGGCCCCGCGCCGCCGTCGTCGGCCGCGCTCCGAGGCGCAGGCGAGCCGCCAGATACCTGGACGTCGTCGAACGATTCGGCGTCGACGAACGGTACGGCGACGCCGCTCAACGGGCCGACGTGCCCCGCCGAGGACACGCCGCGCGGCGCGATCGCAATGTCCCGCACCCCGGTGCCCACGCCCGAACCCACCCCCACTCGCCCAGGTCGAGAACTCTCGCCGCTGAGGTCGATGGACCCCTCGACCTCGCCAGCGAGAACCCTCAGCGACCCGGGGGCCATGCCCAGACCCTCACTTCCGGTCGATCGTCAGGTCCAGGAAATGGGTGGCGCAGGAGATGCAGGGGTCGTAGTTGCGGATGGCCTGCTCGCAGCGGTGGGAGAGGGTGTGGTCGTCGAGGTCGGCCCACATCTGGACCATCGTGCGCAGGTCGGCCTCGATGGACGGCTGGTTCTGCGACGTCGGCGGCACGATCTGGGCGTCGCCGATGACCCCGGCGTCGTCGATCACGTACCGGTGGAACAGGGTGCCGCGCGGCGCCTCGGACGCCCCGAAGCCCTCGCCCGCGCGCGCGGGCACCGGCACCGACGGCGCGTGCCCGTCCACCCAGCCGTCGATGATCCGCAGCGCCTCGTGGTAGGCCTCGACCAGTTCCACCCCGCGCACCAGGAGCGACTTGAACGGGTTGCGGCACGTCTCGCCCAGGCCGGCCTCCCGCGCCACGGACTGCGCGAGCGGGGAGAGCCGGTCGAAGTTCAGCGTGTACCGGGCGAGCGGGCCCACCACGTACGGCCCGGTCCCGTCGAGCGTCGCGTGCAGCGCGTTGGAGTGCGCGACGTGCTGCTCCTCGATCCGCTGGTTGAACCCGCGGACCGGGAAGGACTTCCCGCTGGAGGTGATCACGGTGTCCGCGCCCTCGATCGGGTACCCGAACTCCGGCCGCAGCGAGACGTACTCGTAGTCCTGCTCCATCTCGGGGAAGTCGAAGGTGGCCAGGAGCTTCATGGCCGCCTGGATCTCCTCGAGGCTGCGCTCGAGCTTCGGCCGCACCCCACGCAGTTCCGCCACCGTCGGCATCCGGTAGAACCCGCCGAGCCGCACGTTGATCGGGTGCACGGACCGCCCGCCCACCACGTCCATGAGGTCGTTGCCGGCCTTCTTCATCCGCAGGGCGCTCTCGACGACGGCGGGGTGGTCGGCCGCCATGTCGATGGCGGACTCGTAGCCCAGGAAGTCCGGCGTGTGCAGCAGGAACATGTGGAGCGCGTGGGACTCGATCCACTCCCCGCAGTACAGGAGCCGGCGCATCGCCCGGATCTCCGGCGTCACGCTCACGCCGCACACGTCCTCCATGGCCCAGCAGGAGGACATCTGGTACGCCACCGGGCAGATGCCGCAGATCCGCGCCGTGATGTCCGGCGGCTCGGTGTAGGAGCGCCCGCGCAGGAACGCCTCGTAGAACCGCGGCGGCTCGTAGATGCGCAGCTGCACCACCTCGACCTTGCCGTCGCGGAACTCGATGTGCATCGCCCCCTCGCCCTCCACCCGGGCGAGCGTGCCGACGTGCATCACCTGCCCGCCGTCGGTCAACTTGTGGCTCACGGGGCCACCCCTTCCTCGACGAGGCGCTCGTGCCGCTCGCTCTCGCGCCGGAACGGCTCGGAGGCGGCGTTGAAGGTGCGGTAGATCCTCATGACCTCGACCTCGCTCATCCCGAGCACCCGCAACCGCTCCGCGAGCGAGGCGGTGTTCGGCGTGTCCTGCGGCCCGAAGCAGCCGTAGCAGCCGCGGGAGAACGCCGGGCACAGCGCCCCGCACCCCGCCTGCGTCACCGGACCGAGGCACGGCGTCCCGGTCGCGACGGCCACGCACACCGTCCCGCGCCGCTTGCACTCCACGCATACCGAGTAGGAGGGGATGCGCGGCTTGCGGCCCTGGATCGCCGCGGCGAGCACCTCGAGCAGCTGGCCCTTGTCGATCGGGCAGCCGCGCAGCTGGAAGTCCACGCTCACGTGCGCGGAGATCGGCGTCGAGCGCGACAGCGTGGAGAGGTACTCCGGGTGCGCGTAGACGATGGAGCGGAACTCCGCGACGTCGCCGAAGTTGCGCAGCGCCTGGATGCCGCCAGCCGTGGCGCATGCCCCGATGGTGATCACCTTCCGGGACACCTCGCGCACGTGCTGGATGCGCTCGATCTCCTCAGGCGTGGTGACGGAGCCCTCCACGAGCGAGACGTCGTACGGCCCCTCGACCACGGCGCGCGTGGCCTCGGGGAAGTACGCGATGTCGACGGCGCCCGCCACCGCGAGGAGTTCGTCCTCGCAGTTGAGCAGGGACAGCTGGCAGCCGTCGCACGAGGCGAACTTCCAGACGGCGAGTTTCGGCTTGCCGTGGTGGGCCTTGGCGTGCTCGGCGCCATGGCCGATGTGGCTGTGCAGGGTGGGTGCGCTCATCGGTGCCTCATCTCACAGCTCGGAGCGGGCCAGCAGGGGGGACAGGCGGTCGTACGGGAGCACGGGTCCGTCCACGCAGAGGAACAGCTCCCGGTACTGGCAGTGGCCGCACAGGCCGACGCCGCACTTCATGTTGCGTTCCATCGACAGCCGGATCTTCTCCGGGGCCACGCCGCGATCGGCGAGCGCCTGGGCCGAGTACCGCATCATCACCTCGGGCCCGCAGACCAGGGCGAGGGAGTGCCAGGCGTCGAAGCCCGCCCGGGCCACGAGTTGGGTCACCAGGCCCACCCGGCCGCGCCAGGCGTGCTGGCCGTTGTCCACCGTGACCTCGACCACGATCCCGTTCTGCTTGGCCCAGCGGAAGAGGTCGTCACCGAACAGGATGTCCTCGGGTGTGCGGGCGCCGTAGAGCAGCACCACGCGGTCGTACTGGTCCCGCTCGGCGACCAGTTCCAGGATCGCCGGCCGCAGCGGCGCCAGGCCGATGCCGCCGGCCACGAACACGACGTCGCCGCCCTTGCCGTCCTGCACGTTCCACCCGGTGCCGAACGGCCCCCGCACCCCGAGGACAGTCCCGGGGGGTGCCGTCGCCAGCGCGGCCGTCACGGACCCGACGTTGCGGATCGTGTGCAGCAACGGGCCGGGGCGGGTGGGGTCGCCGCTGATGGAGATGGGCGCCTCGCCCACGCCGAAGGCGTGGAGCATGGTGAACTGCCCGGCGATGAACTCCAGGGGCGGCCCCTCGAGCGGCTCGAGCGCCAGCGTGTAGGTGTCCCGGGTGTCCTGCTGGGTCCGGGTCACCACGAACGGGCGCGGGAGCATCGGGTCCGCGATGGGGGCGCTCGCGCCCGTCGGGCGCTCGGCGAGGCTAGTCATGGACCTCTCCGTACAGGT
>JARKOU010000086.1 GCA_029975645.1 Actinomycetales bacterium
TCGGGGCGTCGGCGGGAAGGTGGGGGTTCGGCGGGAGATGGGTGGGCTACGGTTTCCGGGGTCTAGATGAAGAACGTCCCGTTGGACTCGTTCGCGTCGCCGAGCATCGTGGCCACGCCGCCGAACTCGACGCCGTCCACCAGGTCCGCCTCCTTGATCCCGAGCAGGTCCATGGTCATGGTGCAGGCAACGAGGCGGACGCCGGACGCCCGGGCGGAGCCGATGAGGTCGGCCAGGCTGGGGACGTTGTTGTCCTTCATGATCTTCTTCATCATCGCCGTGCCGCCGCCCAGCATGTTCATCTTGGACAGCTTCATCTGGTCGGGGCCGGCGGGCATCATCGCGCCGAAGAGGCGGTCGACGGCGGATTTGTCGCCCTTCGGGGCGTCCTCGCGGCGCAGCGCGTTGAGACCCCAGAACGTGAAGAACATCGCGACTTCATCGCCCATGGCGACCGCGCCGTTGGCGATGATGAATGCGGCGAGCACCTTGTCCAGGTCGCCGGAGAAGACGACGAAGGTCTTCTTCTCCTTCATCCAGGCCGCCGGGCCGGAGACGCCGGCCGGACCGCCCTTGCGGAAGAGCGCCGCGAAGCCCGGGCCCTCGGGCTTGATCTCGAGGAGTTGATGCCCGTTCTTGGCCGCCCATGCGGGGGCGTCGAGCCGGAAGCCGGGGTCGGAGACGTGGGCGAGCACGTCGTCGCCGGCGTTCAGGCCCTCGATCGTCTTCTGCAACTTCATGATCGGACCGGGGCAGGCCAGGCCGGTGCAGTCGAGGTCCACGAGCACGCCGGTGGCGGCCGCCGGGCCGGCGGCGGGCGCCGCCGCCTCCGCGTAGGAGATCACCGGGAGCGTGGAGTCCACCTCGCTCGGCGCGACGTCGTGGAAGGCTCGGAACGTGGTCATGCCGCCCGAGAGCGTTCGGACGTCGGAGAACCCCCGCTGGACCAGCACGCGGTACGCGAGGTAGGACCGGAAGCCGACGGCGCAGTACAGGCGGATCGGCACGACCTTGTCCCAGGTCTCGCACGCGCGACGCAGGTCCTTGAGCGGGACGTTCTCGGCTCCGGGGAGGTGCCACATCGCGAACTCGTCCGGGCCGCGCACGTCGATGATCCGCGCCCCCTCGGTGGCCTCCGGGTAGTCCCGCGAGTACCAGAGCTTCAGGTCGCCGCGCAGCACGTTGGAGGCCATGAAGCCGGCCATGTTGACCGGGTCCTTCGCCGAGCCGAAGGGTGGGGCGTAGGCGAGTTCCAGGTGCTCGAGGTCGTAGACCGTGAGCCCGGCTCGGAGTGCGGTGGCGAGCACGTCGAGCCGCTTGTCCACGCCGTCGAACCCGGCGATCTGCGCGCCGAGGATCTTCCCGTCGTCGGGGGAGAAGAGCACCTTGACGTGCATCATCGCGGTGCCGGGGTAGTAGCCGGCGTGGCCGTGCGGGTGGGTCTGGACCTTGAGGTGCGGGATCCCGGCGGCGATCAGCTGCTTCTCGGAGGCGCCGGTGCCGCCGGCAACCATGTCGAACACCTTGACGATGGACGTGCCCTGGGTCGAGGAGTAGACGGTGTCGCGACCGCACATGTTCTCCGCGGCCACGCGGCCCTGGCGGTTCGCCGGGCCGGCGAGCGGGATCAGCCAGGTGTCCGGGAGCACTGTGTGCTCCACCTCGACCGCATCGCCCGCGGCCCAGATGTTCGGGTCGGAGGTGCGCATGTGCGTGTCCACCGTGATGCCGCCGCGCGGGCCGAGTTCCAGACCCGCCTCCTTCGCCAGCGCCACGCTCGGGCGCACGCCGGCCGCGAGGATCACCAGGTCCGTCTCGATGAACGTGTTGTTCTTGAGCTCCACCTGGGTGCGCCCGTTGGGCTTGCGCGAGAAGGCGGCTGCAGCGGTGTTGAGGTGCAGGACGATCCCGTGGGCGCGGAGGTAGTTCTCCATCGCCGTCGTCATCTCGCGGTCCAGCGGCGGCATGATCTGGTCCGCCATCTCGACGACCTCGACGCTGACGCCCCGCTCGTGGAGGTTCTCGGCCATCTCCAGGCCGATGTAGCCGGCGCCGATCACGACGGCGTGCCGGACGCCGCCCGTGCGGTCCTTGCCGCCGTCGCCGTCGACCTTCCTCTTGATGACGTCCATGTCCCCGATGCGGCGCAGTACGTGGATCGAGTCCAGGTCGATGCCGGGCAGCGGGGGACGCACGGGGTCGGCGCCGGGGGCGAGCGCCAGCTTGTCGTACGCCTCGTCGTACTCCTCGCCGGTGCGCACCACACGTACGCGCACGGTCCTGGCCGCGCGGTCGATCGCGACGGCTTCGACGCCGTTCCGGACGTCGATGTCGAGGGACTCCCGCAGACTCTCGGGGGTCTGGAGCATCAGCCGGCTGCGCTCCTTGATGGTCTCGCCGATGTGATATGGCAGCCCGCAGTTCGCGAACGAGACGTGGTGCCCACGCTCGAACACGACGATCTCGGCGAACTCGTCCAGGCGGCGCGCCCGCGCCGCGATGGACATCCCTGCTGCAACGCCGCCGACGACGACGATCTTCATGGCGTCCCTCTTCCCGATCGGTGCCTTCCCGCTGACGCTACGCCGCAGGTAGCGGCCGGGTGAGGGACTTCGGACCGATACCCCATGGGGTATAGATGTGAGGTCGGTCACGCCGCCCGTACGCTCGTCCCGACGACGGGGGCACGACGCCGTCGCCGGACCCGCGCCCGTCACCGGAGGAGCCCCGATGCCCGAACCCGACCCGCATCCGCCGTCGGCGCTCTGGACGTCGCGCGCGCTGGTCACGGCGCAGTTCGTACTCCTCATCGCGCTCGTGCTCGTTCCGCGCGGCGTCGGATGGCTCGCCCCGCTCTGGCTGCGAGTGATCGCCGGGGCGGCCGGCGTCGCCGGTGTGCTGATCATGCTGCTCGGGGGCACGGCGTTGGGGCGCGGGCTGACGGCCGCACCCTTGCCGAACGCACACGCGCAGCTGCGCACCGGCGGGCTCTACCGGTTCGTGCGGCACCCGATCTACAGCGGCCTCCTCCTGATGGCGGGGGCCATCGCGGTGGTGTCCGGGAGCGTGGCTCGGCTCGTGGTGTTCGCCGCCCTGGTCGGGTTGATCAACGTCAAGGCGCGGTGGGAGGAGCGGCAGCTCATGCGGCGCTTCCCCGGCTATGCGGCGTACGCCGCGCGCACGCCGAGGTTCGTGCCGGGCGGTCGGCCGGGGCGCTAGCCCTGGGGGAGAGGGGCGACGACGGCGCCCCCGGCACGCGGTGAGCAGCGCGGCGACCGCGATGGCGGAGAGGGCGGCAGGCCACCGGGGGTGCATTCCGTGATCGCAACGACGTGGCCACGGCGCACGGCCGCCGCCGTCGGGGTGTCTCACGCCCGGCCTCCACCGGGGGGAGTTCCGGTCCCTCGCGCGACCGACCCGCGGGAGCCCGGGTCCCGCGCGCGACCGTCCGGCGGGAGAGGAGACTGGCGGGGTGGACGGCGGGCAGGGATCCGGCGGGCAGGGACCAGGCGACGCCCGTCGCGGCCGCGGTGCCGCGGCGACGGCAATCGTCCTGGGCATGATCCTGGCGTTCGTGGCCGGCGCAGGCCTGGCCTGGTGGTGGCAGTCGCGCGCGATCGACGACGTCCAGCACCGCCTCGAGTTCGCCGAGGCTCAGATCGAGCGGCTGGTCGCGGAGACGGCGACACCCGGGGAGTCGGCGATCACCCCGGAACCCTCTGTGCCGCCGACGCCGTCCGCGGCGGGGGAGGAGCCCCCGTCCGCGGAGCCGGTGGTCGAGACCCAGCCGGCCGTCGTCGTCGCCGTCGCCAGCGGCTCCGACGCCGGCGCGACGTGGCTCTCGGTCGACTACGTCCAGTTCCTCACCGGCCCCGAGGCCTCCGCCGCCGCGGCGGCCCATGGCGACGAGGTGCCGCCGCCCAACGACTACTACATCGTCAACGACAACCCGCTGCTCCGGGAGTTCCCGATCGAGCCCGGAATCACGGTGCGTCCGGTGATGCACACCGACGGCACGGTCACGCCCGAGGGCTATGACATGCCCCTCGACGACTGGCTCGCCGCCCTCGCCGGCCCGAGCGGGGACCTGATGCGCTCGAGCGTCTACTGGCTGACCATCACCGACGGCGTGATCACAGCCCTGGAGCAGCAGTACGTCCCGTAGCGCGGGTCCATCCCGTCGAATGCGCGCACCCCGCCCGGGGCGCGTATGCCGACGCCTACCCCGTCACCGCGTCGTAGATCCGCCGCGCGACCACGGGGTCGGCCAGGTACCCGGAGATCCCGTGGCGGTTGGGCGTGGGGTTGTGGACGTCCGTCTTGTTCTCGACGGGCGGCCGGACGTCGAAGCGTGGAGCGGCGAGCGGGTAGAGCGAGACGATGTCGGCGTCGTCCATGGCGTTGAACCAGGCCCCCACGCACCGGGGCCGGCTGATCGGCGCGAGGCTCTTCCGGATGACCGTGACGGCGAGCGGGGAGCCGAGGGTGACGAACAGGGGCACCGTCCACCCGGCCGGGTCGCCGTCGCGGCGCAGCAGGTCGAAGGCCACCACCGTGCCGAGGGAGTGCGCCACCACCACGGTCTCCGCGCCCGGGTCGACGGCGGCGCGCACGCCCGTCTCGATGGGGTCCCGGATGCCGGGGTTCTTGAGGTAGGCGTAGACGTCCTTGGTCGCGAGGGCCACGCTCGCCGCGCTCGCGCCGGGCACGTGGCTGTCGATGGCCGAGAGGATCGCCTGCACCCACGCCCAGTTCTGCGGTCCGCGCTCGAGGGCCTCCCGACCCGCGGCCGCCTGCACCTGCGCGTCGCTCACTCCGGTGGCAGCCTGCACCTCCGCCAGCACGGCCCGGACGAACTCCTGCTCGTCCTCGTCCGGCGTGCCCCGCACGATCACCTGGGCGACGTCGTCGCGCGCGTTCCCCGCGACGAGTTGCTCGAGCGTGTCGCCGTAGTAGGGGAAGCGGATGTCGGCGTCGGCGAGGGGCACCTCGAGCCCGGAGCGCTGCAGCCCCTCCGCCCAGGCGTCGACCCAGGACTTCTTGAGGGCCACGGCGTCCTTGCGCTGTTGCGCGCGGCCGTGGACGAACACCAGCTGGCGGGTCATCGGAACCTCCCGGAGTGGACGAGCGGGCGGAGCACGTCCGTGCCGAGCGGTGTGAACTGCGTCCACAGGGACGGCGCGACGTGGCGGTTCAGGTCGGCGATCTCCTCGTGCAGGGTCACTCGGAACGCCTGCAGGAACGCCCAGCCCTGGGCGAGGAGCGGAACCGCGGGGAGGACCTCGGGAGCCTCCGCGACCCGCCTGCCGTCGAGGCGTCGGCCGAGCAGCGCGATGTCGAAGAAGGTGAAGCCCAGGTCCGAACCGAGGTAGCCCTCCATCATGTGGATGAGGTTCGTGCGTCCGAGGTCGTGGTACGCGTAGGCGGCGTAGAGCGCGAGGGAGGGATCGACGCCCTTCGCGTACTGCATCCGGGCGGCGAGGGCGAGGGCATCCTCGCCCTCGAGCCGGAAGACGCCCAGGTCGGCCGCTGCCGAGATGACGTCCCGGAGCCCCAGCAGCGTCTCCCGGCGCTCGAGGTACATGTCCCAGCGCCAGGTGTGCTCCGACGGCTCGTACGCCAGGTCGGTGAACTCGCCCTCCTCGAACCGCAGCGCCCCGATGAACTCCGCGACCGCGGGGACGAGCACGCTGCTGCCGTCGTCGAGCACCAGCAGCACGCTGGTAGCCGGGGACTCGGGCGCGAATCGCACGGAGCTGCCGGCGCCGTCGGCCACCTCGGCGTGCCCGGTGCCCGAGAAGGCCTCGATCACCCGAGCCCCGTCGATCCGGAAGCCGCACCGCGTCTCGAAGGAGGTGCGCACGGGCCCGGAGCGGTCCCGCGTGAGGCCGCGCACCAGCGCGTCGACCTCGAGCGCGTCCGTCGCCGCCGGCACCGACGACGACGGCTCCCCGGGGCCCGTCGGCTGCACCTCGCGTAGCACGGCGCCCACCATCTCCTGCGAGATCGTCTGCAGGGTGGTCAGCGGCGGGGGAACATCCGGCGGCGGCGGCTCGGGTCCGCCTCCGGCGAGCACGGGCAGCCGGGCCAGCCAGGCGTCGTCGTCCGAGGTGATCCGCGCGTCCGGCACCTGGTTGACCCGGATCTGCAGGTTCGCGGCGGCGATCCGTCGCGTCATCTCGGCCTGCAGCCGCTTCTTGAGCGGACGGGGGCGCACCACCCGCGCGGACTCGCCGTCCACGGACGCGTCCTCGACCGTCTCGGCGAACGTGCCGCGCAAGCCGTCGAGGAGGGTGTCCGTGTAGACGGCGCGAAAGCCGGCCGCCGCGGCGTCGGGGTCGGGGATCTCGAACGAGGGCTTTCCGAGCGTGCAGGCGAAGAAGATGTCGACCGCGTCCTCGAGATCGCTGTCGATGTCGTTGGGGAAGAGGTCGCTGCCGGTGATGCCCTGCATCTGGATGCCCTGGGCGGCGGTTCGGCAGGCGTCCGAGACGAACACCACGTGCGGGATCCCGGCCCGCCGGGCGAGCGCCGCGCTCCCCTCGACGTTCACCGATTCCTGGGCGTCTTCCGGGGCTTCGGAGAGCAACCAGTACTCGCCGCGTCGCAGGTTGACGCCGTGCCCCGCGAAGTAGACGAGCAACTGGCCGTAGACGGCCTTGTCCACGAGTCCCGCGATCGCCTTCTTGATGCGCTTCACCTCGAGCGGGCCCGCCTCGTCCGTGAAGACGAGCACGTCGTCGCGCTCCAGGCCCTGATCCAGGGCCCACGCCTCCATGCGTCGGGCCCCGCGCGCGGCGTCGTGCAGTTGCGGCAGTCCGCCCGTCTTGTCGACGCCGATGAGTACCGCTGCTCGCCTCACCCGTCTCTCCCCCCGAGAGCCCGACCGGGTCGTTTCCGGTATAGCACCCGGCGGTGTCGAGAGGGGGTCGAACCACCTACCCGCCTGGTCGGAGCGAGTGGTGCTCCGGCGCCGAGGTCCAGGAGTGCAGCGTGTTGATGTAGTTCGCGCGCTCGAACGCGCTCGGATCCGCCGACGACGCTCGGCTCGCGCTCCCGCGCAGTTGGTCGATCGAGGTGTACCCGTGGTCGTCGAGCCACGTGCGCAGTTCCACCTCGACGTTGGCGAGGTGGGCCGTGCCGTAGCGCAGCAGGGCGGACGTCATCATCGCGACGTCGGCCCCCACCATGACCGCCTTGACCACGTCCGCGCCCGTCGCGACCCCGGATGTGGCGGCGAGCGAGACACGGTTCCCGAGTTGCGGGCGCAGGATCGCGATCCACCGCATCGGCAGGCGCAGTTCCCACCGCTGGCTCAGCTCGAGGCGCGGCACCACCTCGAGCGTCTCGAGATCCAGGTCCGGGGTGTAGAAGCGGTTGAAGAGCACCAGCCCGTCCGCCCCGGCCGCCACGATCCGGGCGGCGACGTTCGCCGTCGCCGAGTAGAACGGGCTCAACTTCACCGCGAGGGGGATGTCCACTTCGGCGCGCACCGCGGCGACGGTCTCGATGTCCGCCGCCTCGACGTCGGCCGCCGAGCGGGTGGGGTCCGCGGCCACGTGGTAGAGGTTCAGCTCCAGGGCGTCCGCCCCGGCGTCGACCAGCCACCGCGCGTACCGCGCCCACGCGCCCGGGGCGCCGGCGTTGAGGCTGGCGATCACCGGGATCGAGGACTGCGTCTTGATCATCTCGAGGCGGTCGAGGTACCGGTTGCCGACGTCGGCGTACGTGGCGACGTGCGGGAAGTAGTCCTGGGCCTCGGCGAACACCTCGGAGCCCGTCTCCAGGGCCCGGGTGAGCTCCACCTCCTCGTGCAGGATCTCTTCCTCGAAGAGCGAGGGCAGCACCAGCGCGGACGCGCCGGCGTCCTCGACCCGGCGCGCGGTGTCCGGCTTCGCGTTGAGCGGGGACGCCGAGGCCACGATCGGCGAGCGCAGGCGCAGGCCAAGGTACGTGGTCGTCAGGTCGGCCATCTCAGGTCCTCCTCGTCGGTCCCGGTGTGCCCTGCGTGCTCGGTGCGCTCTGTGTCCCCTGCGTGCCCTGCATGCCGATCGCCGTGCGCCGGATGCTCGCGAGTTGCTCGTAGTAGCGGAAGCGCTCGTCGGCGTCGGCCTGCAGCTGCCCGATGAGCTCCTTCGCCCGCTCCGGATCCGTGCGCTCCAGTATCGCGAAGCGCGCCTCGGCCGCGACGAAGTCGCGCACCGGGATCTGGGGTTTGCGGTAGTCCAGCCGGAAGGGCTGCTCTTCCGCTTCCTCGCTGGGCTGGTAGCGGTACAGCGGCCAGTAGCCGCTGCGGACGGCATCCTTCTGGTGGGACATCGACGTGGTCATGTCGATCCCGTGGGCGATGCACGTGCTGTACGCGATCACGAGCGACGGCCCCGGCCAGGCGTCCGCCTCGGCGAGCGCCTTGGTGGCCTGCATATCGTTCGCGCCCAGGGCGATCTGCGCGACGTACACGTCGCCGTAGGCCCGGGCCATCGCCCCCAGATCCTTCTTCGCCGTGGCCTTCCCGCCCGCGGCGAACTTGGCGACGGCGGCCCGGGGGGTGGCCTTGGAGACCTGGCCGCCGGTGTTGGAGTAGACCTCCGTGTCCAGGACCAGCACATTGACGTCCCGGCCGCTGGACAGGACGTGGTCCAGGCCGCCGAAACCGATGTCGTACGCCCAGCCGTCGCCGCCGATGATCCACACGCTCTGGCGCAGGAGCGCGCCGCTGAGGGCGAGCAGGTGCCGGACGTCCGCGCTGACCAGCGGACCGACGTCGGACGTCGCACCGTCCCCGAGCGGGAGGAGCGCCTCGCGCAGGCGGGCGACGGCGCGGCGCTGCTCGAGCACCTCCGCCTCCGTTCGCTGCGGGTTCCCGAGGATCGACGCGACGAGCCCGGGCCCGTCCGGCCCGAGCGCGCCGGCCAGCCGGGAGAGGAGGGCGCGGGCCTGGCGCTCCTGCGTGTCGATCGCGATGCGCATGCCGAGGCCGAACTCGGCGTTGTCCTCGAAGAGGGAGTTGTTCCACGCCGGGCCGAGGCCCTCGGCGGTGGTGGTCCACGGCGTCGTCGGGAGGTTGCCGCCGTAGATCGAGGAGCAGCCGGTCGCGTTCGCCACCACCATCCGGTCGCCGAACAACTGCGTGGCCAGCTTGATGTACGGCGTCTCGCCGCAGCCCGAGCACGCGCCCGAGAACTCGAACAGCGGCTCGAGCACCTGGGAGCCCTTGACCGTGTCGTGGGCCACGGCGGTGCGGTCGAGCGGCGGGATGGCGAGGAAGTGGTCCCACCGCTCCCGCTCGACGTCGCGGTGGGCCTCGGCCGGCTCGAGGTTGATGGCCTTGTGCTTCACCTCGGTCTTGGACCGGGCCGGGCAGACGTCCACGCAGACGCCGCACCCGGTGCAGTCGTCCGGGGCCACCTGAACGGTGAGCAGGTGCCCCGGCAGGTCGCGGGACTTGAAGGGCTTGCTGGGGAAGTCCTCGGGGGCGCCGTCGAGGGCCGCGGGCGGGAACACCTTCATGCGGATCGCCGCGTGGGGGCAGACGATGGCGCACTTGCCGCAGTCGATGCAGATGGAGGGGTCCCAGATGGGGATCTCGGCGGCGATGGCGCGCTTCTCGTACCGGGCCGTGCCCGTGGGGAACGTGCCGTCCACGGGCAGGGCACTCACCGGTAGCAGGTCGCCCTCGCCGGCGAGCAGGCGGGCGGTGACGCGGGAGACGAAGTCCGGGGCGTCGTCCGGGATGGCGAGGCCCTCGGCGACGCCGCCGGTCACCTCGGCCGGGACGACCACGCGATGGAGCGCGCCGAGCGCGGCGTCGACCGCCGCGAGGTTGCGCTCCACGATGCTCCGCCCGCGCCGCCCGTAAGTCCGCTCCACTGCGGCCTTGATGTGCGCGACGGCTTCCTCCGGCGGCAGCACGCCGGCCAGGGCGAAGAAGCACGGCTGCATCACCGTGTTGATCCGCCGCCCCATGCCCGCCTCGCGGGCCACGCGGTAGCCATCGATCACCCAGACGTCCAGGCCCAGGTCCAGGATGCGGCGCTGGGCCGCGGCGGACAGGTGGTCCCAGACCTGCTCGGCCGGGTGGGTCGTGTTGAGCAGGAGCGTGGCGCCGGGGCGGGCGTGGTCGAGCACCTTCATCCGCTCGAGCAACGTGAACTGGTGGCAGGCCACGAGGTCGGCGCGGTCGATGAGGTAGGTGGAGCGGATGGGCTCGGGCCCGAACCGCAGGTGCGAGACGGTGACGGAGCCGGCCTTCTTGGAGTCGTAGACGAAGTAGCCCTGGGCGTAGAGGTCGGTGTGCTCGCCGATGATCTGCACGGAGGACTTGCTCGCCCCCACGGTCCCGTCCGAGCCGAGCCCGAAGAAGACGGCGTGCACCTCGCCGTCGGGCCGGGGGACCCGGAAGTCGGGGTCGAGCGGAAGGGAGAGGTGCGTGACGTCGTCGACGATGCCGATCGTGACATGGCGCCTGCCGTCCGGGTGGGCCAGGTGGTCGAAGACCGGCTTGATGGCCGACGGCGCCACCTCCTTGGAGGACAGGCCGTAGCGGCCGCCGATCACCTGGGGCAGCGGGACGCCGGCCTCCACGAGCGCGGCCAGGACGGCCAGGTAGAGCGGCTCGCCGACGGCGCCGGGCTCCTTGGTGCGGTCGAGGACGGCGATCGCGCGGACGGTGGGCGGCAGCGCGGCCACGAGTTCCCGGGCGGGGAACGGCTGGAAGAGGCGGACGCGGACCATGCCGACGCGCTCGCCGGCCGCGTTGAGGGCGTCGACCGTCTCCTCGACGGCGCCCGCCGCGGAGCCCATGACCACGACCACCCGCTCGGCGTCGGGCGCGCCGTGGTAGTCCACGAGGGAGTACCGGCGCCCGGTCCGCTGCGCCAACTCGTCCAGGACCTCGGCGACGGCGCCCGGCACGGCGTCGTAGAAGGGGTTGGCCGCCTCCCGGGCCTGGAAGAAGACGTCCGGGTTCTGGGCCGTGCCGCGCAGCACGGGCGCCTCGGGGGTCATAGCGCGCGCGCGGAAGGCCGCGACGTCCTCCTCGCGGACGAGCGCGCGCATCGTCTCCTCGGACAGGACGTGGATCTTGTCGATCTCGTGCGAGGTGCGGAAGCCGTCGAAGAAGTGGAGGAACGGCACCCGGCTGCGCAGCGTGGCGGCGTGCGCGACGAGGGCGAAGTCGTGCGCCTCCTGGACCGAGCCGGCGGCGAGCATCGCCCAGCCGGTGGTGCGGGCGTGCATCACGTCGCTGTGGTCGCCGAAGATCGAGAGCGCGTGCGTGGCCACCGTGCGGGCCGCGACGTGCATGACGGCGGGCGTCAGCTCGCCCGCGACCTTGAACATGGTGGGGACCATGAGCAGCAGGCCCTGCGAGGCCGTGAAGGTGGTGGCCAGGGCGGCCTTCTGGAGGGCGCCGTGCATCGCGCCAGCGGCGCCGCCCTCCGACTGCATCTGGAACACCTCGGGGACCGTGCCCCAGAGGTTGGGACGGCCGGCCGCGGCCCAGTCGGCGCAGTGCTCGCCCATGGGCGAGGACGGCGTGATCGGGTAGAGCGCCACCACCTCGCTGAGGGCGTAGGCCACGCGGGCCGCGGCTTCGTTGCCGTCCAGGCAGGACCGATCGGGACTCACCCGGCGAGCGTATCCACGGCAATGCCGTGGAAACCGGGACCCAGGGCGGGCAGGATCGTCGCGTGAGCCGCCGGCCGTTGGTCCTCCTCGAGGCCGCGAACCTGATCGGCGGCGTCTCGAACGCCCTCGTCATGATCGTCATCCCGTGGCTGGTCCTCGACCGGACGGGTTCCGCCGCGGCCGCCGGCCTCGCCGGTGCCCTGGCCGGGCTCCCGGGGATCGTCGTCGCCCCGCTGGTGGGGGCCGCCGTCGACCGCCTCGGGCGCAAGACCGTCTCCGTGGCCTCGGACCTGCTCAGTGCGGTCTCGGTGCTGCTCTTCCCGCTGCTCGACGGCGTCGGCCGCCTCGACCTCGGCGCCATCCTCGCGCTCACGGTGCTCGGGGCGGCGTTCGACCCGGCCGGCTACACCGCGCGCAAGGCGCTCATCCCGGACGTCGCGCGGGCGTCCGGCGCCTCGGTGGACCAGGTGAACGGGCTCCACGAGGGGATCTTCGCGGCAGGCTGGGTCATCGGGCCCATGCTCGGGGCGTTCGCCATCGCGAGCGTCGGGGCGGCGGATGCGATGTGGTTCGCGTTCGGCGCCTTCCCGCTGGCCGCCGCGGCCGTCGCGCTGCTGCGGGTGCCGGACCGGGCGCGGGCCGGCGGTGGCGGCGGGGGTGGCGAGGGCGAGGGCGAAGGCGCCCCGGCGCCGCACGAGTCCCTGGGCGCGAGCGTGGCCGGGGGAGTGAAGGCCCTGGTCGCCGACCGTCCGGTGTGGATCCTCACCGTCGCGGTCGCCGTCGTCACCCTCATCTACCTGCCGACGGAATCGGTCCTGCTCCCCGTCCACTTCGAGGCCCTCGACGCGCCGGAGGCCTTCGGCCTGACGCTCTCCGCGCTGGCGGCCGGCGGCATGCTCGGCGCGTTCGGCTACGGCTGGATCGCCGCCCGGCTCAGCCGGTACCGCATCGCCACGGTCTTCCTGACACTCGCCTGCGTGGCGTACGTGCCGCTCGCCTTCCTGCCCCCACCGGCTCTCATGCTGGTCCCGGCGTTCCTGCTGGGGCTCGGCTGGGGTCCGATGGAACCCCTGCTCAACAGCCTGGTCCAGGACCGGTTCCCGCCTCACCTGCACGGGCGGGTGTACGGGGTCCAGCTCGCGCTGTACTACGCGGCGCCGCCGCTGGGGCAGCTGCTCGTGGGCGTGGCGGTGGAGCGGTTCGGCGTGGCGCCCGCGTTCGTGGGCGTCGCCGTTGCCCTGGTGGTCACCGCGGTCGTGGTGGACTTCCTGCCCGTTCTGCGCGGCCTGGACGATCGAGTCCCCTGAGCCGGAGGGTCGGGTACGCCGCGGCGTCGTCGCTTCGGCGCGAGGCAGTCGCCTGGAAGCGACTACCTCACGCCCGGCCGACTACCTCGGTCCGGGGCGACTATCTCGCGCCCGCCCGACCACGTCGGCGCCCGCCCGACTTGCCGCTGCGCGAGAATCCCTCCGTGGGCACCACCGTGGGCACCCTCACGCTCGCGTTGTGCGGGGACGTGATGCTCGGTCGCGGCGTGGACCAGGTCCTGGCCCATCCGGGGGATCCCGCGCTGCGCGAGGAGTGGGTCACGGACGCGCGCGAGTACGTCGCGCTCGCGGAGGCGCGCAGCGGAGCGATCCCGCACCCGGTGGCAGACACGTGGCCGTGGGGCGAGGCGCTGGAGGTGCTGGCCGAGGCCGGGCCTGACGTGCGCGTGGTCAACCTCGAGACCGCGATCACCCGCAGCGACGACTTCGCGCCCGGCAAGGCCGTCTGCTACCGGATGAGTCCGCGGAACGTGGGGGCGCTCGCCGTCGCAGGTGCGGACGTGTGCGTCCTCGCGAACAACCACGTGCTCGACTTCGGCGCCCGCGGGCTCGTGGAGACGCTCGACGTGCTCGAGCGGGCGGGGCTCCGGGTGGCGGGCGCTGGCCGGGGCGACGACGCCGCGGCGCGCCCCGCCGTCGTCGACCTCCCCGCCGTACCCAGGACCGCGGGACGGGTGGTGGTCCTGGCGTTCGGCATGCTGTCCAGCGGAGTCCCGGCGTCGTGGGCGGCGGGTCCGGACCGTCCCGGGGTGAACCTGGTCCCGCATGCCTCGCCGGCCACCGCGCGCGCCGTGGTGGAGCGCGTGGGGGCGGTGACGCGCGCGGGCGACATCGTGGTCGCCTCCGTCCACTGGGGCTCGAACTGGGGCTGGGGGGTCGGGGACGACGACGTCCGGTTCGCCCATGCGCTGATCGACGGGGGAGTGGACGTGGTGCACGGCCACTCCTCCCACCACCCGCGCCCGATCGAGGTCTATCGCGGGCGCCTGATCCTCTACGGCTGCGGTGACCTGATCAACGACTACGAGGGCATCAGTGGGTTCGAGCAGTTCCGGGGCGACCTGAGGCTGGTGTACGTCGTCGAGCTCGAGGCCGGGACAGGGGAACTCGTGCGGCTGCGGATGGTGCCGCTCCGGGCGCATCGACTGCGGCTCGAGCGCGCGGTGGCGAGCGATGCGGCCTGGCTCGCGGCGCGGCTCACCCGGGCGAGCCGCCCGTTCGGCACCCGCATCGAGGCGCTCCCGGACGGGGCCCTCGCAGTTTCGCGGTCCCCATGAGAGCCGTGATCGGGAGCGCGGAGAGGCTCCGCGTGGCCGTCACGACCTCCGCCGGACGAGTTCCGCCTCGATCAGGGCGGCCACGACCTCCTCGAACGTCTTCGTGGGCCGCCAGCCGAGCCGGGTGCGAATCCGGGTGGAGTCCCCGACCTGGACGGCCACGTCGTGGCGGCGAACGAGGGTGGGGTCCACGCGAATCACGGCGGCCGGATCCGAGACCCCGACGTAGCGCAACGCCGCGTGGGCGAACTCCTCGACCGTGTGGGACAACCCGGTGGACACGACGAAGTCGTCCGGGTCAGGGTGATGGAGCACTCTGACCATGGCGTCGACGTGGTCGGGCGCCCAGCCCCAGTCCCGGGCCGCGCCGAGGTTCCCGAGGACGAGGTGGTCGGTCTCCCCATGGGCGATCGCCACCGCACCGGCGGTGATCTTCCTCGAGACGAACTGTTCCCGTCGGCGGGGCGACTCGTGGTTGTAGAGGATGACCGTGCTCGCGTGGGCGCCGCGCTCGCGCGCCCGGACAGTCGCGACGTGGGCGAACGCCTTCGCCTGGCCGTAGGGCGAGCGTGGCCGCAGTGGCGTGTGCTCGTCCTGAGGCGACGTCGGCGCGTCGCCGAACATCTCGGCGCTGCCGGCCTGGAGGAAGCGCGCGTCGTGACCGGCTCGGCGGAGGTCCTCCACGGCGTCGAGCAGCGCGACCGCGGCCCGTCCGCAGACCGCGTGCGTCAGGTCGGGCGCCATCCACGACTGCGCCACCGAGGTGACCCCGCCGAGGTTGACCACCAGGTCGGGGCGTAGGTCTCGCACCAGACCCGTCAGTGCCGCGGTGTCCGCGAGGTCCGCCCGGTGCGCGACGACGCGGGTATCCGTGACCCCGCGTGACCCGGGTCGCACCACTCCGTGGACGGCGTGGCCGGAGGCGAGCAGGCGCTCGGCGAGGTAGGAGCCGTCCTGGCCGGTGATGCCGGTGACGAGGGCGAGGGGGCTCATCGACGGGGACTCAGCGGACGTGGAGTGTCCACTGCTCCTTGAGGTCGTGCTCCACCATCATCCGAACCAGGTCCTCGAAGGGGACCCGAGGGCGCCACCCGAGGTGCGTGCGGGCCTTGGTCGCGTCGCCGAGGAGACGGTCGACGTCGGCGGGCCGCATGAGGTGCGGTGACGTGCGGACGTACCGGCTCCAGTCCGCGATACCCACATGCGCGAAGGCCGCGTCGAGGAAGTCGCGAACCGAATGGGACACACCTGTGGCGATCACGTAGTCATCGGCCTCGGGCTGCTGCAGCATCAGCCACATCGCCTCGACGTAGTCGCCGGCGTAGCCCCAGTCCCGTTGTGCGTCGAGGTTGCCGAGGGTGAGTTCCGACTGGACGCCCAGCGAGATCCGCGCCACCGCGCGCGTGATCTTGCGCGTCACGAACTCCGGGCCGCGGCGCGGCGACTCGTGGTTGAAGAGGATCCCCGACGAGGCATGCATGCCGTAGGACTCGCGGTAGTTGATGGTCATGTAGTGGCCGAAGACCTTCGACACGCCGTAGGGCGAGCGAGGCCACAGGAGCGTCGACTCCCGTTGGGGGATCTCCTGCGCCTTCCCGAACATCTCCGAACTCGATGCCTGGTAGAAGCGCACCCGGGAGTGGTCGCCCCCGGTGTACGTCAGGCAGGCGGCGAGCATGTTGAGGACGCCCTTTCCGGTGACGTCGGCCGTGACGTGCGGGTTCTCCCAGGAGTAGGCGACGTAGGAGATCGCGCCCAAGTTGTAGACCTCGTCTGGCTCGGCGAGAGCAAGGGCCCGCTGGAGGCTCGAGGGATCCATCAGGTCGCCGGCGATCTGCCGCACGTCGGGCACCTCCTCCGCCAGGAGGGTGGCCTTCGGATTGTTCTGCCCTCTGACCAGGCCGAACACGTCATAGCCCTGCGCCAGCAGGAACTCCGAGAGGTACATCCCGTCCTGCCCGGTCACCCCGGTGATCAACGCGCGGCGCGCCATAGAACTACCTCTCCGATGCCGATCTGCGAACCGACGTCGCGGCGCCCGTCCGTTCCTGGAATGCGCCCCGCCCGGGGCCCTCGCGTTACTTCCGCCTGACGAGCGCCAGGGTAACTAGCACGATGACGAATAGGCAGACTAGGACAAAAGGCATGGAACCAGTGTGCAGTAGATCACAAGTCGTGGCAGCATGGGCGCCTCGCCGATGATCTCGGTCGGCGGGTGACGAGCCAACGGCGGCCCCAACCTTCGGTTGCGCTGTCGCGTGCCGTCGGGCGGGGCCCCTCATCCTCGTGGGGGCACGATGGGGGATCAGGCCTCGAGCCCAGGCATGCCGATTCCCGGCACCTGGATCAAGGGTTTTCACGGCGCGCTCCAGCGCTCCGGCCTGGGTAGCGAGGGCAGCGTGTCGCTGCGCGCCCTGGCCCTGGAGCACCGCTCGCTCGGCACTCAGTCGATGTCGGTGCTCACCGAGTTGCCCGGGAGGGAGCGGACCCGGGATGCCCCGCGGGGAGCGGACGGCTATCGCCCGGTGGGTGCCGCCGAGGGATCTGCGGTCGAGCCAGCGCTCACGGGTGGGGCTGTCGAGTTGTGGGACGAGGTCGAGCCTCTCGCGGCATACGTCGACCGGCGTCTTCTCCAAGCCGAGGTGCTCTACCTCCCGAACCGCGGTCGCCTCTACCACGTGGCGAAGCGGACGATCGACATCGTCGGGGCGTCACTCCTCCTCCTCCTCGCCTCACCGGTCATGGCTGTCCTGGCCTTGATGATCCGTCTCGATTCCCCCGGACCCGCGGTCTTCCGGCAGCAGCGCGTCACCCTGGGGGGCCGGGTCTTCACGTTCTACAAGTTCCGCACGATGTGGGTGGACGCCCGCGAGCGGTATCCGGAGCTCTACGACTACCGCCGCACCGGCACCCTGGGTGACATCTACTACAAGCTCGAGGACGACCCGAGGAACACTCGGGTCGGCAGGTGGCTGAGGCGGACCACGCTCGACGAGCTCCCCAACCTGATCAATGTGCTCACGGGGGACATGACCCTGGTGGGTCCCCGCCCCGAGCTCCCGCAGCTCATCTCGCACTACCGGCCCGAGGACCTCGCCCTGTTCTTCACGAAGGCGGGTCTGACCGGCCTGGCCCAGGTGGCCGGCCGGAGTCTCCTCACGGTACGCGAGCGCATCACCCTGGACGTCCGCTACGTCGCCCAGCAAACCCTCCTGCTCGACCTCCGGATCCTGGCCCGCACCGTCCTGGTGGTGCTGGTGGGACGGGGTGCCTTCTGATGGCGGTCTCCGTCGGGTCGGCCCGTGGGGGGGAGCCGGGACCAGGGACGCGGCAGGCCGACGTGGACGTCGTCGTGGTCGGTTACCACAGCCGCGATCTCGTCCTCAGCTGCCTCGACAGCCTCGGTCCTGCGGCTCCCGGACTCGCCGTCACGGTCACCGTCGCGGACAACCATTCGGGGGACGGCACGGTCGCCGCGGTCCGCGCCAGGGGGGACGGTGCCCAGGCATTCGACATGGGCGAGAACGCCGGGTTCGGGCGGGCAAACAACCGGGCCATTGCCGGGGGGTCGGGCCGTTACGTCTTCGTGCTGAACCCTGACACGCGGGTGGCCCCGGATGCTCTTCGCCGACTCGTCGACTTCGCCGACGCCCATCCCGAGGCGGGAGTGGTCGCACCCCGGCTCCTGAACGCCGACGGAACCCCCCAGCGGACGGCGCGCGCCTTTCCCACGCCGACGGCCGCGCTCTTCGGCCGGCGCTCGCCCCTCACGCGCCGGTTCCCGCGCAACCGGTGGTCCCGCGCCTTTCTGGTCGAGGACCGACACACCGGCGAGGAGCCGTTCCGCGTCGACTGGGTCTCCGGTGCCGCGATGCTGCTCCCCCGTGCGGTCATGGAGGCCGTCGGTGGCTTCGACGAGCGCTTCTTCCTGTTCTGGGAGGACGCGGACCTCTGCAAGAGGATCGCGCGAACCGGCCGCACCACCTGGTGCGTGCCGGCGGCGGTCGTGGTCCACGACGAGGGCGGCACCCGGGGCCACGGCTGGAGCACGCGCACGATCGTTCTCTTCCACCGTGGCGCCTACCGCTACTGGGCCACTCATCATGCCCGCCACCCCTGGAACCCCGTGAGGTGGCTCGGCGGCCTGGCCCTTGCGGGCCGCGCCACGCTGCTGATCCTCACCCAGTCGGTCAGGACCACCTACCGAGAGCAAAGGCCTTCCACATGACATCTGCAGCGACGCTCTGGAACCGGCACTGGCGGATCGTCACGGTGGCGGCTGTCGGCGCGCTCCTCGCGTTCGTCGGCTCATTCCTCGTCGACCCGACGTACACGTCCTCCACCCGTCTCCTCATCCACGGACGGGATGCGACCTTCCTGTCCAGCACGGGGCAGGACCTCGCGAACCAGCCCGGCGTGATCGACTCCTCGCTCTCCCAGTCCCTGGCGTCCACCTACGCCGGCATCGCCACGAGCCGAGCAGTCGCGGAGACCGTGGTCGAGGATCTCGCGCTCGACGAACGCCCGGCCAAGTCCGGGCCGATCGCGATGATCGCGGGGGCTGCCGCCTGGGTCTACCGGTGCGGGCGGGCCTTCATCACCGCGGGCTACTGCGCCGCCGTGGATCCGTACGAGAAGGCGGTCGCCGAGGTCCAGGAGGGCACGTCGGCGCAGCCGCTCGGCACCAACGCAGGTTCTTCAGCCGGCACCACAGGGTCGTACGTGCTCGAGGTGACCTCGTCGGGGCGCAGCCCCGAGGAGGCCAAGGCCGTGACCGATGCGGTCGCGGACCAACTGGTCCTGACGAGCGCCTCGCGCTTCCAGACCGACTCGACGGACGTCATCGCGCGGCTGGAGACGCTGAGCGAGCAGGCTCAGCAGGAGGTGACGCAGCGCTCCCTGGAACTCGCGAACTTCCAGACAGCCAACGGGATCACCGCAGCCGACGGGGACCAAGTCCTCTCCGCGACGTCCCACGAGAACCTGAGCACCGAACTCGTCCAGGCCCAGGCCGAGGCCGCTGACCTGCAGGCGCAGCTGGCGTCGATTTCCACGAGCCTGCGCTCGACTCCGCAGAACACGGACTCGTCGCAGACCATCGTGACGGGCCGCTCGACCACCGAGATGAACAGCCAGGCCACCAATCCGGTCTACAACGACCTGCTCGTCCAGCAGCGATCGCTCCAGGCGCAACTCGACGGCCAGCTCGCGCGGGTCGACGAGCTGCAGCGTGCGCTCGACGGCGCCGCGGCGCTCGCGGACAACGCGACTGCCGCGGAACTCGCGTCCCTCGCGGCAGCCGTCACGCGGGCGCAGCAGAACCTCGCCGACGTCGAACGGACGCTTCACGCGAGCCAGTTGACCGCGGCGCAGGGGCCGACCGATCTCACGCGGCTGGACGAGGCAGCCGCGCCCCCGTACCCAGCGGAGCCGAAGCGCTACATGTACCTCGCGCTCGGCCTTCTCATCGGCGCGGTGGCGGGCGCCGTGCTCGCTGCTGAGGCGCGTCGGCGCGAGGTCTCGCCGATCGCTCCGCCGGACGAGGGCAGCCCGGTCGGAACAGCCAATGCGGAGAACGAGCCGCTCGCCAACGTCCCGGATCCCGAGTGGGAGCCGGTCGGTGCGGCGAGGTCCACCGCTGCGCCGCAAGAACGGACGGACGCGCCGGCCAAAGCCGGTGGGAGGTCGGGCAACGGCTACACAACCCGACGCCCGAGCCTCTCCGACAGGTTGTTCGTCGATGACGTCTGACGTCCGCGGCCGGGTAGGCGCAGCCTCCCTCAGTGCGTCGTCCCAGCTCGGGGCGAAGGTTGTCCACCTCGTCCTCAACGTCGTGTCCAGCCTCGCCATCGTTCGGTACCTGGCCCCGGACGCCTATGGGACGTACGTTCTGGTGCTCACGATCGTCACGATGGCCGGGGTGGTGGCCGACTTCGGACTGCCCAAGCTCGCGGTCCGGGAGATGGTGCGGCCGGGGGAGGACGCCGACGCCGTCGCCGGGACGATCATCGGCATCCGGATAGCGCTGGCGGTGCTGGCGGTGCTCGCGTGCCAGGTGGCCGTGGCGCTCTTCGACCAGCCCCCGAGCGCACACCTCGCTGCGGGTGTGGCGTCGTTGGTGATCGTGGCCGACGCCGTGCTCGGGATCGTCGTGGTCCCCTTCCAGGTGAGCCTCGCCCAGCACTACGAGGCGGTGATCCGGGTGGTGGGCGAGGCCCTCGAGACCGGCCTGATCCTCGTCCTCGTGGCGCTGGGCGCCACCCTGCCGTGGCTGTTCGCACCCCCGGTGGTCGGGGTCGCCGTGGCGCTCGTTCTCGCCGTCTTCCTCAGCCGACGACGGTTCGCGCTCCATCCACGGTGGGTGCGCGCCAAGGTGCGTCCCATCCTGGTCGAGGCGCTGCCCCTCGGGCCTGCCCTGCTGGTCGGGGTGCTCTACCTCAAGCTCGACTCGTTCGTGGTGGCCGCCCTCCGACCGCCCGAGGACCTCGGCCTCTACGGCGCCGCGTACCAGCCGATCGAGTACCTGTTCCTGGGCACCGCCGTCATCATCAACGTGCTCTACCCGCTCGCGGCGCGGGCGTGGAGCGGGAACGAGGCCGAACGGTTCCGCGCGCTCTACCGTCGGGGCACGGAGGTCCTCGTCATCGCGACGCTCGTGGTCCCCGCGGTATTGGCCGTCCTGGCCCAGCCGATCGTCGAGGCTGCCTTCGGCACCGCGTACGACGGTGCGGTCCGACCGCTTCAGGTCCTCTCGATCGCGCTCGTGGTGATGGCGGTCAACGCCTGGCAGTCGCTCGTGCTGCTCTCCGGCGGCTACCAACGGCTGATCCTGCGGTACAACCTCGCCGCCCTGGCCTTCGCACTCGTGCTGTGTGGCGTGCTCGTCAGCATCATCGGCGTGGTCGGCGCGGCCATCTCCGCCCTCGCCACCGCCCTCTTCGTGCTGGTCGCCTCGACGGTGGCGGTCCACGGCCGGATGGCCGTGAGCCTCGACCCGGCCTGGATCGCTCGCGCGCTGCTCGTTGCGCTCGTCACGCTCGCCGTGGTGGCGGTCCTGACGTCGCTCGGTGTGCCGTGGATCCTCGCCGGGCTCCTCGCCGTGGCCGCGCACCTGCTCGCCGCCGTCGGGTTCGGCTTCCACCGCACCATCAGGGAGGCCATCGCATGACGACCCCACAGGCAACACCCGCGTCGCCGTCGGTCTCCGTGATCTTCCCGACCTACAACCGGGCGGACGTGGTGCGGACCACGATCGAGCGCTTCCTCGCGCAGGAGTACCCGCGGGACCGCCTCGAGATCCTGGTCGCGGACAACTCGACGGATGAGACGCCGGACATGGTCCGGCGCATGTCGGCCGAATCGGACGTCGACGTCCGTCTGCTCGCCAGTGGCGAACGCCTGCCTGCGGTCAAGCGCAACCAGGCGCTCCGCGCGGCCGACGGCGACCTCGTTATCTTCATGAACGACGACGTCTGGGTGCGGCCCGACTTCGTCCGAACCCACGTCGCGGCCCATGCGCGGTACCAGGACCCGGTGGCGGTGGTCGGCCTCGTGGAGCAGTCGTCGGCGATGCCACGCACGCCCTTCATCGAGTGGTACCAGCCGTTTGCCTACCACGAGATCACCGACAGGGCCGGACTGCCGGTGTCCTACCGCTACCACTGGTCGATGAACCTCAGCATGCCGCGGCGCGTGCTGCTGGAACGGAACCTCGTGTTCCACGAGGACTGGGCCGAGATCGGGCACGAGGACGTCGAGCTCGGGTATCGGTGGACGCGCGCCGGCTACCAGGTGATCTACGAGCCGCGGGCTTGGGGTGAGCACTACCACCCGCACGACCTCGCGAGCGCATGCCGGTTGCAGGCCTCGATCGGTCGTGGGCTGCGGGACCTCGAGGTGCTCATTCCCGAGCGAGACCTGCTCGAGCGGTACGGGGTGCTGTCCCGGGCGGCGTCGCCACGGGCGATGGCACGTATGGCAGTGCGCACCGCGCTCTTCAACCGCTTCACGGTTCCCGTGCTCCAACCGCGGCTGGAGTCCGTGGACCGGCGCAGCCGGCTCGCCGAGTGGAGCTACTGGAAGGTCATGCTCCACCACACCCAACGTGCCTACCGGACCACGCCGCCGCGGCGTCCGGCTCCGACGCCGACTGCTCCCGTGGGAGGTCACGGGTGAGCGCGCCCGCGGGCACGGCCCGCCGCGCCGGCGCGGGCTGGGGCGCCGTGGTGATCTGGGCCTTCGTCGCTGCGGTTGCGGCCTTCGGCCTGGCCCGGCTGGGGACGTCGGCTCTCTACGTGGTGGGCGGGCTCATCGCGGCCGCCGCGCTCGCTTACGCACTGCGTGCGGAACTGCGCCCGCCTGTGATCGCGGCGCTCGCGCGGATCTTCCCGCCGGAGACGGCGCCGAACCCCGGCGCGGGGCAGCGTCCACGCGCTGCGCGCCCGGGAGCGGCCGGGGTCGCGATGGTTGCGGTGCTCGGAGTGCTTTCTGCCGGTCTGGCCTTCGTGGTCGCCGGACGCGGCACGATGGCAATCGCGGGTGTCGTGGCACTGCTCGTCCTCGGCGTCACCGCGGTGCTGGTGTGGCCGCTCGTGCTCGAGGTGGTCTCCGGCCCCGGAGGTCGCGCGCCCGACGGCGTTCGTGCCCCCGACGGCGTTCGTGCCCTTGACGGCGTTCGTGGGCCGCGCGCACGGGTCGCCGGCACGGTCACCCAAGGGGCCGCCGGGCCTGGGACAGGAGGGACCTCCGGGCCGCGGCAGGTGACCGGGGCGCTCCTCGTGGGCGCCGTCGGGGCCGCGATCGCCTGGATGGCGGCCACTCTGGGCATGAAGGGTCTCGTGGCGGTCGTCGGGGCGATCGCGCTGGTCGGGCTGCTGACCTACGTGCGCGACCGGGCTGTCTTCTTCACGTTCGCTGCCGTCGCGTCGCTGACGATCGTGCTGCACAAGTCGATCGGCCCGCAGGACACGCAGTTGTCGGGCGGGGCGATCGCGGTGTACGTGACCACCTTCGACCTGATGATCGTGCTGCTCTACGCCCTCTGGTGGCGCGAGGGCACGCTCGTCTCCGACGTCCGGCGTGCGATCCGCCAACCGGCGGTCTGGATCCCGCTCGCCGGGGTCGCGCTCTTCCTCCCGAGCCTCCTCGTGGCGCCGAGCCTCAGCCACTCCGCGGCGGAACTGGTCCGGATGGGCTGGATGTACCTGCTCTTCCTCTATGTGGCCGTGCGCGTCCGAACTCGTCGGCACATCGGGGCGCTTCTCGCCGGGCTCGTGGTCTTCGTCGCGGTCGAACTCGTCGTCGTGGTCCTGCAATGGCGCACCGGCGGCGTGCTCGGGCTCTCGTTCCTCGGCGTGCCCACCCAACTCGGCGACCGGGTCACGGACTCCGGCGCGATCGGGCGGCCCTTCGGCACGATCATCCATCCCGTCTTCATGGCCGCGGCGCTCGGGACCGTCGCGATGGTGGCGCTCGCGTTCGCGCTGGCCCTGCGGCGGTCCCTGACGAAGGTCGTCGCCACCGGCGTCGTCGGTGCCTGCCTCGCGTGCATGTGGTTCGCGCACACGAGAGCCTCGCTGGTCGCCGCTCTGATGGTCGGCGCTGTCGTGGTCGCGGTGGCCCTGCGGCGGGGCTGGATCCAGTTGTCGACCATCGGCCGGATCGCCCTGATCGGAGCGGGGTTCGCGGCGGTCTTCTGGAGTCGGATCAGCGAGAAGTTCGTCGAGAACTTCCGTACGGGTCACTTCCTCGAGGAGGTGGACTCGCGTCTGGAACTCAACGAGATCGCGGCCCGGATGATCCACGACCACCTCCTGCTCGGCGTCGGCCTGAACAACCACGAAGTGGTGCTCCCGCGGTACGAGGCGAATCCAGTGATCTTCTTCGGTCACCCCGTCCACAACCTCTACCTCCTGGTCCTCTCGGAGACGGGGATCGTGGGCTTCGCCGGCCTGGTTCTGGTGGGTGTCGCGATGTACGACGTCGCGCTGCGGCTGGCCCGAAGCCGGGACTTGCTGTACGGAACCCTCGGCGTCGGCATCGCCGCGGCCATGGCGTTCCTCATGATCGAGGAGATCCTCGGATTCTCCCTCCGGCAGGACATCCCGCTCGCCCTGTACTGGCTGCTCGCCGGACTCGCCGTCGCGGCCGCGCGGCAGTCCGGGATGCCGTGGCCGGCGTGGGGAGGTCGCCGCTCGGAGATCGCCCCGCGGTCGGGACCGGTTCGGTCGGGACCGGTTCGGTCGGAGCCGGTCCACCTCGGGGCCGGCGGCACGGCACGGGATTCGGCCCGGCCCGGTGCGACGGCCGGCCGTCGGTTGCGGACGGCTCGCGCGTCCGGGGCGATCGCGATCCTCGCCGTCGGCGGGCTCCTCATCGCGCCGGGCGCGAGCACGGGCGCGGCGGCCGCCGGAGCACGGCTCGTAGCGGCCGTCCGGGGGGCGGCGTCGGCTGCGCTCGTCTTCACTGCGGTGGAGCGCGCGACCGGCGCCCACGGGATCTACACGGCGGCCGCGGACGGGAGCGGTGTGCGCCGCATCACCCCCGACGACGGCAGGTTGTACAGCTGGCCGCGCTGGGCATTCGGCAACACCAAGATCGTCTACACGGTGCGGTCCGGCCCTCCCGGCTCACCGGAGTCCATCGCTCTGATGAACCCCGACGGGTCGGACCCGCAGGTGCTCCAGGAGTTCGACTTCCGGATCGGCCAGCCGTCGGTTGACCCGAGCGGCCGTTGGGTGGTCTTCACCGGGACGGCGCCGTGGTTCCCGCAGGTCGCGCTCTTCCAGATGGACCTGGCGACGGGAGAGAGCACCAACCTGACCGCTGAGACGGTGCCCGTGGGCGGGTTCGACTCAGACCCCTTCGTGACCGCCGAGGGCGACGGGATCGTCTTTGTCTGGACCCAGGGGGCCAGCGGTGCGGCGATCGCCGAGATGGACCCCGACGGGTCCGTGCGGCGAACCGTCACCGACGACGCCTGGTTCAACACCGACCCCGGCGTGTCTCCCGACGGTTCGCAGATCGTCATCGCCTCCTACCGTGGGTCCGGCACGCCGTCGTCGCAGGAGAACGGGGACATCTCCACGGTCAAGCCCGGCGACTGGAACATTGTCGTCCGGCCTCGCCATGGCGGCGAGGAGACGGTGCTCACCGAGGGTGCCGACTGCACGGTCCGATCCGTCGAGGACCCGTGCGAGGTCCAGGAGATGTCCGGATTCGTGCCGAGGTTCACGCCCGACGGTCACTCGGTCACCTTCACCGGCGCCATCGACGACCGGCACACGGTCATCGCGGCGATCGACGTCGACGGCGGGAATCCGCGCCTGATCCTCAGCCGGGACGACCTCGCGATCGACTGGTTCGACTGGACTCAGACCGGGGGCGCCTCGACGTCGACCGGTCACATCGGTACCGAGACGCGCGATTCCCGGCTCCTCGTCGTCACAGCCCGTCCGGACGGCACCCGCTACCTGATGTCGGCGTCGTCGGACCTCATGCACCGCACAGAGATCCCGCTCGAGCACGACCTCCAGCCGTTGGAGGCGTCCTGGGGTCCGGACGGCAGGACGATCGTCTTCACCGCCGAGGTGCCGGAGGGGCCGACCCAGGACCCGCACCCGGCCGCTCCGGCCGGGCAGACCCGACGAGAGCACGTCTCGCTGGATGCGCTCGACCCGGTGGCGACGGCGTTGCGCGCCGACCGGGTGGCAGATCTCGACCCCAACTTCTCGAGGCGGCAGGTCTTCGTCCGGTCGCCGGACGGATCGGTCCGGCAAGTGACCGACCCGTGGATCGAGGACTGGCGGGACGGCCTGGTGGCCGGGGACGCGCGGGGCAACACCAACCCGGTGCTCACGCCGGACGGCCGGTCCGTGATCGTGACGAATACGTCCACGCTGACGGGTGAGTCCTTCCTGCTGCGCATCGACCTCGGAACCGGGGCGGTGGTCAACCTCACGAATGCGACTGCGGGTGCGGTGTCCACCGACGACGGCCAGCCGAGCCTGTCTCCGGACGGCTCACGGCTTGCCTTCGCGTGGACGGAAGGTGGGCTCCGGTCGATCTACTCGATGGATGCCGAGACGGGACTCGACGTGAAGGCCCTGAGTTCCGCCGACGACGCGGCGAGCATGCCCGCATGGTCCCCGGACGGCGAATCGCTCGTCTACGTGAGCGAACGGGCGGAGGGCGGCAGCGTCGTGCGGATCCCGCTCGACGGTGGCGGGGACGGCGAGACGGTCCTGAGCGCACAGGTGCCCGCCTGGGGTCCGGTCGTGACGCCGGAGGCCGACCGGGTCCTCTACCTCGCGGCGGCGGGGAACGTCATCGGCCTCTACCGCGCGCCCGCCGACGGCGACGGCGCCCCGCGGCTGATCCAGCCCGATCCCGTGCACAACTACTTCGACGTCGATGTGAGGTGACGGGTTGACAGCCCTCGACTGCGATCTGACGACCGTGATCGTGAACTGGAACACGGTCGGCCTCCTCGACGACTGCCTGGCCAGTGTCCGCGCGGCGACGCCGCCCGGCCTCCGGAACGAGATCGTCGTCGTCGACAACGGCTCGGTGGACGGGTCGGTCGAGCACCTGAGCGACGCGTGGCCGGACGTGCGGGTGATCGCGAACGCGGAGAACGTCGGGTTCTGCCGCGCCAACAACCAGGCGATCCGGGAGAGCGCAGCACCCGTCGTCCTGCTCGTGAACACGGACGCGCGGCTGCGCGACGACACCATCACCACACTGCTGCGGTACTTCCGGCAGGACGAGAGGGCGGCCGTGGTCGGACCACGGCTCGTCTACGGCGACGGCACCTTCCAGCGGTGGACCGCGGGACGTCTGCCCGGCCCGCTCGCCATGGGGGTGTTCCTCCTCGGCCTCGATCGCGTCGGCCCAGATCGCCTGCGGCGCCGGGGTGTCTACCTCGCGGAGGACACCGGCTCCCCGTTCCGGCCGGACTGGGTCTCGAGTGCCGTCATGGCCGTCCGGCGCTCAGCGCTCGACGAGATCGGCCTCCTCGACGAGCGGATCTTCGTCTACATGGACGACGTCGACCTCTGTGCACGTGCAGGTGACGCCGGTTGGCACGTCTGGTACGCGGCCGACGCGACCGCGACCCACTTCATGGGCGCCTCGTCCAAGCGCGCCACCGGGCGGGTCTCGCCGGAAGCGCTCCGCGCACTCAACCGGTGGTACGTCCGCAGGCACGGACGCCTCGCCGGCGTCGGGCTCCGGGCGGTCGAGGTCGCCGGTTTCGGGGCCCGCACTGTGCTCAACGGCCTCCTGGCCGTCGGACGGCGCCCGGACGCCCGCGGCCGTCTCACCGTCCATGCCACCCACCTCCGACTCGCCCTGGAGCCCATCGATGCCTGAGCGACACCCGGCCCACGATCACGAGCACGCTCATTCCGGTCCGTTGACCCTCGCCGAACGTCACGCGCACGAGGCGGAGACGTACGACCGGATGTCGACAGACCTGCTCGCGACCTGGGACGACGCCGACTACCTGGTGGATCCGGCGCGGATCCCCTTCGCCAACCGGGAGCACGTCGACTTCCTGACCGATGCGGTGACCCGCCTCGGGCCCCTGAACGGCCGGCGTGTGCTCGAAGTGGGCGCCGGGAGCGGCTCGCTCGCCGTCTGGCTCGCGCTCCAGGGCGCTGAGGTCGTGGGGATCGACGTCTCAGCCGGAATCCTCGACGTCGCCCGGAGGCGGGCGTCGGTCAACGGCGTCGCCGACCGCACCACCTTCGTCCACGTGCCGATCGAGGAGTTCGACCCGCGCGCCGCCGGTCTCGACCACCATCGCTACGACGCGATCATCGGCAACAACGTGGTCCACCACTTCGACCGCGACCTGGCGATGGCCAACCTCGGCCGGCTCCTCGCGCCGGGCGCGATCGCCGTCTTCTGCGAGCCCGTGCTGTTCCTCCCGGAGTGGACGCGGACCGTCCGCAACTCGCGACCGGTCACCCGCTTCTTCCCGCCGCACACCCACACGCCGGACGAGCGTTCACTCGACGAGCGGGACTTCGCGGTCATGAGGCGCTGGTTCGCGACGGTCGACTGGACCCCCTACCAGGTGTTCGGTCGGCTCCAGAACTTCGTGGAGCTGTCCGACCCGGCGTGGAATCGCCTGGAGTCCTTCGACCGGTCGCTCCTTCGCCGAGTCCCGGCGTCGCGGCGCATCTGCCGCATGGCCGTCATCACCCTCGGGCAACCGATCACCGTCGCCCAACCCGCTTCATTCTCCGAACCCGCTGCACTCGCCGAACCCGCTGCACTCGCCCAGCCCACGGAAGGGACCTCCGAATGAGAATCCTCGTCACCGGCAGCGCCGGGATGTTGGGAAGCGCGCTCGTGCCCACGCTCGTTCGAGCGGGCCACGACGTGCGTGCTACCGACATCGATCTCACCGATCCGCTTCCGTGGGGCCCCGGGCTCCCGTCCTTGAGCCACCTGGACGTCCGCGACGCCCAGCAGGTCCGCCACGCGGTCGGCGCCACGGATCCTGACCTCGTGCTGCACCTCGCGGCGGAGACGTCGTTGGAGATCAGCGATGCCGATCAGGATCACGCGTACCTCACGAACGCCATCGGGACCAAGTACGTCGCCCTTGCGGCGCGCTCGGCGGCGGTCCCGATGGTCTACATCAGCACGGCGGGCGTCTTCGACGGTTCGAAGGATGGCGCGTACACCGAGTTCGACGCCCCGAACCCGATCAACACGTACGGGGCCTCGAAGTACGAAGGCGAGCGGATCGTCGCCCGGACGGTCGAGCAGCACTACATCATCCGTGCCGGGTGGATGGTCGGCGGCGGTGCGAGGAAGGACCACAAGTTCGTCTCGCGCATCGCCGACCAGGTCCGCGACGGCGCCACGACGGTGTACGCGGTCACCGACAAACTCGGCACGCCGACCTACGCCCCCGACTTCTCCCGGTGCCTCCTCGGCCTGGTCGACTCGGGTCTCTTCGGGCTGTATCACATGGCCTGCGGAGGCGAGGGGAGCCGGTTCGACGTCGCCGCACGGATCCTCGAGGTGCTCGGCCGGGACGACGTCGAACTCGTCCCCGTGGGCTCGGAGCACTTCGCTGCGGAGTTCCCGTCGCCGCGGCCGCGCTCCGAGATCATGCGGAATATGGTCCTGGACCTCCAGGGCATGAACACGATGCGTCCGTGGCGCGTCGCGCTCGAGGAGTACCTGCTCGCCGAGTTCCCCGACCTCGTCACCAGCGTGCGCGTGGCGTGACGAGCCCCCGAGACCCCGAGGAGTCTTCGTGACCACTCTTACCGTTCCCAGCCCGGCCGATCAGACCCTGCGAGCCGGGGACGAGCGCTCCGTGTGCGTCGTCGTCCCCATCCCCAACGACCCCCCGTGGGAGCTGTTCGACGCCATCCCGACGGATGTCCCGATCATCGTGAGCGATGACAGCGACGGACGCCTGGCCCCGCCCGGTCGACCCAACGTCTACTACTTCGACTATGCGGCTCAGGCAGCGTATGCGGGGGAGCACTACGCGGCGATGCCGCACAAGAGCGCGGCGAGCCGGAACATCGGGCACTACATCGCCTGGAAGGAGGGCTTCGACGTCGTTATCGCGCTGGACTACGACTGCCAGACCCGGCCTGGCTGGCTCGAGGCCCACCTCGGAGCACTCGGACGGGTGGAGAACGCCCCCGGCGTGAGGCCGGTCGCGCCGAACGGGTGGGTCAACCCCGTCACGAACTCCTTCGCGAACGGCGACGCGGTCTACGCCCGCGGGTACCCCTACGAGTGGCGTGCCCCGGATCTGGCCCGGGTGACCGAGGTTCCCACGACGGGGGACGTGGTGCTCAACCTGGGCGTCTGGGACGGGATCCTGGACCTCAACGGCATCGACAAGTTGTACGGCGGGGAGCCCGGTGACCCGGGGGTGCCGGACGGGCCGCCGCGTATCGCGGTCGGCAACATCCCGATCTGCGGGATGAACACCGCCTTCGTCCGCGACCTGATTCCCGCGTACTTCTTCCTCCCGGACCTCTGGGTCAACGGATGGCAGCTCAGTCGGCACGACGACATCTGGGGCGGCTACGTGGTCAAACGGCTGATGGACCGACGGGGTGACCTGATGTCCTTCGGTGGACCGGTGGTCGGTCACACGAAGCAGACCCGGCTCGAACGCGTCGTGGTCCTCGAGCAGTGGATGCACCTGATGTCGATGCCGTTCTACGACCTGGTCGACGAGGCCGCCTCCAGAGTCCCGACCGGCACCTACGTCGAGATGTTCGGGCACTTCGTGGAGGAGTACCGGAGCCTCGTCGAGACCAGCACGACGCCGACGCACTACCGGGAGGTGTACCGGCAGCTCGGCGACTGGATGTCGCGGTGGGCGCGGGCGTTCCGGTGACGGCCTCGACACAGCGCCGCCCCGCGAATCCGCCGGTGCTCGAGGCGCTGCGTGCCGACGCCGCGGAACTGGCCAAGGTCAAGGGATCGGTGTTCCGCGGGCCGGCGGCGGTGCTCGACGTCCTGACGCTCCCCGGATTCTGGGCCGGCGCCCTGTGGCGGCTCGGGAACGCTCTCCACGAGCGGGGACTGCGGCCGTTCTCCCGGCTCACCTACGTCCTCAACATGGTCCTGTTCTCGGCGGACCTGCCGGCCGGCGCCGTCGTCGGGCCGGGACTCGTGATGCCGCATCCGGTCGGGGTCGCCATGGCGAGCGACGTGGTCATCGGAAGCCGCTGCCGCATCATGCGCGGTGTCGGGATCGGGGGCAGCGGAAAGGCCGATGAGGTAGGTCACCCCGTGATCGGCGACGACGTCTGGCTCCTCGACCGGGCGAGCGTGTTCGGGCCGGTGACGATCGGCGACCGGAGCGTCCTCGGGACGTCCGTGATCGTGAACCAGGACATCGCCCCGGGAATGCTCGTGCTTCTCTCGAAGGCCGCCGTGGACCTGCGGATCAGGCCTCGGTCCGACCTCGCCGCCCCCGAAGTGGCGGATCCCGCGGGTCCGCGACCGTGATCATCGCCTTCGACGCGACGGCGATCGGGTCCGGTCTCGGCGGGGACGAGACGCTGGTCCGCGCCGAGCTGCGCGGACTGGCGGCCGTCCTGAGCCAGGAGGACCGGGTGCTCGTCCTCGCCGCGACCGGGGCGGTACTGCCCACGGAGGTCACCGCGAACCCGGTGTTCGTCGTGGAGTGGGTGACCCGCCGGGGTGGTCCGCTCCACTTCGGCCTGGTCCTGCCCCTGTGGTTGAACCGGCTCCTCGACCGCCACATGCGACCCGACGTGGTCGTGACGAACACCCACGCGCCGCTCCGATCTCCGGTGCCGGTGGCACTCACGGTGACCGACCTGTCATTCCTCCACGTCCCGGCGGCCTATCCGAGGGCGACGCGCGCCAGGCTCGAGGTGCTCGTCCGCCGACAGGTCCGCACGGCTGCCGCTGTTCTGACGATCAGTGAGTTCTGCCGCGGTGACCTCATCGAGACCTATGGCCTGCCCCCGGGGAAGGTCTCCGTGGTGCCGTTGACGATCGATCGGCCGCAGCCGGCCAGTCCCGCGGCCCGACTGCGCCTGGCCGAACGCGGGGTGGAGCCGCCCTTCCTCCTCTACCTCGGGAATCTCCATCCCCGGAAGAACGTGCCCCGGGCGATCGCTGCGTTCCTGCGGCTGCGAGCCTCGACTCCGGCGCTGGGCGACCACCGGTTCGTGGTTGCGGGTGGACGGTGGTTCGGAGGGGTCGCCGAGAGGGAGGCCGCCGAGGGGGCGCCGGAGGGCGCCGTCGTCTTCCTCGATCGGGTGGACGACGACGAACGCGAAGTCCTGCTGCGGGAAGCCTCGGCGCTCGTGTACCTCTCGACGTTCGAGGGCTTCGGGCTGCCACCTCTCGAGGCCATGGCGCGCGACACTCCGGTGCTCGCGTCGACGTCCACCGCGATCCCCGAGGTGTGCGGCGACGCGGCTGTCCTGGTGGATCCCCTCGACGACGACGCGATCGAAGTGGGGATGAGGCGCGTGCTGACCCGGGATGATGTTCGTGTTCGCCTCGTCGAGGCTGGGCGCGAACGCGTTGCTGCCTATGACGTGACGGCTACGGGAATCGCGTTGTCCGACGCCCTGCACACCGTTGTGGCCGGATGACTCACGAAGGAGGAACCGGCGTGACCAGGACACGACGATCGGCGATCCTCCTCGGTGTCCTCGGGGCATTGGGTGTGCTTTCCGTGGCGGGTGCGCTGTTCGCCGCAGGGCTGGGTTCTCGGCCTGCCGCGCTCCCGTCGGGATGGAGCGCGCCGACGGTGCTGCCGGCCTCGCAGGCGCTGCCCCAGGACATGGTCGTCTTCGACTCCGACCGTTCCGGCAACTTCGAGCTCTTCACCATCGCAGGGCCGGGCGGCCAGGTCGTCCAGATCACCGACGATCCGGCGTATGACTCCTGGTCTCCTCGCCTTTCTCCAGATCGACGCACGATCCTGTTTCATCGAGCGCCAGCCGGTATCCATGACCTGGACCACTCGAAGGTCAGCATCTGGGCTGTGTCCGCGGACGGCGGGCAGTCGGTGCAGCTGCGCCCGCCGGGTCTCGACGGCTGGGCTCTCCAAGGGCACGCCGAGTGGTCCCCGGACGGCCGTTCGCTCGTGATGTTCGGAGGCAGCCGGATCAGCCCCCAGATCCACGTGACCGACAACCTTGGACAGAAGCCCCGGGCGGTGACGGCACGCGGCGGGGTGAATCTCGACCCGTCCTTCTCTCCGGACGGGCGACAGATCGCCTTCGTCGGGTGCCCTCGGGCGGTCTGCGTCGAATCCAACTACGAGATCTACACAATCCCGGTGTCGGGCGGGAAAGTGACCCGTGTCACGAATGATTCCGTCCGGGACCACGATCCCTACTGGTCGCCCGACGGCACCAGACTGGCGTGGCTGACGGCATTCGGCGGGCCGGGGGTCGGCGTCTGGGACGTCCGGATCGGCGATGGGCAGGGACGCAATCCAACGCGGCTCTTCGGCGATTCCGGGGTGACGAGTCGCCCGGCCTTCTCACCCGATAGCCGGTACGTGTACGTCCACCGCATCCCACCGGGCGGCGCCAAGTTCGACGTCTTCCGCGTCGCGCTGAACGGCTCCGGGGTGGTGGGTGTGACGGTCGGCCAACCCGGGAACAACGAGTACCCCTCGCCGTGAGGGGTCTCGCGGAGGTCGAAGGCGACCTGGTCGGCGAGGTCTCGCCCTCTCCGGCGTCGATCGACCCGGAGTGCCGGGGCCTTCGGACATGAGCCCGGCACCCGCGTTCGCCGTCGGCCAGGCGTCCCGGACGGTGACCTGGGGCGGTCGGCGGGTTCCGCTCGTGGTCCGGTACCCCGCGCAGAGCGCCGGCCCGGGCGCGCCGTTCGCCGCCGACGCCGCACCCGCCCCCGCGATCGCCTTCGGCCACGGGTTCCTGGCCCCGGCCGGGTCGTATGCGAGCACGCTGGGCCGCCTGGCGGCGGCCGGGTTCGTGGTCGTGGCGCCGGACTCCGAACGGGGCTATCTCCCGAGTCACCTGCGTCTCGCCGACGACCTGCGCCGGGCCCTGGCGTGGGCCACCGCCGACGAGGGTGGGGTCTTCGGCGGGCCGGGCGCCGTCGACCGCGGGCGCCTGGGACTCGCCGGCCACTCGATGGGAGGCGGGTGCGCGATCCTGGCCGCGGCCGGGACCACGGGGGACGTGGGTCCGGGCCTGCGCGCGGTGGCTACCCTCGCGGCGGCGCGGACCCGACCCTCCGCCGTTCGCGCGGCGTCGCGGCTGACCGTCCCCGTTCTGTTCGTCGCCGCCGAGCGCGATGCGATCGCCCCCGTCGAGGTGCACCAGCGGCCGCTGTTCGAGGCCGTGCGGGAGGGGACTCCCACCGAGTTGCGGGTCATCCCGGGCGGTTCGCACATCGGTTTCTGCGACCCGGTGGGCCGGTTCGCCCCGAGGTGGGTGAACCGGCCGGTCCTGCCCCGTGAGGTGCAGCGACGCATCGCCGGAGACCTCCTCGTCGGGTGGTTCCAGCGCGCGTTCGGGGCGGGGTCGGGGTGAGGTAGTCGGTTCGGCCTGAGGTCGGCGCGAGGTAGTCGGTTCGGCGCGAGGTAGTCGCCTACAACCGACTACCTCACGCCGAACCGACTACCTCACTGCTCTGAGCGCCGGACGACCTCTCCGGAAGTGGCTCGTTCGGGCAGGTCGAGAGGATCCTCACCATCGCGTCGCGCTCCGGGGGCTTCACCCAGAGGCCGTACGCCGTCTTCACTGCGACCTGCCGGGCGATGTAGGAACAGCGGAACGCGCGGTTCGGCGGCAGCCAGGTGGCGGCGTCGCCGTCGCCCTTCTGCTGGTTCAGCGGCCCGGAGACGGCGAGGAGGTTCAGCGGGTCGTTCGCGAAGGCGACCCGGGTAGCCGCGGACCAGCCCTGCGCGCCCGTCTGCCAGGCGTCGGCCAGGGCGACCACGTGGTCGATCTGGACGTCGTCGCTCGTGTCGTTCCCGCGGAGGAAGTCGATGGTGCGGCCGCTGTAGGGGTCGGCGAGGGTGCCGCGGAGCACCACGCAGTCGTGCGTGCCGGGTCGATACGTCACGTCCGTGAGGTCGCGGGCGAGGATGTCGTTGCGGGTGTCGCACCCGTTCCGGTCGGTGTCCACCCAACCCTCGCCGAAGAGGTCGCGCTCGTAGCCGGTGCGTGGCGCGCGACCCCGCACCGCCAGGTCCAGCGCCGCCGCGAGGGCGGACCCGGGCCCCGCCGTGATCGTTGGGCCCGCGGTGGCGGTGGGCGGCGACGTCCCGGCTGACGCAGAGGGCGACGACGGCGCGCTGCAGCCCGCGAGCGCGAGGGTGATCGCGACCAGGGCCGCGAGGACTGCGAAGGCGGCGTGTACGACGCTGGGGCTCCGCGGCGAGGTGGGGCACGTCCCGACCGGACGGCGCGGTGCGCGACGTCGAACACCTGTGCCATCCACGGGACCAATCTACGCGACACCTCGGACATCGCAACCCGAGGTCCCGCGTTCCCGGTGGTCGACCAGCGGCACCGGAGCCCACCGGCGTAGGTTGACCGGGTGAGTGACTGGCACCTCCACGACCTCGCCGAGATCTCCACGCTCTCGCCACGACCGGACATCCGGCTCGTGGTGACGGACCTCGACGGCACCCTCCTCGACGACGCCCGCGAGATCCACGACGAGTTCTGGCCCCTCGCGGACGAGCTCTTCCGCCGCGGGATCGTCTTCGCCCCGGCGAGCGGCCGCTACTACCCGAGCCTGCGCCAGAAGTTCGATGCCATCGCGGACGAGGTGGTCTTCATCGCCTCGAACGGCGCGCACGTGGTGGTCCGCGGCACCACATACCTCGCAGACACCCTCCCGCGGGAGACGGCGGCGGAGGTGGTCCGCCGCGTCCGGGGCGTCGTCGGCGCCTGGACCGTGCTCTGCGGCACGCGTTCGGCGTACATCGAGGACGACGACGCCGCGTTCGTCGACTGGATCAGCCCGCATTACCCGGCCCTCGCCCTGGTCGACGACCTCACGAGTGTGGACGACGACGTCCTCAGCGTCGGGATCTTCGACAGCCGTGGCGCCGAGGCGAACTCCCTCCCGGCTCTGGCCGATCTGGGCTCGAGCCTGAGACTCATGGCCACGGACCCCCGCTGGGTGGACGTGGTGAGCCCGACGGCGGACAAGGGCTCGGCGGTCCGCCGCCTGCAGGAGCGGCTCGGCATCACGCCGGACCAGACCGCGGTGTTCGGGGACTACCTCAACGACCTCGAGATGATGTCCACCGCCACCTACTCCTTCGCGATGGCGAACGCGCACCCCCTCGTCGCCGAACTCGCGGCCTGGACGGCGCCGACCAACACGGCGAACGGCGTCGTCCGCACCATCCGCGTACTCCTCGGGCTTCCGGACCCGGACGACTGATGGGAGTCATGCGTGACCGGGACGGGCTCGACGAGGGACGCGCCTGATGGATGACTGGGGCGACACCGACTTCTATGCGGCCCTCGGCGTTTCTCGGACGGCGAGCCAGGAGGAGATCAAGCGCGCCTTCCGGATCCTCGCGCGCGAGCTGCACCCCGACATGCACCCTGCGGACTGGACCGAGGACCAGCGTGCCCAGGCCACCGAGCACCTCCAGGTGGTGCTGCGCGCGTGGGACGCGCTGAAGGACCCGGAACGTCGGGCGCGTTACGACGCGCACCTGCGCGCCGTCGAGATCCGCAAGGCCGACGCCGAACGGCTCGAGCGCGAGCGCCAGGAACGCGAGCGGGCGCGCGCGTCCGCGGAGTACGAGCGCGCCCGGCGCGAGCAGCAGGTGCGCTGGGACGCGGCGTCCCGCGAGGGAGCGTGGCGTGAAGCGGCCCGTTCCGACGCCGAGGCACGGGCGGCGTGGGAACGCAACGCCGCGTACTGGGCGGCGCTCCTCGCGGCGCTCACCGAGCCGCGCCGCGGCGCGGACGTGTACGCCGCGGTCGAGCTCGACGACGCCGCGTGGCTGCGCGGCCAGACTGTCTTCCTGCCGTTCGGGGGCGAAACCATCAGCCTCGAGCCGATGACCGACCCCGGGTGGTACGTGTTCCGCGGTCGCGGCGGGCCGGGGGAGTTCGGCGGTCCACGCGGCGACCTGTACGTGTTCGTGCAGCACCGTTTCGCCCGGGCGGACGCGCGCCCTGTCACCCCGCCGCCCGTCCGGCGGGACGGCCGAACGGTTCCGGTCCGGACCGTGCCGGGTGCGCCGTCGACCGCTCCGCCGTCGACAGCCCCGCCATCGCGACGACGACGGCGCGGCGTGCGTTCGGCCGTCACCGCGGGTGCGGTGCTGGGCGCAGTGGTGGTGGTCGCGACGATCCTGGTGGTGCTTGCCCTCCTGCGCCTGCTCCCGTGAGCCTTCCGCCCGCGGACCGATCGCTCCTACGCTCGGTTCGCCGGACGGGCCGGCACGGTTACAGGGGGGCGAACCATGGCATTCGAGGCGGCCACTCACTACGACGTCGTCGGGGCGGGTATCCGAGCGGTGGTCGACACGAGCGGGATCGCCGGCCTGCCCGTCGTCAGCATGAACGTCGACGGGCGCACGATCGACGGGGCCACAGTGGCGTCCGGTCCGGAAGGACTGACGGTCGACGGTGTGGTCGGCGAGATCCTCGACAAGGAGACGGTGCTCGTCCGACTTGTGCTCCCGCGTGTGAACGTGGCGGGGGAGGAGGAGCTGTTCGCGGGGCTTGCCCTGCTCACCACGGCGCGCACGTCGATCGGCGGGCCGGGTCTGGTGCAGGGAGCGATCCATCTCTACGACGTCCGTCCGCTCGCGGGCGTCGCGTCTGTCGTGGAGTCGTAATCGTCCGAACGAACCGGGCGAGAGCGCCCCAGACGGAGGGGGCGCCGCGACCTGCGGCGCCCCCTCGGTGGGTGGGTCCTGTGACGTTGTCAGGCTATGCGCTCGGCCGGATTCAGCCGAGCAACGCGGCCGGGTCCACGTCCGGCGGCACGATGACGGCGTCGATGACGTGGATGACGCCGTTCGAGGCCATGACGTCCGTGGCGATGACGTTCGCGCCGTTGACCTTGACGCCGCCGTCGGTGGTGATCGTGATGTTCTGACCCTCGACGGTCGCCACGTCACCGGCGGTCACCATGTCCGAGGTGACCTCGCCTTCGAGCACGTGGTAGGTCAGGATCTTGACGAGCGCGTCCTTGTTCTCCGGCAGGAGCAGGGCGTCGAGCAGGCCCGCCGGGAGCGCCGCGAAGGCGTCGTTGGTCGGCGCGAAGACCGTGAACGGTCCGTCGCCGCTCAGGGTCTCGGCGAGCCCGGCCGCCTGGACGGCCGCGACGAGGGTGGAGAAGTCCTCGTTCCCGACGGCGACGTCGACGATCGTGCCGGGCGCCTCGGCCTCCGCCGGAGCCTCGGTGGTCTCGGCCGCCATCGTCTCCTCGGCCGCGGCGGTGGTCTCCGTGCTCTCGGATTCGTCCGTACCGCTCGCGCAGCCGGCCAGGATCAGAACGGCGGCCACTGCGGCGGTTCCTGCGAGCTTGAGCCTCATGGTGTTTCCCTCCCAACTAGTGGACTGCGTCCCTCGCAGCTATCCGGTATTCGGGGGGAGGTCCGCTCCTGGATGCAGCGGGATTCACGAACTCGGGATCGTTACTCAACCGTGACCTTCCTGGTGAACTGGTCTCTCGGGCGGGGCGGCGCCGTCGTCGTCCCATCCGGGCCCGGCGCGCAAGGGGCGATGGAAAGATCGCCGCATGGCTGCCGACACCCCGATCGAGACCCGTTCGCTCGTGATCTACCAGGTCTTCCCGCGCAACTACGGCCCCACGGGGACGCTCGCGGACGTCACGGCGGACCTCGACCGCATCGCGGCGCTCGGTGTCGACGTGCTGTACCTCCTCCCGATCCATCCGATCGGGGTGGCGGGCCGGAAGGGTTCCGCGGGGAGCCCGTACGCGATCCGGGACTACCGCGCGCTCAACTCGGACCTGGGGTCGGAGGAGGACTTCGACGCGTTGGTGGAGGCGGCGCACGCCGCCGGGCTGAAGGTGATGCTCGACGTCGTCTTCAACCACACGTCGCAGGACAGCGTGCTGGTGGACGAGCACCCGGAGTTCTTCCACCGCGACGCGGACGGCGTCCCGTACACCACGGTGCCGGCGTGGACCGACATCATCGACCTCGCCCACCCGAACCCGGACCTGACGCGATACCTCATCGACTCGCTCGCGATCTGGGTGCGCCGCGGCGTCGACGGTTTCCGCTGCGACGTCGCCTCGCTGGTGCCGGTGGACTTCTGGGTGCAGGCGCGCGCGGAACTCGCGCAGATCAAGCCGGGGCTGGTGTGGATGGCGGAGACCGTCCACCCGATGATGGTCGAGAACCGTCGCGCCACCGGCCTGCCCACCGCCGGCGACGGCGAGATGTTCGCGGCCTTCGACATCGAGTACCAGTACGACCTCTGGTCCATCTGGCAGGCGGCGGTGGCCGGGCAGGTGCCGGTGGGGCGCTTCCTGGAGATGCTGCGGTGGCAGGACGCGACGCTGCCCGGCAACTACGCGAAGTTGCGGTTCGTGGAGAACCACGACCAGTACCGGATCGCGTACTTCGCGCCGTCGCGGGCGCAGGCGCTGGCGTGGACGGCGTTCATGGCGTGCGCGCGGGGCCCGTTCATGATCTACGCGGGGCAGGAGTCCGGGGCTCGGAAGTGGCCCTCGCTCTTCGAACCCGACCCCGTCGAGTGGGGCACCTACGAGTTGACGGGTGTCCTGGCGGCGCTTGCCGGGCTCAAGAAGCACCCGGCGATGCGGACGGGGGAGTTCTGGGTCCTGGCCGACGAGCCCTGCATCCAGACCGCGTGGGCCCGCCTCGACGGCGAGGCGCTCGTGCCCGTGTCCGACGGCGGGGCCGGGCTGTACGGGATCTTCAACGTGGCCGCGGTGCCGCCCGGGGGCGCGGTCGCGGTCCAGTTGCCCGACGGGGAGTACGTGGACCTGCTCACGGGTTCGGTGGTGCCCGTGTCCGACGGCGCCGCGCCGGTTCCGGAGTCTGCGGTGGTGCTCGCGTTCGCCGAGGGATTCGACGCCGCGCTGTGGAAGTCGCCGCTGCTGGACGTGTTCCTGCACGTGGAGACGCTCGGGGACGAGTGAGCCCGGTCTGTTGTCCGCTGGTCCGCTAGTCCGCCGCGCTGATGACGAACGCGTGGCGGACGGTGGCCTCGGAGCCCGCGGCGTCGTACGCCGTCACTACCAGCAGGAACTCATCCCCGACGCGTTCTGGGTCGGTCGGCTCCACGTAGACCTGGTCGGTCTGAACGAAGTCGTCGAAGGTGCCCGTGCCGAAACCGGCGATCGACCACTCAACCGTGCGGGCTGACGGGCTGATGATCGTGAAGTAGGTCCGGGTCCCGAGCGCTGCTGCGCTGGGGCCGTCGATCTCCAGGGCGACGGTGGGAGTTGGCGCGGCTGCGGGGGTTGGGTCTGCGGGGGTTTGACCTGCGGGGGTTTGGCTCGACGTCGGCGTCGTGACCCCCGCGACCGGGGCCCCGTCGTCCGAACCGAAGGGGAGGAGCCCGAGCACTCCGGCGATCACTGCGGCGAGAACCGTGGCGACACCACCGATGATGGCGACCACGACCTGCGTGTCGAGGCTCCCGTCGCTGTTCCGACGCAGGAAAGCGCTCATCGCACCCCCCTCCCGCCGTAGACGTCTCATGGTCGCATCGAGCCGTCAGCCCCTCGTGCTTGTCGAGGCCCGTGGCCATATGACGGAACGGGATTGACGGAGGTTCGAACAGGTGTAGTATAGACACATGTTCGAACGCGAGGGGGTGCGCCCCGCAGATGCGCCGGGATGCCCTCCGTGGTGGGGTCGGCATGATGAAGAAGTCGCCTTCATCGCGGCGCTGAACGCCGAGTTGGTGGCCGAAGGCTACGGCGAGGGCGAGAGCTGGAGCGAGGGCGAAAGCGAGGATTGGGAGGAAGGCTGGGATGGGGGCGAGGACGAGGCCGCTGAGGGAGGGCCGTCGGGCCACGATCTGCTGGATGCCCACCGACGCGATCACGATCTGCTCGATCCCCGACGACTCGATGCCGGACGACTCGATGCCGGACGGCTCGAATCCCGACGGGTCGATCCCCGACGACTCGACCCTGAACCTCTCGACGGGGACCCGCTCGACCCGCTCCGGCGCCTCGACGCGGAGGCGATCGCAGGAATGACGCCGGGGGCCGGCCTCGCGTTCACGCTCGAGCAGGCGGACGTCACCTCGGTCGACACCTACGGCGTGGTGGAGGTCGTCGCGGCGTGGTTCCGCGTGATCGGGTGGGCGCAGGCGGGCATGGCACGCGCCGCGGCCGAACTGCACCGTCGCGTCCTTCCGTACGAGGTCTCGCCCGCCGTGACGCATCGTGTGGTTCGCGGGCGTCGATCCGCGGGTCGCACCGGTGCCGCAGCTCATGAGATCGCGGTGCGGTTAGGGCTCACGAGGCAGGCGGCGCAGGCCGTGATCGACGACGGCCTGGCCTTCGAGGAGGCGCTCGCGCCGGTCGGCGAGTTCCTGGCGAGCGGCCGGATCGATCTCGCGCGGGCGCGCGCCTTCGTGGACGCCCTTGGCGACTCACCGGCCCCGACGGCGGTCGACGTGCAGCAGGTCGTCCTCCCGCGCGCTCCGAGCCGTACGGCGCCCGAGGTGCGGCGTGATCTCGCCGCCGCGCTCATCGCCGTCGACCCCGCCGAAGCCACGGCGCGCCATGCCCGGGCTCGCGACGGCCGCAGGGTCAACCACCCCTCCGTGCTGCCCGACGGCATGGCGGCGCTCTACGCGGTCATGCCGGCCGTGGACCTGGCGGCGCTCGACATCGCCCTGGACGCGGCGGCCCGGACGGCCAAGGCCGGAGGTGACCCGCGCACCATGGACCAGCTCCGGGCCGATGCGCTCGCTGCGGTCGGTCACAACGCCCTGGCCACGGGCTGGATCGGTCGGGCGCCGGCGCCTGCGCCCGCGTCGGTGCCGCTCGTGGCGGTTCCCGTAGGGCCGGTTCCCGCGAAGCCCGTGCCCGCCGGGTTGGTGCCTGGCGAGCCGGTGCCCGCCGAGCGTGTAGTCGCCGACGCAGTTCCCCTGGAGCCAGTGCCTGCCGAGCCAGTGCACGCGGAGCCGTTGCCTGCCGAGGTGGTGCCTTCCGACTCGTTGCCGGCAGCGGTGCCTCCCGCGGAGCCGTTGCCTGCCGGGCCGGTTTCTGCCGACTCAGTGCGAGAAGCGCCGGTTCCCGCGGGGCCGGTTCCCGCGGGGCCGGCGGTCACGACGGGCGGTCAGTGCTTCCGCCTCGGCTCGATCGGCGGGCGACCGGCGCGAATCGCCGTCACCGTTCCGTTGAGCGTGCTCATGGGCGCTGACGAGGAGGCCGAGGAAGCCCCGCTCAGGCGTTGGGATCCGGGCGCTTCCGCTCCGCTCCAGCCGGTGAGGCCCGGCGAGGTCGCCGTGCTCGAGGGGTATGGCCCGGTCACGCCGGATGTGGCCCGCGCGCTCGCCATGGGCGGGGTATGGCAGCGCCTCGTGACGGACCCGACCAGCGGCACCGTGCTCGACGTCGGCCGCACCCGGTACACGCCCCCACCCGAGATGGCCGACCTCGTGCGCGCCCGCGACCGCTACTGCGTCCGTCCAGGCTGCGGCACGCGTGCACAGGGCTGCGACCTCGACCACACCACGCCGTTCCACCTCGGCGGACGCACGGCCGTGGACAATCTCGGGGCGCTGTGCGCGAGCGACCACGCACTCAAGACCGACGGCGTCTACCGGGTCGAGCAGCCGGAGGCGGGGGTGTTCGTGTTCCACCTGCCGTCCGGGCACTCCTACCGCAGGGCGAGAGACGGATCAACGACGATGCTCGGGCGTGGCACGGAAGATCCTCGGCAGGACGGCGACCTGGATCACAACGTGGACGGCCCGCCGAGCGTGGACAGGGGCGATGTCGGACCGCCGCCGTTCTGATCGGCCGGGTCTCGCGGGCTTTCGGTGGCGGACCGGCGCTGGCGGACCTGCCCTGGCGGACTTTCCGTGGGGGATCTGTGGTGGCCGGCGGGCGATGGCGGACCGGCGATGGCCAACCGGCGCTGACGGAGCTGCGCCGACGCGTGGCGGCATGATGCGTTCGGTCCGATCGGCGGGCAGGATCCGGCTCGCCAGCAGCGGATTCCCGGCGGAACGCGTATGTTGGCGGCACGTCGCTGCCACCGACGATCAGCACCGCCGGTGCCACCCAAGGAGGGCGTGTCCGTGTCCGAGATGACTCCGTCGCAACCAGGTGCCGAGCAGATGGCGGCACTCGCGCCGCCGGAGCCCGAGCCGGCCCTGACGCTCACCGCGCCTGCGCCGGTGGCCACGGTGGCGGCGACCTCGGCGCCGAAGATGGCGCCCGCCGTCGACCCGGCAGTGCTTCCGGCGCTCGACGCCAAGGTGACCGGATTCGTCACGTCACTCCTGTCCACGGCACCCCACTCACCGGAGTTCGCAGCCAAGGCCGGCGACGTCCGGGCGATGGGTGACGCCGACATCCGGAACGCCGCCGAGAGCTCCAACCGCCTCCTGAAGTCGCCGGTCCGGGCGATCACCGAGGGCGGGCTTGCCTCGGGATCCAAGGTGGGCACCACGCTCGTGGAACTGCGCCGGACGATCGAGGACCTCGACCCCTCGCAGGCCGCGTCGCCGCGCAAGATCCTCGGCATGATCCCGTTCGGGGACAAGATCACCGACTACTTCCGCAAGTACCAGAGCGCGCAGAGCCACCTCGACGCGATCCTCCACGCCCTGCGGGACGGGCAGGACGAACTGCGCAAGGACAACGCGGCCCTCAACCTCGAGAAGCGCGAGTTGTGGGACGCGATGGGCCGGCTCAACCAGTACGTGTACATCGCGGAACGCCTCGACGCGACGCTGAGCGCGCACATCTCCGACCTGCAGGCAACTGACCTCGAGCGTGCCAAGTCGCTTCGCGAGGACGTCCTCTTCTACGTCCGACAGAAGCACCAGGACCTGCTCACGCAACTCGCGGTCTCGATCCAGAACTACCTGGCGATCGACGTCGTCATCAAGAACAACCTGGAACTGGTCAAGGGCGTGGACCGCGCGTCGACCACCACGATCTCCGCGCTGCGTACGGCGGTGATCGTCGCCCAGGCGCTCGGCAACCAGAAGCTAGTCCTGGACCAGATCACCGCGCTGAACACGACGACGTCGGACATGATCGAGCGGACGTCCCGGCTCCTCAAGGACAACTCCGTGCGCATCCAGGAGCAGGCCGCGTCCGCGACGATCGGCCTGCCGCAGCTCCAGGCCGCGTTCGCGAACATCTACGCCACCATGGACGCGATCGACCAGTTCAAGGTCCAGGCCCTCGACAACATGGCCGCGACAATCGGCACGCTCGAGACCGAGGTCGAGAAGTCGCGGTCCTACCTCAAGCGGGTCCAGCAGCAAGACGAGCGGGTGGCCGCCGGCTCGCTCGAACTCGACCTCGGCCGGGGTCAGCGGCGCTGAGCGGCGACGGAACGAGGGACGTGACGGCAGCAGGGGACGGGCAGGATGGCCTGGCTGGGCGATCTCATCGCGAAGGTCACCGGGCGTGAGCGTGCCGCGGACCCGGGGGAGCGCCTCGTCCTGCCGCCGCCACCCACCAGCGCCGACCTCCTCGCGTCTCTCGACCGCGTGGAGGCCATGGTCGCCGACGCCGCCGTGCCGGCTCCCGTACGGTCCCGGGTTTCCCGGGTGAGCCGAACGGTCCGCGACACGATCCCGAGGCTCGACCGCCTCGGCTCGGGCAGCCCGCAGGCGTACTCGGTCATGGCGACCGCCACGGACTACCTCCCCGAGGCCATCGGCGGCTACCTGCGCCTGCCGCGGGACTGGGCGAACAGCCGCCCCGTCGACGGCGGTCGCACGTCGCTCATGGTTCTCATCGACCAACTCGATCTCCTCGCCCGCACCATGGACCAGGTGCTCGACGCCGTGAACCGGTCCGACGCCGCCGCTCTCGTGGCCCACGGCCGGTTCCTGGCGGAGAAGTTCGGGACGGGTTCGACGGGCGGCATCCTGAACGCGGGTGACCTGAGCACGGGTAACCATGGCGTGGGCCGCCTCGCCCCGCCGGAGGCGGGACCGTGAGCGGCGCGGGACGCGGCGCGGGAGGCAGCGACACCATCCCCCTCTCCCAGGCGCTGGACCGCCTCGAGGCGGTCGGCACGTCGGCAGGGCTCGACGGTCCGGACGTCCGAGCGGAGGGCGCCGTGTTCGCCGCGGCGATCGCGGAGTCCGCGCCGGGTGCGGCCGCGGACTGGGGCGCCCAGACCGCGCGCGACGGCGCGGTGAGCAGCACCCAGGACTTCTTCGACGCCGCGGTGCGCGGTCGCCGCTGGCGCGCGGCCCCCACCCGCCTTCTCGGCGACCTGGTGGCCTCCGGATCCCCTCACGCCACCGACTACGCGCGTGCTCTGACGGACGTCGCCTCGGCCGCCTGCTCGCTGGGTGAACCCACCCTGCGCGTCATCGGCAACGCCTCCGTCGCCGCCGCGGCGCAACTGGGTGCGCTCCCGCAGCCGGAGATGCCGTCCGGCCAGCACGTGGAATTCCAGCACGTGGTAGCCAAGCACGTGGCAGGACCGACGACGGCGCCCACAGACCAGGACCCGGACGCCGTCGACCGCCGCCGCGCCGCAGAGGCCGCGCCCGAGGAACCGGCGCCGCCCACCACCCCGCCACCGAAGAAGTCGGTCGAGGAACTGCTCGCCGAGCTGGACGGCCTGGTCGGCCTGACGACGGTCAAGCGCGAGGTCCACCGGCAGGCGGCCGTGCTCCGCATCGAGAAACTGCGCTCCGAGCAGGGGCTCAAGGGCGTGACCATCACGCGGCACCTCGTCTTCACCGGCAACCCGGGCACGGGCAAGACCACGGTCGCCCGGTTGGTCGCCGGCATCTACGCCGCGCTGGGCCTGCTGTCCAAGGGCCACCTGGTGGAGGTGGACCGTTCGGAACTCGTGGCGGGCTACCTCGGCCAGACGGCGGCGAAGACCGCCGCCGTGGTCACGGGCGCGCTCGGCGGAGTCCTCTTCATCGACGAGGCCTACGGCCTCACCGGTGACCAGTACGGCGACGAGGCGATCACCACCCTGGTCAAGGAGATGGAGGACCACCGCAGCGACCTCGTGGTGATCGTCGCCGGCTACCCGGGCCCGATGGCGCTGTTCATCGACGCCAACCCCGGCCTGGCGAGCCGTTTCCGCACCACGATCCATTTCGACGACTACACCGACGACGAACTGGTCGCCATCTTCCAGCGCCTCGCGGCGGCGTCGGACTTCGAGCCCACGCCCGAGTGCCTGGACCGCCTTCGCCAGATCCTGACCCTCACGCCGCGCGACGAGGGCTTCGGCAACGGCCGCTTCGTCCGCAACACGCTCGAGGGCGCGATCGGCCGCCTCGCGTGGCGGCTGCGCGACATCGAGGCACCCACCCTCGAGCAACTTCGCCTCCTCCTACCCGACGACCTCGACGACGGTTCCCTCGACCTCCCGGGAGGCCCGGCATGACCCGGACCGCGCCCCAGCCGCCCCCACCTGCCCAGGCCCGCCCGCCGGCACCTCCGCCGCCCTCGCCGGACTCGGCGGCCGTGGCGCCGCCCCCGCCGCCGCCCGCCTCAGGCGGCGCGGCGGGACGTGTGGGCGCCGGCATGAGTCGTGTGCGCAGCGGGGTGCGGGGGACACCGGGCCGGATGCGGCTGGTCTCGGCGGGCCTCATGGTGCTGGGCCTGGTCCTCGGGCTGGCGGTCGGCCAGTCGTTCTGGGCGGCCGACGGCGCCCTGGGCCGGGCCGCCGACAACACGGCCCAGATCGTCCGGCTCCAGGAGATCCAGACCAGCCTGGTCCGTGCCGACGCCCTCGCCACGAACGCGTTCCTGGTGGGCGGGCTGGAACCGCCCGAGCAGCGCGCCGAGTACGAGGAGTCCATCGCCCAGGCAGCCGGCCTGCTGCCGGAGGCCGCAGGCGCCCAACCGGCCGACGTCGCGGTGCTCGCCGACCTCAACCTCGCGGTCGTCGGTTACGTCGACGGGGTCTCGGCCGCCCGGGCGAACAACCGCCAGGGCTTCCCGGTGGGCGCGCAGTACCTGCGCCTGGCGAGCGCGGACCTGCGGGCGGACGCCCTCCCGGCGCTCGACGCGCTGGGCGCGGCCAACCAGGAGCGCGCGGCGGCGGAGTTCTCGGCGGCGCGGTCGGCCATCTACCTGGCCGTCGCCGTCGGCGTCTTCGGACTCGGCGCGATCGTCATCGCCCTCATCTGGCTGGCCCGGCGCACGCACCGGTACGTCAACGTCCCCCTGGCCGGTGCGGAACTCCTGGTGCTCGTGCTCCTGGTGATCAGCGCCGTCGTCCTCGGCTCGGTGGCCTCCCGCGTGGCGGCGGTGCGGGACGGGCCGTACGCGCACGCCCTGGCCGTGTCCGACGCCCGGATCGCCGCCTACGACGCCAAGGCGAACGAGAGCCTCACGCTCATCTCCCGCGGCTCGGGTGCGGCGTTCGAGACGGCGTGGACGGATTCGGCCGGGGTGGTCGAGCAGCGGCTCTCGGACGCGCTCGCCATCGCCGGCGACGACGGCGACCTGGACGGCCTGTGGACCACCTACGCCGCGGCGCACCGCGCCATCCGCGACCTCGACGACGGCGGGAACTGGGACGAGGCGGTCGCGGCCGCTACGAGCCGCGAGGACGGCAGCGCGAACGCCGCCTTCGACGCCTTCGCCTCCTCCTCCGCGGACGTTCTGGTGGCCGCAAGCGATGAGGCGACGACGGCGCTCACCCAGGCCTCGTCCGGCCTCGCCGTGTGGGGCTGGCTGGGCGTCCTGGCCGGCGTGGTGGTCTCCGGCCTGGCCTGGTGGGGTCTGGCCCAGCGGATCGAGGAGTACCGATGACCGCGCACACCCGCACCCGCAGCACCCAGCAGCTCCGACTCGTTGCCACCGCGGTCGTGCTCGGCGGCCTCCTCGCCGCCTGCGCGCCGTCGGTCTACGCCCCCACGGTGCTGCCGACCCCGACGCCGACGGCCACGGCCGAGCCCAGCAGCCCGGCGAGCCCGGGCGCCCCGACGACGGCGCCCGTCGAGTGTGCGGACCCGCTCGCCTCCTACGCGCCGCTCAGCCCGCTGCCGGGGCCGAACGCCCTCCCGGCGGGCTCGACCATGGCCCAGATCCGCGACCGCGGCCGGCTCGTGGTCGGCGTGTCCGCGGACTCGCTGCTGCTCGGGTCCCGCAACCCGACCAGCGGCGTGATCGAGGGCTTCGACATCGACATGGCCCGCCTGGTGTCCGAGGCGATCTTCGGTGACCCGAACCGCATCGAGTACCGCGTCATCACGGCCGCCGAGCGGATCCCGCTGCTCCAGGAGGGCGCCGTCGACCTCGTGGCCCGCAACATGACGATCACGTGCGCGCGGTGGGAGCAGATCGCCTTCTCGGCGGAGTACTACCGCTCGGGCCAGAAGGTGCTGGTCCCGCTCGGCTCGTCGGCGACGTCGCTCGCGGACCTCGGCGGCCAGCGGGTCTGCGCTCCGGCGGGGTCGACGAGCATCGACAACCTCGCCGACTACCCGGACGTGATCGCCGTGCCGGGCACCACGCACACGGACTGCCTGGTGAAGTTCCAGCGCGGCGAGGTGGACGCCATCACGGGCGACGACACGGTCCTGGCCGGGCTCGCCGCCCAGGACCCGTACGCCCAGGTGGTGGGCGACGCCTTCACGGCCGAGCCGTACGGGCTCGGCATGAATGCCGAGGACGTCGATTTCGTGCGGTTCGTCAATGCGGTTCTCGCCCAGGCGGTGGCCGACGGCCGATGGACCGCGTCATACGACCAGTGGCTCGCCGAGGCCCTGGGACCGGCACCCGCGGCGCCGGTGCCGGACTACAGGCGCGGCTGATGCCTGTGACCAGCGTGATCGCCCCGGACGCACCGGCCCGGATGGGGGAACCGGTCGAGCCGACGGCGATGCTCCGATACCTCGAGGCGCTCGGCGCCTGGCGTGACGCGCGGCGCACGGAACTCGACGAACTGGACCGCCTCGCGTTGGCCTCGCCCGACGCGGCCGCGCTCGCGCCGGACGTCACCCTCGCGATGGCGCTGTGGCAGGCGGTGGCCGTGCGGTACGGCGAACTCGAGAAGGTGTGGGACAGCGGGCGGGTGGGGCTCGTCGAGCGGCAGCGGCTCTCCGCCCTCGTGTGGGGGAGGCTCGACGCCGCGGGGACGGGCGCGTCGCTGGCCGTCTCGCTCCCGGAGGCGTGCCGTCTCTCCGACGCCCTGGCGGCGCAGCTGCGCCTGCGGCTCTCGCTCGACCCGGTGGGCCTGGACCTCGCGGCGCACCTGCGCGCCATGCGGGCCACGCTCGAGCGGATCCGCGACCTGGTCTCGGCGGAACCCGCGGGTCCCGTCCGAGACGGAGGCGCAGCGCGCCTGGGCCGCCTGGAGCGGCGGTTGACGGAGCTGACCGGTAAGGCGCAACGCGGGGCCGACGTCGGTGGCTTGGTCGGCCCGTGGGAGACCGACGCCGCCGTGGCGGAGCGGGATCTCATCGTCGCCGCGGCCACGCGCCGCGACGCCGAGCGCGACCGTGCGCGGGCGGAGGCCCGGCGAGCCGACCTCATCGCTCGGGCCGAGGCGGTGGCCCGGACGGCGGACGCCTGCGCCTCCCGCGTCCGGCCCGCCCCGACGCTCGGCATCCCGCGCGTCGAGGCGCTCGGGCCGGTGCCGTCCGACCCGGGCGCCGTGGTCGCCTACCTGACGCGGCTGGACGCCGTCGGGCGTGCCCTCGCCCAGGCGGAGGAGGCCTACAGCGCGCCGCTCGCCGAGGTGGACCGTCTCCGCGCGCTGCTCGACCTGTACCGCGCGAAGGCCGAGGCCACGGGCCTGACCACCCGGCTCGAGGTGCGTGAGATGTACCGGCTCGCGGGCGCCGTCGTCCACGACACCCCGACGGACCTGCCGCGGGCGCGGGCGGTGCTCGCGGCCTACCAAGCCCTGCTCGGCGATGCCTCGATCGGAGGGACCAGGTGAGTACTCACCCGACCAGCACCGGCCCGACCAGCACCGGCCCGACCAGCGCACTCCGCTGCGCGGAGCCCGGCTGCACGGGGACGATCGTCGACGGCTACTGCGACGTGTGCGGCACGCCGGGGCCGCCGGCCGCCCCGTCGGGGCCGCCCGTCGCGTCGGCGGCGGGTGCCGCAGCCGCGGGTGCCGCTGCTTCCGGCGCCGCCCCAGCGGGTGCGACCCCCGCCGGAGTCGACGCCGCGCCGTCGGCGGTCTCGCGGGCGTCGCGGGCATCGGCCCGGCTGGCGTCGACGGCGATGGGGTCCGCGCGCACGGGGAGCGGCACCGCGGTGACCCGGCGGGTGGGGACGTCCTCCACCCGGCTGCGGGCCTCCCGTCTCGGGGCGGGGCTCACCAGCGTCCCGCCGCAGCCCGCGATCGACGCGTCCAAAGCGATCATGGCCAACCCCGAGGTGGCGGAGGAGAAGCGGTTCTGCCCCACGTGCGGCTCCCCGGTGGGCCGGTCGATCGACGGCCGGCCGGGGCGCACGGAGGGCTTCTGCCCGCAGTGCGGCTCGCAGTTCTCCTTCACGCCCAAGTTGCGCCCCGGCGACCTGGTCGGCGGCCAGTACGAGGTGGCCGGCTGCCTGGCCCACGGCGGCCTCGGCTGGATCTACCTCGCCCGGGACCGCAACGTCTCGGACCGCTGGGTGGTCCTCAAGGGCCTCCTGAACACCGGCGATGCCGACGCGCTCGCCGCCGCCATCGCCGAGCGGCAGTTCCTCGCGCAGGTGGAGCACCCGGCGATCGTCGAGATCTACAACTTCGTCACGCACGAAGGTGCCGGCTACACGGTCATGGAGTACGTGGGCGGGACGTCGCTCAAGCAGCTCCTCAAGGACCGGATGAAGGCCGCCGGGCGGTACGACCCGCTGCCGCTCGACCAGGCCATCGCCTACGTGCTGGGCATCCTGCCCGCCTTCGAGTACCTGCACGACCTCGGGCTGATCTACTGCGACTTCAAGCCGGACAACGTGATCCAGGTGGGCGACGACGTCAAGTTGATCGACCTCGGCGGCGTGCGCCGCGTGAGCGACCAGGACTCCGCGATCTACGGCACGGTCGGGTACCAGGCCCCGGAGGTGCCCGAGGTGGGCGCGTCCGTAGCCTCGGACATCTACACGATCGGACGCTCGCTCCTGGTGCTGGCCATGGAGTTCCGCGGGTACCAGTCCACGTACGTCGACTCGCTCCCACCGGTGGCGGACACGCCCCTCTTCCAGCGGTACGACTCCTTCTACCGTCTGGTCGCCAAGGCGTGTGCGCCCCAACCGGCCGACCGGTTCGGCACCGTCGCCGAGATGCGGGTGCAGCTGCTCGGCGTGCTCCGCGAGGTGGTGGCCTCGAACCGGCCGGGCGAGGAGGCCGCGCAGTACGCCGCGCCGTCGCTGCACTTCCACACGCCCGACATCGCCGAGCCCGCCCTCGACTGGCGGGACCTGCCCGGGCTCGTGGTGGACACCGCGGACCCGCAGGTGGGCTGGCTCGCGGGGGTCAGCGTCCAGGATCCCGTCCAGCGCCTGGACCACCTCATGCGCGCGCCCGAGCGCTCGCCGGAGGTCCTCCTCGCGACGGGGCGCACGGCGCTCCTCGCCGGACGCCTGGACGTGGCGGACCACGTGGCCGAGGAACTCCTGCAGAACGACCCGTGGGAGTGGCGGGCGGTGTGGCTCCAGGGCCTACGCACCCTCGCCGTCGGCAACGGCGCCGGAGCCCGAGCGGCCTTCAACGCCGTGTACGGCCAGGTCCCGGGCGAACTGGCGCCCAAACTCGCCCTCGCGCTTTCGTGCGAGACGAGCGGCGAGCCGGACATCGCCGAGGCGCTCTACCTCACCTGTGCCAGGACGGACGCCGCGTACGCCGCCCCGGCGGCATTCGCCCTGGCCAGGATCCGCAGCGGGCGCATCGATGTGCGCGGCGCCGTCGGCGCCCTGGATCTGGTCCCCGCGACCAGCCGGGCGTTCCCCGAGGCGCGGCGGCAGCGAGCGCGCCTGCTCACGGTGTCCGACGGCGGGCTGCCGACTCTCGCGGAGGCCATGGCGAGCCTCGACGGCGTCGCGGTGGACCCGTACGACCGGACGCGCCTGCTCGCCGACGCCCTGGAGAAGGCGCTGGCCGAGGTCCTGAGCAAGGGTCCGCAGCCGACCATCCGCATCGCCGGCTACTCCGCCGTGGAGCACTCCCTGCGGGACGGGCTCGAGATGGCCTACCGGGGTCTCGCCTCCATGGCGCCCACCCGGGAGGACAAGATCGAGCTGGTCGACGCCGCGAACGCCGTACGCCGGTGGACGTTCCGGTGAGCGAGCCGCGCCCCACCTGCCCGGCGTGCGGCGCCGTCGTCTCGCCGGACGCCCGCTTCTGCGAGGCGTGCGGGACGGCGCTCGGGACGGCCGTGGCGGCGGGACCTCCGCCGCCGGCGGCGCCGTTCGATGCGGTACCCCCGCCGCCACCGACAGGGCCGGCGGCCCAGCCGCCGGCCGCCCCGGCGTGCGCCGTGTGCGGCGGCGTGATCGACGCGGACGGCTACTGCACGGCGTGCGGGGCGAAGGCCCCCGATCCGCGCGCCCACCTCGAGGAGCGCCCGCAGCGATGGGTCGGCGCCGTGTGCGACGTCGGGGCCCGCCGCGCGCGCAACGAGGACGGCGTGGCCGTCGCCGCCGGCGTGACCCCGGGGGAGTTCGCGGTCCTCGTGGTGTGCGACGGCGTCTCGGCCGCCGAGGCCTCGGACGTCGCCAGCCTCGCCGCCGCGCGCGCGGCGCGGGACGTGCTCGTGCGCACCCGGACGGGCGCCTCCGGGGAGGAGGTCGCCGAGGACGCGGCGGAGCGGCAGGTTGCCGCCGCCGACGCCGCCCAGCGCGCCGTCGTCCAGGCGACGCCGCACGACCACGGCGAGAGCCCGGCGTCGTGCACCTACGTGGCGGTGCTCCTGGAGGCCGGCCACGTCTCGGCCGGGGTGGTGGGGGACAGCCGCGCGTACTGGCTCCCCGACGCCGGCGAAGCCCGTCACCTCACCACGGACGACTCGATGGCCGCGGAGATGATGGCGGCGGGCCAGACCCGGGCGGAGGCCGAGGCGGGACCGTTCGCTCACACGATCACCCGCTGGCTCGGGATCGACTCCCCAGGCCACACGCCCCGCGTCACCACGACGGTGATCGACGGCCCGGGCTGGGTCCTGGCGTGCTCGGACGGGCTCTGGAACTACTGCTCGCCGGCGGCGGACCTGGGCGTCGTGGTGCGCGAGGTGGCATCGGCTGCGGGCGGCGACTCCCTCGCCACGGCGTCCGGCCTCGTGGACTGGGCCAACGCGCGCGGCGGGCATGACAACATCACCGTGGCACTCGCGCGGATCGACGCCGCCGCGGTGCCGGCCAACGATCCCGGATCGAAGGGGTAGGGCGATGGCGGAGTTCTCCGCGCAGGTGTACCAGAACGAGTTCCTGGCCGACGGCGCCACGGACGTCCACGCGATCGTCACCGTGGCATGCCGCGGCGCCGGGCTCGCGGGCCAGGCGGGCGGGGCCGCCGGGGAGATCGTGGTGGTGGACACCTCCGGCTCCATGTCCGGCTCGCGCATCGCCGCGGCGCAGACCGCGGCGGCCGCCGCAATCGACCAGATCCTCGACGGCACGTGGTTCGCCGTGATCGCGGGTAACCACCAGGCGCACCTGGCGTACCCGTGGCTGGGCGGCAGGCTCGGCATGGTGCAGATGAACGCCGCGACGCGGGCCGGCGCGCGGGCCGCCGTCGCCCAGTTCCGGGCCGACGGTGGCACGGCCATGGGCACGTGGCTCGAACTGACCGCAGCGGTCTTCGACACGGTGCCCGGACTCGCCCAGCGCCACGCGATCCTGCTCACGGACGGCAAGAACCAGCACGAGAGCTCCGAGGAGCTCTCCCGGCGCATCGCCGTGGCGAGCGGGCGGTTCCAGGCGGACTGCCGGGGCGTGGGGTCCGACTGGGAGGTCGGGGAACTGCGCCGGATCGCCTCGGCCCTGCTCGGGACCGTGGACCTGATCCCGACGCCGCAGGAGATGGCCGAGGAGTTCGCCCTGCTCATGCGGGCGGCGATGAGCCGCGGCGTCGCCTCGGCGGACCTGCGCGTGTGGACGCCCCAGGGCGCGAAGGTGCTGTTCGTGCGCCAGGTCGCCCCGGCGGTGGAGGACCTCACGGCCCGACGGCGCGACGTCACGCCGCTCGTCGGTGCCTACCCCACGGGCTCCTGGGGAGACGAGTCCCGCGACTTCCACGTGGCGGTGCGCCTGAGCGCGCCGCGCGCCGTCGGCCAGGAGCAGCTCGCCGCGCGCGTGCAGCTCGCGCTCGGCGAGGACGTCAAGGCGCAGGCCCTGGTCAAGGCGGTCTGGACGGACGATGACGCCCTGAGCGCCAAGATCAGCCCGGAGGTGGCCCACTACACCGGCCAGACGGAACTCGCGCAGGCGATCCAGGACGGCCTCGCCGCGAAGGCGGCGGGGGACGAGGCGACGGCGACGGCGAAACTCGGCCGCGCCGTGCAACTCGCCCAGGAGACGGGCAACGAGGAGGCGACCTCGAAGTTGCGCAAGGTCGTGGAGATCGAGGAGGCGGGGACCGGCAAGGTGCGCCTGAAGCGAGGCGTGGACCGGCTCGATGAGATGGCACTCGACACGTCCTCCACCAAGACCACCCGGGTGCGCAAGTGAGCACGGTGACCTGCCCGAACGGGCACCAGAGCGTCTCGACCGACTACTGCGACACGTGCGGCGCGCCCATCGGCGACGCCGGGGCGGATAGCGGCGCGGCCGCCACCCCAGCGGCGGGTGCCACCACCACGCTGCCGGCAGGTCCCTCGCCCGACGCGGTGCCGCAGACATGCCCCAACTGCGGCACCGAGAACCGCCCCAGCGCGTTGTTCTGCGAGGGCTGCGGGTACGACTTCACCACCGGGGCCCTGCCGCGCGGCGCGGCGCCGGACGCAGGGTTGGCCGGTGCAGGGTCTGCCGGTGCGGGGTCCTCGGGCGCTGGGCCTACCGGCGGCGGGGCTTCGGGCGGTTCCGGACAGCCCGCCCCGGCCGTGGGGACGGGCGCGACACCCGCACCCCTGGCCCCGGCCGTGCCGCTGGAGTGGGTGGTGGAGGTCTGGGTGGACCCGGAGTGGTACGCCCAGCAGGAGAGCACCGAGCCCTGCCCCTCGCCCGGGCTGCCCGTGATCGTGCCGCTGACCGTGCGCAGCGTGCTGGTGGGCCGCACCTCGCGTAGCCGGAACATCCACCCCGAGATCGCGTGCGAGGCGGACATCGCCGTGAGCCGCCGCCACGCGCAGCTGTCCACCGACGGCACCCGGTGGTGGGTGGAGGACCTGGGCTCCTCGAACGGGACGTTCGTGGGCCCGGCGAGCGGGCCGTTGCCGACCGATCCGCTGGTCCCGGGACAGCGCCGCGAACTAGTCGAGGACGACCGCGTCTACGTGGGTGCGTGGACCCGCCTGGTGGTCCGGCGGGCAACCGAGGAGGAGCAGGCCGGCGGGGTCTGAGCGTGTGAGGGTGGGTGCTGCGGCGCTCAGGTCAGTGGGTCCAGAGCGGCGAAGAACGCCCACATCACCTCGGTGGCGCCGACCTCGTCCGTGACGTGGCCCAGGTCCGCCGGGAACGGGTAGGCCGAGCCCGGCCACGTGTGCCCGCCGCCCTCGACCACGTAGAGCACGGCGGTCGCGCGCCCGGCGCCGCGACCGCCCGCACCCGCCGGGGCGTACGCCAGGCTCGAGACGTGCTCGGTGAGGTGCTCCTCCACCGGCTCCGGAGCGCACCCGTTCGCCTGGGCCCAGCGCTCGAGCGCCGTGAGGACCGGGTACCCCCAGTACGGCGCGCCGCCGCCGTCGAACGGGTTCACGGGGTCCTGCGTGCCGTGGAACGAGATGACGGGGACCGGCCGGTGCCGCGACCGGCCCACGGGGAAGGTCGCCGGGTCGGGCACCCGAGGATCCGACGCGAGCGGCGCCCCGGCGCGCAGGCCGGCGACCGGCGCGATCCCGGCGAGACGGTCCGGGTGGTCCGCGGCGAGTTGGGAGACCATCCGCCCGCCGCCGGACAGCCCGGTCGCGTACACCCGCCCAGGGTCGGCGACGCCCGCCGCGACGACGGCGTCGATCACGTCGAGCAGGAACCGCTCGTCGTCGGGCGCGCCCGCGACGTCGGTCACGTGCGGCACATTCCAGGCGAAGCCTCCCGCCACCCGGATCGCGCCCTCCGGCGCGACGACGGCGACGCCGTGACGGTCCGCGAGGTCCTCGAGCCCGCTGAGCGTCATCTGCTCGGCCGCGCCGCTGCCGCTGCCGTGCAGCGTGAGGACCAGGGGGAGGGGGCCGCCCGGAGCGGCGGCGGGCGCGTAGAGGACCGCCGATCGGCGCCGGCCGCCCGAGAGGAGCGTGATCCGATTCCTCTCGAGCTTCATGCCGTCACTCCGTCGGGCGAGTCGTACAGGCGGCTGGTGCGGTTGGTCCGGTGGTGGTCGGGCGTCGCGGTATTCCCGGAGCGATCGCGGGCGCTCGATCCTCCCATGGCCTCCGGTCCCGCGGGCCTTCCCGTCGCTACGATGAGCCGATGGGGGACGGGGGCGCGCAGACTGCGGCTCCTCGTTCGATCTTCGTCCAGGTGCCCGCGTATCGGGACCGAGAACTTCCGAAGACCCTGCTCAGCCTGTATCGGAGGGCCCGCGAGCCGGAGGCCCTGCGTGTCGTCGTCCTGTGGCAGGCGTCGCCTGAGGAGAGGCTGCCCGACCACGTGCGCAGCCTTCCCCGGCTCACGGTGATCCGACACCCCTACACGGAGAGCCGCGGGCCCAACTGGGCGCGAGCGCGGATCCAGGACCACCTCGCGGACGAGCCGTACACGCTCTACCTCGACTCCCACCATCGGTTCGTGCCCGGGTGGGACGGGCAAGCACGGGCGATGCTCGAGCACCTCGAGGCACGCGGCGTGTCCAAACCCGTGCTCACCGCCTACCTGCCCGGCTACGTGCCTGGCCGCGGGAGCCGCGGGCGGCTTCGCGAGCCATACAAGATCTACCCGATGCAGCGGGCCGGCGGCCTGCTCACCCGGCTGACGAGCTACCCGATCCCGGACTGGCGTCGCCTTACCGCCCCCGTCACCGCCGAGTTCCTCTCGCTGCACTTCGTCTTCGCCCGCTCCGCCTTCACCCGCGAGGTTCCGACGGACCCCGGCGTCTACTTCTTCGGTGACGAGGTGGCGCTCGGGCTGCGCGCCTACACGCACGGCTGGGATCTCTTCCACCCCCACCGGGTGCTGGGCTGGCATGCGTACGACCGGGCCAGTCGACAGCCGCACTGGGACCACCACTCCGACTGGGCTGTCCGGAACGAGGCGTCGATCCGCCGGCTGCGCCAGCTCTATACGGCGGCCCCGGAAATGGCCCATCTGCTCGGCAGAGAGCGGTCGGTCGGGGACTACGAGAGGCACATCATGCATCGTCTGGTGGTGGATGGGTGAACCTTGCCGAGAAGGTGCAGGCGGAGGGGATCTGCTGGGTCGACGACTTCGTCGACCAGGCGCTCTGCCGCGAGATCGTGGACGAGCTCGAGTTTGCGCTCTGGCGCGACAGCCAAGTGGTCACACGCGACCAGGCGACCATGAGGCTGATCGGGGTGACGGACGTACGTCGTCGGAGCCTCAGCACGCAGGAGCGCTGGTTCAGCGACGAGTTGATCGCCATCGTGCGTCGGATCGAGCAGCGGCTCTGCGAGGAGTTCGGCGTTGCGCCGGACCACCTCGAGAGCTGGCAGGGCCTGCGCTACGGACGCGGCGGGAAGTTCGAGTTGCACCACGACGCCGGGGCCTTCGCCGACGAACCCGCCGGCGAACGTGTGTTCACCTTCCTCCTCTACGTCCGCAGCCCGAAGCAGGGTGGACAGACGTACTTCCCGGAGTTCGATCGCCTGGTCCCGGCCACGGCGGGGCGTCTTCTCGCCTGGCAGAACCTCCTTCCGGACGGGAGCCCGGACCCGCGCATGCGTCACGCGGCGACGCCGGTGCACAAGGGCACGAAGGTGGCCCTGACAACCTGGAGCCGCCAGGGGGCGATCAGGCTGTTGCCCCCGGAGGGGCGGCAGCCGTAGCGTGCGGTCAACGCGGACGACGCAGTCAACGCGGGTGACCCGGATGACGGGGATGACGCAGGACACGAGGGGGGCCGATGTCCGAGCAGGATTTCGTCAAGCGAGTGATCGCCAAGTACGGGCCGACCCTGGACCTCGAGGCGCGACCCGACGAACTCATCGACATCATCCGATCCGCTCGGCTGGATGAGCCCGGCGACGGCGGAGCCCCCCCGGGCGGGGCACCCACGCCACCGCCACCGCCGCCGCCCCCGCCTCCCGGCCCGACCAGCGTCCAGCCGGATGTCCTGCGACTCGAGGACGTCATGGCCGAGGTGTTGAGGCTCTCGCGTCAGGTGACCAAGAGCGCGAGGGACATCAAGGCCATCAAGGGACAACTCGGCGTCGACGGCTGAGCCTCGCCGGGGCACGGCTGTCAGCATCGCCGCGGCACGGCAGTCAGCGGAGATCTGCTGAGCGGAGACCTGCTGAACGGCAGGATGTCGAGGGTGGTCTTCCCAGGTCCCCCGTCTCGCCTTCCGCGCTCGCCCGGACCGCCCGTGGCCCCTCGTCCGTGGCTGGACGCCGTCGTCGTCGAACCGCCCGCCCCCGGTCCCGGCTCCTGGGCGGGCGCACCGTCCGCCGTCGTCGTCGATCGCACCATCTACCTCGCCTACCGCCTCCGCCACCCGGTCGGCGAGGGACGGGGCGTCGCGAACGTCGTCGCCCGCTCCGACGACGGCGTCCACCTCGAGACCCTGGCCGTGGTCCCCAAGGACCCCTTCGACACGGACTCGCTCGAGCGCCCCGCCCTCCTGCGCACGCCCGAGGGCCGCTGGCGCCTCTACGTCAGCGTCGCCACGCCGGGCACCAAGCACTGGCGCGTGGACCTCCTCGAGGCCGCCACTGCCGAGGGCCTCGCCACCGCCACACCGCGCACCGTCCTGCCGGGCAGCGACGCCGAGGGCGTCAAGGATCCGGTGATCGTGCGCCACGGCGGCCGGTGGCACCTCTGGGCGTCCGTGCACCCCCTCGACGACCCCGACGCGACCGACCGGATGACCACCTGGTACGCCACCAGCGACGACGGCGTCACGTGGCACGGCGAGGGGACCGCCTTGCGGGGAGGGGCGGGGTCGTGGGACGCGCGCGGGGCCCGGATCACCGCCGTCGTCCCCGGTCCGCGGCCGTGGGCCTTCTACGACGGGCGGGCGAACGCGCAGGAGAACTGGGAAGAGCGCACGGGGGTGGCGCTCGGCGCGGGGCGCTTCGGCTTCTTCGAGCCCGCGCCGTCGCCGTGGGCCCGCTCGCCCGAGGGCGGGGGCGCGTTCCGGTACGTCACCGTGGTCGACCTACCCGACGGCGCCCGGCGGCTGTACTACGAGGTCGCCCGGGCCGACGGCGCCCACGACCTGCGCACGCACCTGATCAGCCGCTAGCGCCGCCGCACGCGTCGCGACCGGCTACCGCTGCCGCTTCTGGATGTTGGCCCACTCGTCGCGCAGGCCCACGGTCCGGTGGAAGTGCAGCGGGTCGCGAGTGTCGTGAGCGAAGTAGCCGAGGCGCTCGAACTGGACGACGGCGCCCGCCGGGGTGTCCGCCAGCGCGGGCTCCACCCGGCACCCGGTGAGCACCTCCCGGGAGGTGAAGTTGAGCTCGTCCATCGGGTTGCCGGTCGCCTCGCCCGGCGCGGCCACGGTGAAGAGGCGCTCGTACAGGGCCACCGTGGCCTCGACCGCGTGGGTCGCGGAGACCCAGTGCATCGTGGACTTCACGCGTCGGCCGTCGGGGGCGCTGCCGCCCTTGGTCGCGGGGTCGTAGGTGGCGTGCACCTCGACCACCGCGCCGTCGTCGTCCTTCACCACGCCGGTGCAGGTCACCAGGTAGGCGCCGCGCAGGCGAACCTCGCGGCCGGGGGAGAGGCGGAAGTAGCGCGGCGGCGGGACCTCGGCGAAGTCCTCCTGCTCGATGAACACCTCGCCCGTGAAGGGCACCAGGCGCGTGCCGTCGTCGGGATTCTCAGGGTTGTTGCCCACCTCGAACCACTCGACCACGGGAGCACCATCGGCGTCGGTGGGCCAGTTGGTCAGCACGAGCCGCAGCGGTCGCAGCACGGCCATGCGGCGCTGGGCCGTGCGGTTCAACTCGGTCCGCACGAACGACTCGAGCAACTCGATCTCGTGACGGCTGTTGGTGCGGGAGACGCCGATGAACGCGCAGAACTCCCGGATGGCCGCGGGCGGGTAGCCGCGGCGGCGCAGCCCTCGCAGGGTGGGCAGGCGCGGGTCGTCCCAGCCGTCCACCGTGCCGTCCGCCACGAGGGCGGCCAGGCGCCTCTTGGACATCACGGTGTGCGTGAGCTCCAGCCGCGCGAACTCGGTCTGGCGGGGCCGGTCGTAGGGGAGCGGGAGGTGCTCGAGGAACCAGTCGTAGAGCGGCCGGTGGCTGTCGAACTCCAGCGTGCAGAAGGAGTGGGTGACGCCCTCGATCGCGTCGCTCTGCCCGTGCGCCCAGTCGTAGGTGGGGTAGAGGCACCAGGCGTCGCCGGTGCGGTGGTGGTGCTCCCGGCGGATCCGGTACATCACCGGGTCGCGCAGCTGCATGTTCTCGTGCTGCATGTCGATGCGGGCCCGCAGCACCCGGGAGCCGTCGGCGAACTCGCCGGCGCGCATGCGCCGGAACAGGTCGAGGTTCTCCTCGGGTGTGCGGTCGCGGAACGGGCTCTCGATGCCGGGCTTGCCGAAGCCACCACGCTGGGCGGAGATCGTCTCGCCGTCCTGGTCGTCCACGAAGGCGAGGCCCTGCTGAATGAGGTGCTCCGCCCAGGCGTACAGCTGCTCGAAGTAGTCCGAGGCGAACAGTACGTCCGCGGGGGTGTACCCGAGCCAGGCGAGGTCCTCGACGATCCCCTCGACGAACGCCGCCTCCTCGGTCTCCGGGTTGGTGTCGTCGAAGCGCAGGTTGCAGACGCCGTCGAACTCCGCGGCGATCCCGAAGTCCAGCGTGATGGCCTTCGCGTGGCCGATGTGGAGGTAGCCGTTGGGCTCGGGAGGGAAGCGGGTCTGCACCCGTCCGCCGAACGTGCCCTGCTCGGCGTCGCGGCGCACGAGGTCGCGGACGAAGTCGCTCGTGGTCGGCCCGCTCGTCGTCGGCCCGCTCGTCGTAGGCAGAGGGCCCTCGGGCACGGTCATGGTCGCCTCTCGGGGAGCCGGGTGGGGATGCGACACGGTACCAATCCCGCCCGGCCCCCTGCTCTGCCCCCGCCCGACCTCCCGATCGGACGCCGAGGGCTCGGGCCGGCGCGGTGGGCGTGGCAGGCTGGCCCGATGGACCGATCCGGCTACCGCCTGACCCTCGACGAGTCCTTCGCCGGACCGGCCCTCGACCCCCGGATCTGGCTGCCGTTCCACCTCCCGCACTGGAGCAGCCGGCGGGAGGCGGCCGCCCGGTACACCGTGGGCGACGGCGGGCTCCGGCTGCGCATCGACGCCGACCAGGGGCCGTGGTGCCGGGAGTTCGACGGCGAGTTGCGCGTCTCCTCGTTGCAGACGGCCGTCTACTCCGGCCCGGTGGGCTCGACGATCGGCCAGCACGGCGTCATGCCTGGCGCGCGGGTGCGCGAGGAGCAGCCGCTGACCACCCTGTTCACACCCCGCTACGGCCTGATCGAGGTGCAGGCCGGCGCCCTGGCGGACCCCGACTGCATGGTCGCGTTCTGGCTGATCGGCGTCGAGGACGCCCCCGAGCGGTCCGGCGAGATCTGTGTGTTCGAGATCTTCGGGCGCGAGGTAGCGGCCGACCACGCCCTGGTGGGGATGGGGGTGCACCCGTTCGGGGACCCGGCCCTCACCGACGACTTCGCGAAGGTGCGCCTCGACGTCGACGTCCGCGACCCGCACACGTACGCGGTGGAGTGGGAGCCGGGGCGCGTGCGCTTCTTCGTGGACACCAGGCTCGTGCGGACCGTCGATCAGGCGCCGGACTACCCCATGCAGTTCATGCTGGGGCTCTACGAGTTCCGTTCGGGCGACGGTTCGCCGGGCGTCGGGCGCTACCCCAAGGAGGTAGCCATCCAGCGGGTGCGGGTGTGGGAGAGGCCGGACTGACGCCCGTTCATCCGGCTGACGCGGGCCGGAAGCACCTTTCGCGCTGGGGCTTGCGGGGGCAGGCTCATGCTGTCGGGGGAGCGCAGGAAGAGAGCACGGGGGTTCGTCATGCGGATCGCACGCACACCGCTCGCAGCGGTGATTGCCGTGGTGCTGCTGGCCGCAGTGGCCGGGTGCGGCGTCGGCGACCCCGGCGCGCCCACCTCGCAGACCCGGACGGTCGACGGCGCCACGGCGGTGGACCTGCGCTCCTCCGGCACCGTGACGGTGACGATCGGCGACAAGCCGGAACTCGTGATCACCGCGGGTGAGAACGTGATCGACCGTCTCACCAGCGACGTCGTCGACGGCGAGCTCATCCTGGGCGCGACCGGCCCGTGGTTCGGCACGCTCGGGCCCGTCACCTACGACCTGGTCCTGCCCTCCCTCGACGCGGTGCAGGTCAGCGGCTCCGGGGACGTCACCGTGGGACCGGCCGAGGGGCGCCGGCTGACGCTCGGGATCAGCGGCTCGGGCACGGTCAGCGGGGACGCGGTCAACCTGGCCGCCGTGGACGCCGAGATCTCCGGTTCGGGCCGGATCGAGCTGACGGGCAAGGCCGAGCGCCAGGTGGTCGTCATCTCCGGCTCCGGCCGATACGCGGCCGCTGACCTCGTGGGCGGGCAGGTCGAGGTGACCGTGACGGGGTCCGGTCGTGCCGACGTCACGGCCATCGACACCCTGGACGTGACGATCTCGGGCAGCGGCTCGGTCACCTACGGCGGCGACCCGTCCGTCACCAGCAGGATCTCGGGCTCCGGGAGCGTCGCGCCGCGCTGAGCCCGCGGGGCGATGTGGGGCGAATCCGAGTGGTTGGGACTACTCCCAGCGGAACGCCCGCACGGCGATGACCGCGAACAGGGTGGTGAAACCCGCCAGCAGCAGGAGGGGGCGCGCGGCGGGGAAGTCGCCCGCCATGGTCGCGTTCAGGGCGTCCACCGCCGCACCCGTGGGCGTGAGGCGCGCGATGGTCGCGAGCGCTGTGGGCATGACCTGCTGGGGGAACCACAGGCCGGCAAAGAACGCGAGCGGGAAGAACAGCGCGTTGCCGATCGCGGCCGCGGCCCGGCCGGTCCGGGCGACTGCGGCCGCGCACAGCCCGATCGAGAACAGGCACGCGGTCGCCAGGACCAGCGTCAGCACGAACCCGGCCACATGCCGAGGCAGAGGGAGGCCGAAGGCGCTCGCCCCGATCGCGGCGATGAGCACGAGGGCCACGGCCGCCGACGCCAGGTTCACCACGAGTTGGGCCGCCAGGAGCGCGGAGGGCGGAACCGGGGTCGTGGACATGCGCCGCAGCACCCCGAGTTCGCGGTAGGAGGCCATCGGGACGGGGAGGCCCACCAGGCCGAGCATCGCGAGGACCATCAGCACGAGGATCGGGGCGTAGGCGTCGAAGAGCGTCATGCCTCCCTGGCCGGGGAGAGGCTGCTGGAACGCGGGGATGCTGCCGAAGACCACCACGAGGACCACGGGCATACCGACTCCCCAGACCAGGGCGATCGGCTCACGAAGGGTGAGGCGCGCCTCGGTCAGCACCAGGCGCCGGAACGCGCCGCGTGGGACGCCGCGCGGGGACGGTGGGCGGGACGGTGTGCGGCGCGCCGTGGTCTCGCTCACCGTGCCTCACGCTCCTCGTCGTGCTCGCGGACCCGGTGCCCGGTGAGCGCGAGGAACGCGTCCTCGAGCGTGCTGGCGTCCACGCGGACGTCCCGGGCGCGCAGGCCGGCGGCGTCGAGGGCGAGCACGACGTCGGTCACCACGTCCCCGGTCCCGCTCACCATGATGTGCT
>JARKOU010000095.1 GCA_029975645.1 Actinomycetales bacterium
CCCCGCCCGTCACCACGCCCACCACCCCCGTCACCACGCAGACCAAAGGCCCCACCCGAACCCCCGGGTGGGGCCTTCCGCGTCACCCGACAACCGCAAACCCAGCGACGCCATCATCGGCAAAACGAACGACGGACAACAGGCTGGCGTGGGCGTCGGCGCGGAGTTGGTCCAGGGTGCGGGGGTCTCCGCTGGTGCGGGCGGTGCGGGCGGCGACGTCGAGGGCGAGGTCCAGGGCGGTGGCGTCCACGGCGGGCATGAGGGCGCACAGGGAGGCCATCCCGTCGGGCAGGACCTGGGGGTGGGTGACGCGGCGTCCGGTGCGGGCGGTGCGGGCCCGGGTGGTGGCCCCGGTGGGGTCGAGGGCGATGAGGGCGGCGGCGATGTCGGTGCGGACTTGCCCGACGGAGCGTCCGGGTGCGGTGGGTAGGACGGTCTCGACGACGTCCAGGGCGGTCTGGGTGGGGGTGCGGGTCAGGCCCTCGACGAAGGCCCGGGCGCGTGGGGGGTCGATCAGGCCGTCGGTGAGGGCGTCGCCGACGGGTCCCAGCGGCCCGGCGTAGGCCTGTCCGGCGTCGATCAGGGCTTGCGCGGCGGGGCGGGAGATCCCCAGGCGGATCGCGATCTCGGTGGCGGCGGGCCCGGCCCGGTGGGTCAGGCGCCGGCCCCGTACGGGTGCGTGGGGTGCCGGTGCGGGTGGGGTGGTGTAGGGGGCCAGGCGGGTGTGGACCTCGGCCGCGGCGCGGGTCATCCCGGCCTGCGCCCAGGAGGCCATCCGCGCCCAGGCCGCGACGAGTTCCACGGCCGTGTACTCATCGGCCAGCCCGGCCGGGTCCGTCCGCTCGAGGGTGAAGGCCAGGTCCGGTCCCGGGGCGTGACCGGTCAGCCAGTCCCCGTCCACCAGCGGGGTCAACCACCCCGGCTCACCCGACCCCTCAGGATGACCGCCGCCCTCCTCGCCGTCGCGAGGACCCCGCACGTCGTCGCCGTCGTCGAGCCAGTCCCCGAACGCGTCCATCTGCTCGGCCAGGGCATCCATCCGCGCCGACCACGCCGGGTCCTCGGCGGCCCAGGCCTCATACGGCACCGACCCCGCCTCACCACCCGCGGCCTCGAACATACGTAGCATCATACACCCGTTCGAGACGAGCGCAAGTGGGTCGCGACTCCGCCAGGCAGCCCGCCAGGGACACCGCGAGGCAGCCCGCCAGGTAGTCCCGCCAGACAGCCCGCGATCCGGCGGCCGCGCCCGGCACCCGCGCCGCGCGCCCCGACGAGGCGCTAGTTCAGCGGTGCCTCCCAGGTCAGGACGGAGCCGGACCCACCGGGACCCGGTCCGATGGAGCACGTCCCCCCGTGCCGGCGAGCCCTGGCGGCGAGGTTGTCGAGGCCGGACCGGCGGGTCGTCCGCTGGTCGACGCCCGATCCGTCGTCCTCCACGCTCACGTGCACCCATCCGGAACGCCCGGCGCCGGTGACACTCACCCGGACGAACACCGAGGACGAGCGCGCGTGCCGGGCCGCGTTGGCCATGCCTTCGCGCACCACGGCGACGACGTCGTCGGCCAGGTCGGCGTCGACGCGAGCATCGATGACCTCGGCGAGGAGCGCGTCCTCCTCCGGTGTCCCACCGAGGCGGCCGTCGACGTCGATCACGAGGGACGGCGCGAAGCCGAGGCCGGAGCGGGCGAGCGAGGCCTCCCGGCGGAGACGTTCCACGAGCGCCACGTTCGCGTCGGGGTCGCGGAGGGAGTGCACGATGCTGCGGATCTGCCGGACGCTGTCGTCCACGCCGGCGAGCGCGGCCTCGAGAACCGCCGCCAGCTTCACGGGGTGGTGCTCGCCCGCCCGGACGGCGTTCCTGGCCGCCTCGAGTTGCATGCCGGTGGCGAACAGCTGCTGGATCGCCAGGTCGTGAAGATCCCGGGCGATCCGCGCGCGCTCGTCCAGCAGCGCGGCCACGTCCTGTGCGTGCCGCGCCTCGGCCAGCACCAGGGCGAGCGCGGCCTGGCTCGCGAAGGATTCCGCCGTGGTGAGGTCGCTGGGAACGAAGGGCGGTCGATCCTCGCGCCGCAGGAGGATGAGGACGCCGATCCCGCGCCCCTTCGCCTGGAGTGGTGCGTACATCGCGGGCCCGAAGCGCCGCATCGCCGGCACGCGCAGCACCCGGGAACGCGAGAGCGAGTCGACGATGAGGCCCTGGCCATCACGGAGCACCGTCATGGCGCGCCCGTCGGGTGGCATGACCGTGCCGATGAACTCGTCCGAGTCCTCGCCGTCGACGATCTCCATCACCCAGTCGTCGCCGATCGAGGGCAGGACGATGATCGCGACGTCCGCGTCCGCGACCTGCCGCACCCGGGCGGCGATCATCTCCAGTGCTTCTTCCTCCTCCGCGCCGGAGAGCAGCGTCGTGGTGATCTCCTGCTCCACCCGCAGCCAGCGTTCGCGGTCGCGCGCCGAGGCGTACATCCGGGAGTTCTGGATCGCGACGGCGGCCGCACTCGCGAGGAGCGTGACGGTGTTCGCGTCCTGTTCGGTGAATCCACCGGCCTTGTCGGTGAGGTAGAGGCGGCCGTAGACCGTCTCCTCGATGCGGATCGGGACCCCCAGGAAGGCGTGCATCGGTGGGTGTCCCGGCGGGAAGCCGCCGAAGTCCTGGTGCTGCGTCAGGTCGTCGAGGAGCAGGTAGTCGTTCTGCGGGATGGCGCCGAGGACCCCGTAGCCGCGCGGGGGGTGTCCGAGGCGCGCGACGTCGGCCGGATCCATCCCGCTCTGCACGAACGTCGAGGTCTCGCCGTAGGCATCGAGCACCCCCATCGCCGCATATCGCGCGCCCGTGAGGCGCGCGGCGGTCTCCACGAACTGCTGGAGCACCGTGGCGAGGTCGAGGTGTGACGCGAGGGCGATGGCGGCCTTGAGCAGGTCTGCCTCCGCGCTCGCGTCCGGCGCCGCCGAGGCGGCGACCGGGATCTGCGCCCCCTGGGGTGGTGCGTGGTGATGTGCCGTCATGAGGTCCCGTTCGTCATGAGGTCCCGCCCGTCCGGAAGTCCTGGCCGTCCCGTTGGCCCCCGCCGTCCCGCTCGCCCTGGCCGTCCCGGTCGGTCGCCGGAGGAACGTCGGCGACGTAGCGGGCAGGCCCGGTGCGCTCCGGGCCCTCAGTCTCCTCCTGCTCGAGCGCCCACGCGTAGCCCGGCACGGTCGCCGCAAGGTGGGCGTGCGTGCCCCGGTGGATGACCCGCGCCGGGCCGTCGGGATCGGTGCGCCCGAGGACGAGAACCTCGTCGACGGCGTCCAGCGGTGAGAGCCGGTGCGTCACCAGCAGGACCCCGCGGCCCCTCTCGCGCGCCGTCGCCACGAGGTCTCCCACGAGGCGGTCCGCCGCGCCCGCGTCGAGGTGCTCGGCCGGTTCGTCGAGCAGCAGGACCGGTGCTCGGCTCACCAGCGCGCGGGCCAGCAGGAGGCGCCGACGCTCGCCGCCCGAGATCGTGGCCGCGTCCGCGCCGAGCCGGGTGTCGACGCCGTCGGGCAGGCCCTCGAGCCAGGGCGAGAGCCCGACGGCGGCCACGACCTCGCGCGCCTCCTCCGCAGTGACGTCACCGCGTGCCACGCGCAGGTTCTCCAGCACGCTCGTATCGAAGACGTGGGCATCCTCCGCGGTGAGGATCACCGTCCGGCTCACCTCGCTGCGATCGGCGAGCCAGGGGTCGTCGCCAGCCACCCTGACCTCCCCCGCGCGAGCGGGCAGCAGCCCGGCGAGGGTCAGCATGAGGGTCGTCTTGCCTACGCCGCTGGGCCCGACGACGGCGATCGCGCGTCCTGGTGCAAGCGTCAGGTCCACCCCGGCCAGGATCGGCTCGCTCGACGGCCACGCGCACGTCACGTCGCGCACGACGACGGCGGGCGCGCCGGAGGGGGGTAGGTCCGTGGGTTCGTCCAGCGCAGACCGTCCCGGCGCTGCGACGGTGGGTGCGGCCGGCGTCGACGCCCCCGGCGTGGCGGCCGCGCCGTCGAGCAGGGCCATGATCCGCACCGCCGCGCCGGTGGAGCGCACGAACTGGCTCGCCGCGGCCGGGAGCATGGCGCTCGCCTCGAAGGCGGCGAGGGGGACGAGGACCACGACGGCGAGTTCCACCGGGGCGAGCGCGCCGGAGGTGGTCGCAGGGATCCCGAGGAGGAGCGCCCCGAGGACGGCCAGCCCCATCGCCGCGAGGTTGAGGGCCGAGGCGAGCGCCGCGGGTCCCGCCGCCCGGTCCGCGGCGGCGGCCAGGCGCCGGTCGCCCGCCCGCACCTGGGCCAGGACGGCCTCGGTGCGCCCGGAGACCTGGAGCTCCGCCGCCGACTCCACGAGCGTCATGGCGGACGCGGAGAGCCCCGCGCGCTCGCTGACGACGGCGAGTTCGGCGATCCTCGCCGCCCGCGCCGTCAGGAGCGGAGCGACCACGCCGGCGAGCAGGAGAGCCACGGCGAGCACCAGGGCAGCAGACGGCAGGAACGCGGCCACCAGGGCGATCGTGGCGACGCCGACCACTGCCGTGACCGCGGCCGGCAGGAGGGCTCGCACCACGAGGTCGCCCACGGCGTCCACGTCCGCACCGGTCCGGGCGAGGAGGTCGCCGCGGCGCAGGCCGGCCACGGCGTCGGTGCGCCCGGCCGCGAGTTGTGCGTAGACGCGCTCGCGAAGGGCGGCCATTCCCCGCAGGGCGACGTCGTGCGAGGCGAGCCGTTCGACGTAGCGGAACACCGCGCGAGAGATTCCGAAGGCTCGGACTGCCACGACGGCCACCGAGAGGTCGAGCACGGCGGGCATCTGGGAGGCGCGCGCGATGAGCCACGCCGAGACGGCGGCCAGGGCGACGGCGCTGCCGAGGCCAGCGGAGCCGGCGAGGACCGCCCAGGTCACGCGCCGTCGGTCCAGGTCCAGCAGCGCGAGCGCCCGGCGCAGAGCGCGGTGCTGCGCTCGCACGGACTCCCGGCGCGCCGGCTCGGAATCCGCGCGCGGCGCGGTGGCGGACACCGCCGTCGTCACGGGTGCACCCCCTCGGCGAGCGGCTCGCGGGGTTCGGGGCCGCCCGGCCGGGCGGCGCCGTCCTGGCCCGGGCCGTGGTCCTCGAGCTGCGCGGCGGTGACGAGCACGACGTCGTCGGCGACCGCGAGCACTGCCTGGCGGTGGGCGATGACCACGACCGTGCGCCCGCTGCCGGCCAGGGCCCGGATCCCGTCGATGACCTGGGCCTCGCTCTCGGCGTCCAGGTGCGCCGTGGGCTCGTCCAGGACCACCAGCCGGGCCGTCCCGAGGAGAGCCCGGGTGAGTGCGAGCCGCTGCCGTTGCCCGACGGACAGGCCGACGCCGCCCTGGCCGATCCTCGTCTCCCACCCGTCGGGCAGGTCGGCGACCACGCGGTCGAGCCCGGTGGTGGCCGCCGCGCGCGCGATCTCGGCCCGTGCGGCACCGGCGCCCTCGCCGACCAGGTTCTCGTACACCGTGCCCGGGACGAGCACGGGTCGCTGCGGCACCCACGCCACCTGCGGCCACCAGGTGCTGGCGTCCACGTCCGCGAGGTCCACCGCGTCGCCGTCGACCGGTTGCAGCAGCACCCGGCCCTGATCGGGCCCCAGCAGGCGCAGGAGGGCGAGGGCCGCCGTCGTCTTCCCCGCGCCGCTCGGTCCGGCCAGGGCGAGTACGCGGCCCGGTCGCAGGGTGGCGGTGAGGCGGTACGGGGCCCAGCGGTCGCGCCCGGGTGCGCGCGCGCTCACGTCCTCCCACGTCACCGTGGTGCGGCGCAGGTCCGGCGCCGCAACCGGGCCGCGCGGGGGAGCGGGCTCGTCCAGCACGCCGAAAGCCTCCTGTGCCGCGGCGACGCCGTCCGCCGACGCGTGGAAGTGGGCCCCGACCTGCCGGAGCGGTAAGTAGGCCTCCGGCGCGAGGACCAGCACGGCCAGCCCCGTGACGAGGTCGAGCTCGCCGAAAACCAGGCGCAGTCCCACGCCCACCGCCACCAGCGCGACCGAGAGCGTGGCCAGGAGCTCCAGGACCGCGCCGGAGAGGAACGCCACGCGCAGGGTCTGCATCGTGGTGCGGCGATAGGCCTCGCCCAGGTCGTGCACCCTCGCGGCGGGCCCCCGCTCGCGGCCGAGGGCCTTGAGCGTGGCGAGGCCGGCGAGCAGGTCCAGCAGTTGCGCGCCGAGGCGCTGCATGGTGGCCAGCCGCTCGGTGGCGTATCGCTCGGTGAGGCGGCCGATGAGGACCATGAAGATCGGGACCAGCGGGATCGTGACGGCGATCGTCGCCGCCGCGACCAGGTCGAGTCCGGCGATCACGGCCAGGACCACCGGTGTCACCGTGACCGCGAGGAGGAGTTGCGGCAGGTAGCGGACGAAGTACGGCTCGAGTGAGTCGAGGCCGCGGGTGGTGAGCGTGGTGGTCGAGGCGGCGTGCCCTTCGGCGAGCCAGCGCGGTCCGAGGTCGACGGCGCGGGCCAGGACCGCCTGACGCAGTTCGGCGGTCACGCGCGTTGCTGCACGGTGCGCGTAGCGCTCCTGGATGCCGACGAGGGCCGCGCGAAGCCCGAGCACGACGGCGAGCCAGCCGATGAGGCCGGCCACGTCCGAGAGCGTGGCCTCGCCCTCGATCACCGGCGAGACGGCGTGGGAGAGCAGGAGCGCCTGAGCGATCACCACGCCCGCCGTCGCGAGGCCCAGGCCGGCGGTGAGCAGCATGTAGCCCCGGGCGGCGTGCGCGTGACGCAGCAGGCGGGGGTCGAGCGGCTTCACGGGAGCGAGGATGCCATGCGCCCCGTCCCGGACCGGGACGGGGCGCATCGTGAGACACGGGCGGGGGAGGGGCTCACCGGTTCGCGGCGATGTCCTTCGGCTCGGCCTTCGGCAGACCGGCGTGCGGGGGGATCGCCTGCGCGGTGAGTCGCTTGCGGAACACCCAGTACGTCCAGCCCTGGTAGCCGAGCACGAGCGGGGTGAGGATCACGGCGACCCAGGTCATGATCGTCAGCGTGTAGTCCGTGGACGATGCGTTGTAGATCGTGAGCGAGTACGCCGGGTCGAGCGTCGAGGGCATGACGTCGGGGAACATCGAGCCGAAGATCAGCACCACGGTGCCGACGATCGCCACGGCCGAGAGCGAGAACGCCCAACCCTCGCGGCGGGCCCGCGTGGTCGCGATGACGCCGACGAGCGCCAGGGCGGCAATCCCGAGCGGGACGATCGTCCACGCCTTGCCGGAGTAGGAGATCTGCAGCCAGATCACCCAGACCGCGGCGACCGCGGTCGTGGGGATCGCGAGGCGCGCGGCGAGCACGCCGGCCCGCTCCCTGACCGGGCCGTCGGTCTTGAGGGCCAGGAAGATGGCGCCGTGCATGAGGAAGACCATGGTGGTCACCACGCCGGCGAGCAGCGAGAAGGGGTTGAGCAGGGTGAAGAAGTCGCCCACGTACTGCATGTCGGCGTCGATCGGCACGCCCCGCACGAGGTTGCCGAACGCGACGCCGAAGAGCACCGCCGGCACCCAGGAGCCGATCGTGATGCACCAGTCCCACCGCTGACGCCACGCGTCGTCGTTGATCTTTCCACGCCACTCGAAGGCGACGCCGCGAAGGATCAGGGCGATCAGGATCAGCAGGAGCGGCAGGTAGAAGCCCGAGAACATCGTGGCGTACCACTCGGGGAACGCCGCGAACGTGGCGCCGCCTGCCACCAGGAGCCACACCTCGTTGCCGTCCCACACCGGGCCGATGGTGTTGATCAGCAGGCGTCGCTCGGTGTCGTTGCGCGAGAAGGGCCGGAGCAGCATGCCGACGCCGAAGTCGAAGCCCTCGAGCACGAGGTACCCCGTCCACAGGACGGCGATGAGGACGAACCACACGACGGGCAGGTCCATGGTGGGCGGCTCCTTGGTGGGTCAGGCGAGTGCTGGGTCGGAAGGTCTCAGTACGCGAAGGTGAGGGGCTTGTCCGCGGCCACCGGGCCGATCTCGGCGGCGTTCACCTCGGGAGCGCCCACCCGGGTGTAGCGCTTCATGAGCGTGAACCACACGATGCCGAGGGCGGTGTACACCGCGGTGAAGGCGAGCAGGGAGGTGAGCACCTGCCAGGTGGGCACGATCGCGGAGACGCCGTCCTGCGTGAGCATCCGGACCATGTCCACGCCGGTCGGGTTCGGCGCGACCACCCACGGCTGGCGGCCCATCTCCGTGAAGATCCAGCCGAACGAGGCCCCGAGGAACGGCGTGGGGATGGCGAGCAGGGCCACCCACTTGAACCAGTTCTTGTCCGACACGCGGCCCTTGCGCAGCAGCCAGAGCGCCGCGAGGGCCAGGGCTGCCGAGCCCGCGGCCATCCCGATCATCAGGCGGAAGCTCCAGTACGTGACCATGAGGTTCGGGGAGTAGTTGATCCCCTCACCGAACTGCTGCTCGTACTGGGCCTGGACGTCGTTGATGCCGGGGAGGAACGCGTTGAAGTCTCCGGCAGCGAGGAAGGACGTCCCGCCGGGGATCTGGAGGATGTGGTTGACCCCCTCGCAGGAGTTGGAGAGGTCACCGATGGTGAGGATCGAGAAGGGCACGCCTTCCTCGCCGTCGCAGTGGGCCTCGGCGGCGGCCATCTTCATGGGCTGCTGCTCGAACATGAGCTTGGCCTGCGTGTCGCCGGAGAGGGCGACGACGGCGCCGGCGGCGACGATGGTCACCAGGCCGAGCCCGATCGCCGGACGCCACAAGGTGCGCGCGAGCTCGGTGTTGCCGGAGCGCGCCGTCTTGACCATCCACCAGGCGGCGATGCCCGCCACGAACGTGCCCGCCGTGAGGAACGCCGTCCCGATCGTGTGGGGGAACGCCGCGAGCAACGTGTTGTTCGTGAGGATCGCGGCGAAGTTCTCCATCTCCGCCCGCCCCGTCTCGGGGTTGTAGACGGCACCCACCGGGTGCTGCATCCACGAGTTCGCCGCGAGGATGAAGTAGGCGGACAGGTTCACGCCGATGGCGACCATCCAGATGGTCAGCAGGTGAACCTTCTTCGGCAGCCGGTCCCAGCCGAAGATCCACAGACCCAGGAAGGTCGACTCGATGAAGAAGGCCGCGAGGCCCTCGACAGCGAGGGGCGCCCCGAAGATGTCGCCCACGAACCGGGAGTACTCGCTCCAGTTCATCCCGAACTGGAACTCCTGCACGATGCCGGTCACGACGCCGATCGCGAAGTTGATCAGGAGGAGCTTGCCGAAGAACTTCGTGAGGCGCAGCCAGGCGTCGTTGCCGGTTCGGTACCAGATCGTCTGCATGATCGCGACGAGCGGCGCCAGGCCGATCGTCAGCGGCACGAAGATGAAGTGGTAGACGGTGGTGATGCCGAACTGCCAACGAGCGACGTCGAGGGCTTCCACTAGGACCTCCGGTGGCAGGGACTCGGTGCAGCGAACGGTAGGAATGACACCGTTTTCGCGCCTGGGACCTTGGTCCCAGTTCGTGACGCGTCGTCATCTTCCCGCGCGCTGATCGTAACCGGGTCCGGCCAGGTCTTCTGTGCGATACTCGCCTCGGTTGGCCGTCGCTCCACACGCGGCGACCTACCCGACGACATCGCGCAACGCCTCGCCGTCGCCCACCCTGCGCCGCCTCACGACCCACGTGAGCCTGCCGGCGCGGGGGCGACACCGGCAGGGCACCGGGCCCTCGGCAGCGTCTGCCGAGACCCGGGTGTCGTGATGGCGGCGACGTCGGCGCTTCGCGCTTGCACTGCGCGCGCCCGACGGAACCGACAGCTTCCGACGTCGGTCCTCCTCGGACCGGCGCCGACGAACCGCCCGGGGACGCCGGTGTGTGGTCGGCGCACCTCCGGGGACCGGGAGAACCACGTGAGCGACTACGAGACCGCCGAGACTGCAGCGGGCGAAGCCGAAGCAGTCTGGACCGAGACGGTGGAAACCGAGGCGGCAGAGGCCCCAGCGGCAGAGACCGAAGCGGTCGACGTCGAAGCGGCCGAGACGGCGGCGGTCGAGACCCAAGAGGTCGAGCCCGACGAGGATCAGGGCGCGCGGTCGGATGCGCCACAGGACGTCGACGCCGTCGAGACAGACGCCCCCACCGAGCCCGTACCCGGGACCGAGCCCGTACCCGCGACCGAGACCCAGCCCGAGATCGACCAGGCCGCCGAGAAGGCCCCCGAGCGCGAGGACACCGGTGCGGCTCCGCGACGTGGTGGTCGCGGACGCCGGGTCACGCGGCCCATCGCCACGCCCGAACCCCTCGACGTCCTGGCCGAACTCGGGTCCGTGCGCGCCGAGGCCGTACCCGACGCCGAGGTGCGCACTCCGGGGGCGGTGGGCGCCGTCGCCTCGGAGCTGGACCGCATCGTCTTCGCTGCGCCCGACCGCGTGCGCGAGACGGACACGGTCGAGGACCAGCCCGATGCCGACGACGCCGAGGCTGTGGCCGTCGGCGCCGAGCCCGACGCCGAGGCCGACCTCGGTCCGCGCCTGCCCGTGACCGCGCTGCTCTTCCAGGCGCCCGAGCCCGTCGCTCGTCCGCGCCGACGGCGCGCCCAGGCCCCCGCCGGCCCGCCCGTGGTTGTGGCGCTCGAGTCGGGCGAGCCGGGAGCCGAGTCGACGGAGGAGGGGGCCCCCGCCGAGGGAGTTCCTGCCCCATCAGCGCCTCAGTCCGAACCAGTACCCGAGGTCGACGCCGCCGAGGCCGTGCCCGAGGAGGGGCTCGAGCCCGCCGAAGACGAGGGGGAGTCGACCGGCACGCCGGGCGCGGCGGCCCGGCGGCGTCGGCGCCGGGGTGGTCGCGGGCGCCGTCGTCCCTCGTCCGGCGAGGCCGGCGGCGCCGAGGGCGGTGCCGGGTCGGACGACGAGGCGGGCGACGGCGAGTCCGAGCCGGGCGAACCCGCCGAGGACGTCGAGGCTGAGGAAGCGGGTCTCCCCGAGCCGGAGGACGAGGCGGCCGAGGACGGCGAGGAGAACGGCACCGGGACCAGCCGGCGCCGGCGTCGTCGTCGTCGCGGCACGCGAACCGGCGAGGCCGAGGCGCCGGCGGCGCCCACGTCGCCGAGCCGTACGGACGAGGTGACGGCGCTCAAGGGCTCCACCCGGCTCGAGGCGAAGCGACAGCGGCGGCGGGAGGGCCGCGACTCCGGACGGCGCCGCACGGTGGTCACGGAAGCCGAGTTCCTGGCGCGGCGCGAGTCCGTGGACCGGGCGATGGTGGTCCGAGAGCGGGACGGGCGGACCCAGATCGCGGTGCTCGAGGACGGGGTGCTCGTGGAGCACTTCGTGGCGCGCCGGACGCAGACGTCCATGGTGGGCAGCGTCTACCTCGGCCGGGTGCAGAACGTGCTGCCGAGCATGGAGGCCGCGTTCGTGGACCTCGGCAAGGGCCGGAACGCCGTGCTCTACGCCGGCGAGGTGAACTGGGACGCCGCCGGTATGGAGGGGCAGCCGCGTCGCATCGAGCAAGCGCTGAGCGCCGGCGACTCGGTTCTGGTGCAGGTCACCAAGGACCCGATCGGCCACAAGGGCGCGCGCCTGACGTCGCAGATCACCCTCGCGGGCCGGTACCTCGTGCTCGTGCCGTCCGGTGCCATGACCGGCATCTCGCGGAAGTTGCCGGACACCGAGCGGGCTCGCCTGAAGAAGGTGCTCAAGGAGATCGTCCCGGAGAGTGCCGGGGTGATCGTCCGCACCGCCGCGGAGGGCGCCAGCGAGGAAGAACTGCGCCTCGACGTCGAGCGTCTGCAGGCGCAGTGGGCGGAGATCGAGAAGAAGGCGAAGACCGCCTCGGCCCCGGCGGTGCTGAGCAGCGAGCCGGACCTCGCCATTCGGGTGGTCCGCGACGTCTTCAACGAGGACATCGGCTCGGTCACGATCTCCGGTGACGAGGCCTGGCGGGCCATCTCCGAGTACGTCGGCGGCGTCGCGCCCGACCTTGCTCCGCGGCTGCACCGCTGGACCGCGGCCCAGGACGTGTTCTCCGCCCACCGGATCGACGAGCAGCTCGCCAAGGGGCTCGACCGCAAGGTGTGGCTGCCCTCAGGCGGCTCGCTCGTGATCGATCGCACCGAGGCGATGACGGTCATCGACGTCAACACGGGGAAGTTCACCGGCACCGGCGGCACCCTCGAAGAGACGGTCACCCGGAACAACCTCGAGGCCGCCGAGGAGATCGTGCGCCAGCTCCGGCTGCGCGACATCGGCGGGATCATCGTCATCGACTTCATCGACATGGTGCTCGAGTCCAACCGCGACCTGGTGCTGCGGCGCCTGGTCGAGTGCCTCGGCCGGGACCGCACGCGCCACCAGGTGGCCGAGGTGACCTCGCTCGGCCTGGTGCAGATGACGCGCAAGCGGGTGGGCCAGGGCTTGATCGAGGCGTTCTCGGAGACGTGCGAGTGCTGCAACGGCCGGGGATACGTGATCCACACCGAACCGGTGGAGAAGTCGCCGAACGGCAGCGGCGAGACCGGCAGCGACGACGCCGGAGCCCGGGGCGGCGCTTCGGCCTCCCGGCGGCGCGGGCGGCGCGGCGGCGACGGCGGATCCGGCGGATCCGGCGGTTCCGGTGGTTCCGGCGTGGCCGCGGCTCAGGGCGCGGCGCGCGCCTCGGGCGGTCGGCCGGCTGCCGATGCCGACGCCGCGGCCGCGCGGGAGGCCGTGAAGGCAACGCTGGCCACGATCGCGGCCGCTGCGGCGCACGCGCACGAAGAGCAGGCGCACGAGGTCCACGCACAGGACGAGGTTCACGCGAGCACCGAGGGGGGAACGGCGATGGCGGTGGACGAGGCGTCACGGGGCGAGGACTCCGAGGCGACGGAGGCGGCTGCCGAGATGATCGACTTCGATGCCGTCCGGGCGGCGGACGCCGCGGCGGCGGATCTGCCGCACGTCGTCGCCGCGGCCGCGGACGCCGGGCACGAACCGGCCACGTCCGTGGAGGACGCCGCGGAGGCGGTCGCGGAGACGCTGGACTTCGACGAGATCTCGGGCCGGACGCCCGGCGCCGAGCCAGCACCGGTCGAGGACCCCGAGGGTGAGGTGCCCCAGGACTGAGGAGGCGCCGTCGTCGGCCCGGGCACGTCCGACCGGGAAACGGCGGCGGTTTGCCCCTCACCCGCGCCCCGCGTAATCTTGGGCGTCGGTTCGCCCGCTGGGCGTCCCCTCCTGTGCGCCCGCAGCGCAGCCCCTGCCCTGTCGGCAGGTGACGCCGCGCCGGTGCGCACCCCAGGTCAGAGCAGCATCGACAGAGATGAGCAGCAACGTGGTGTACGCCATCGTCAAGGCCGGTGGCCGGCAGGAGAAGGTGTCCGTCGGCAGCATCGTCGTCATGGACCGGGTCCAGGGCGAGGTGGGCGACTCCGTCGAGCTCACGCCCGTCCTGCTCGTCGACGGCGACAAGGTGACCACCGACGCGGGCGCGCTCGCGAAGGTGTCCGTCACCGCGGAGATCGTGCGGGCGGAGAAGGGCCCCAAGATCACCATCATGAAGTTCAAGAACAAGACCGGCTACCGCAAGCGCCAGGGCCACCGCCAGAAGTTGACCCGACTCAAGGTCACCGGCATCAAGTGACGTTCCCGGGCTCGCGCAGCCCGGACAGGACCCCACAGAAGAAAGCAGGTTCGAGGTGGCACACAAGAAGGGCGCCAGCTCCTCGCGGAACGGGCGCGACTCGAACGCCCAGCGGCTCGGTGTGAAGCGGTTCGGCGGCCAGGTGGTCAAGGCCGGCGAGATCATCGTCCGTCAGCGCGGCACGCACTTCCACCCGGGCGCGAACGTCGGTCGGGGCAAGGACGACACGCTGTTCGCCCTCGAGGCGGGCGCCGTCCAGTTCGGCACGCGGCGCGGCCGGCGAGTGGTCGACGTCGTCAGCGCCGACGCCTGACGCCGAGCCAACGGCGACCACGCAACGGCTCGACATACACAGACACGGCGGGGGCGGACCGGCACTGAGCCGGGCCGCCCCCGCCGCGTTCGTTCGGGGGAGGGAGGGGTCCTGACGTGGTGAGCTTCGTCGATCGGGTGGTGCTCCACGCCTCCGGCGGCAACGGGGGTCACGGGTGCGCCTCGATCCGCCGGGAGAAGTTCAAGCCGCTCGGTGGGCCGGACGGGGCGAACGGGGGGAACGGGGGCGACGTCGTCCTCGTCGTCGACCCCCAGACCACCACGCTCCTCGACTTCCACCACCACCCGCATCGGCGTGCCGCCTCGGGCCATCCAGGCATGGGCGACATGCGCGCCGGGAAGTCGGGCGAGGACTTGGTGATCCCCGTTCCCGACGGCACGGTGGTGAAGTCCCCCGACGGCGAGGTGCTGGCCGACCTCGTGGGCGCCGGGGTGCGCTACGTCGCGGCCGCCGGCGGCCGGGGCGGCCTGGGCAACGCGGCCCTCGCCTCGCCGCGTCGCAAGGCGCCGGGATTCGCGCTCCTCGGGGAGCCCGGCGACGTGGTCGAGGTGGTCCTCGAGCTCAAGACGGTGGCCGACGTCGCGCTGGTGGGATTCCCGAGCGCGGGCAAGTCCAGCCTCATCGCCGCGATCTCCGCGGCGCGCCCGAAGGTCGCGGACTACCCCTTCACCACGCTGGTGCCGCACCTCGGCGTGGTGCAGGCCGGGGCGGCGCGGTACACCGTCGCGGACGTGCCCGGCCTCATCCCGGGGGCTTCGCAGGGCAAGGGCCTGGGCCTGGAGTTCCTCCGCCACATCGAACGATGCGCCGTCATCGTCCACGTGCTCGACTGCGCCACGCTCGAGCCGGGCCGCGACCCGATCAGCGATCTGGACCTGATCGAGTCCGAACTCGCCTCGTACGCGGGCGACCTCGGGATCGAGGGAGGGCGGGTCCCGCTGATGGAACGGCCGCGCGTGGTGGTCCTCAACAAGATCGACGTGCCCGACGCGCGAGATCTCGCCGAACTCGTCCGCCCCGACCTCCTCGCGCGCGGGCTGCCGGTCTTCGAGATCTCCACGGCATCGCACGAGGGCCTGCGAGTCCTGACCTTCGCTCTCGCCGAGATGGTCCAGGCAGCCCGTGCCGCCGCGCCGCCACCCGAGCCGACCCGGATCGTGCTGCGGCCGCGGGCCGTGGACGACGCGGGCTTCACGGTTCGCCGGGTGAGCGAGGGCGACCACGTGTACTTCCAGGTCCGGGGCGGAAAGCCCGAGCGCTGGGTGAAGCAGACGGACTTCGCCAACGACGAGGCCGTGGGGTATCTCGCGGACCGGCTCGCCCGCCTGGGCGTGGAGGAGGAACTCTTCAAGGTGGGCGCCGTCGCCGGGGACGAGGTAGTCATCGGGACGGGGCCCAGCGCCGTCGTCTTCGACTGGGAACCCACCCTCATGACCGGGCCGGAACTGCTCGGCGCGCGTGGCACGGACCTCCGCCTGGAGGACCGGCACCGCGCGACCCGGGCGGAGAAGCGCGCCGAGTACCACGACCGCATGGACGCCAAGGCGGACGCGCGCGAGGAGCTGTGGACCGAGCGCGAGAAGGGCGTCTGGACCGACCCCGGTGAGTGATCGCGTGGGTGCGCGTGGACCTGAGGGACGATCGGCCGCGGCCGACACGGTCTGGCGCGGCGTGTCGCGGCCGACACGCCGCTCGGGCCGGCGCTCGCTGCCGCTGATCGTCCCTGAGGTTCGCCGCGGCTCCCCGGGCGGGGCGGTCCCGTGGGCCGTGCCCGACGCGATGGAACAATGCCGGGCGTGAACCCTGCGCTCGCGGCCCGTGCCGACCTCGCCGGTGCCCGCCGCGTGGTCGTGAAGATCGGCTCGTCGTCCCTCACCGGTGCTGACGGACGCCTGGACGTCGGCGCCCTCACCGCGCTCGTGGACGTCCTCGCCGCGCGGCGCGCTGCCGGCGGTCAGGTGGTCCTGGTCTCCTCCGGGGCGATCGCCGCGGGGCTCGCGCCGCTAGGGCTCGCCGCCCGACCCCGGGACCTCGCCACGGCCCAGGCGGCGGCGAGCGTGGGCCAGGGACTGCTCGTGGCCCGCTACACCGAGGCGTTCGGCCGGCACGGCCAGCGCGTGGGCCAGGTGCTCCTCACGGTGGACGACGTCATCCGCCGCGTCCACTACCGCAACGCCCTGCGCACGCTGAACCGCCTCCTGGACCTCGGCGTCGTGCCGGTGGTCAACGAGAACGACACCGTCGCCACCCACGAGATCCGCTTCGGGGACAACGATCGCCTTGCGGCGCTGGTCTCCCACCTCAGCCGGGCCGATGCGCTGGTGCTGCTCAGCGACGTGGACGCGCTCTACGACGCGCCCCCGACGCGCCCGGGCGCCCGACGTATCGACCTCGTGACCGGACCCGCGGACCTCGCGGGAGTGGAGGTGAGCGGGCGGGGCAGCGCGGTCGGCACCGGTGGCATGGTCACCAAGTTGGACGCGGCGGCGATCGCGACCGGGTCCGGCATCCCCGTCATGCTGACGAGTGCTGCCAACGTGGGTGCGGCGCTCGCGGGCGAGGGGGTCGGCACGTGGTTCACCGCGACGGGCCACCGCAAGAACGCGCGCCGGTTGTGGTTGGCGCACGCGGCGCGAACCAGCGGTCGGGTGCTCCTGGACGACGGCGCCGTGCGCGCGATCACCGACGGCAAGAAGTCGCTGCTCGCCGCCGGCATCACCGGGGTCGAGGGGACGTTCGACACCGGCGACGTGGTGGAACTCGTGAGCCTCGACGGCGCCGTCGTGGCGCGGGGGATCGTCGCCTACTCCTCCGAGGAGTTGCCCTCAGTGCTCGGGAAGTCCTCGAAGGCGCTGCGGGACGAGTTCGGCCATGACCGGGAGGTGGTCCACCGCGACTACCTCGCCGTCGTCCGCTCGCGCCGTCAGTGACGACGGGCCGGACCGCGAACATCGAGTCGGTCGGCGAACATCCAGGTGGACCGCGAACTCCCGGAGGTCGCGGTCCGGCGAGGTGTTCGCGGTCCGGCGAGGTGTTCGCGGTCCGGCCAGGTGTTCGCGGTCAGGCGGGGTGTTCGCGGTCCGGCCAGGTGTTCGCGGCCAGGCGAGACGTTCGCGGTCCGGCGAGATGGTCGCGAGAGGATCCCAGGTCGACGCCGGTGCCGGTCCGAGCGCCGGCCGGGTGTGGCATCACCCTCGATCACGCCCGGTCCGTGCGAGACTTGACCGTCCACGACGGCGCCGCACCTCGTCGTCAGGGACGGGCGGTTCCGCCTGCGGAGCACGTCGAATGCCTCTGCCCCAGCCGGCGCCCCGCGCGCCCGACGACCACCGGAAGGATGCACGCATGCACCCGTTGCTGATCGCCGCGGCCGAGCAGGCCGAGGCCACGATCGAGCTCCCGTTCCCGCCCGCGGCCTTCGGGATCCTCGCGATGTCCGGTTTCGTCTTCCTCCTCGTGGTCACGTTCGCGTTCCGCAGCGTCGGCACGCGCCACCGCTGAGCGGGGCGGGCCTGCCCGGATGACGACGTCGCAGCGCGCCCCGCGGCGCATCGGCATCATGGGCGGCACATTCGACCCGGTTCACCACGGCCACCTGGTCGCCGCGAGCGAGGTCCAGGACTACTTCGACCTCGATCAGGTGATCTTCGTTCCGGCAGGTCACCAGCCGTTCAAGGTGGGCCAGGAGATCGCGCCCGCGGAGCATCGCTACCTCATGACCGTGATCGCCACAGCGTCCAACCCGCGGTTCACCGTCTCGCGCGTGGACATCGATCGCGAGGGCGTGACCTACACCATCGACACGCTCGCCGAGATCCACGAGCAGTTCCCCGACGCCGACCTCTACTTCATCACCGGCGCCGACGCCTTGAGCCAGATCCTCGACTGGCGCCATCCGGAGCGCCTCTTCGAACTCGCGCACTTCATCGGCGTCACGCGTCCGGGACATCGCCTGAGTGACAGCGGGCTGCCGGCGGAGCACGTGAGCCTCCTGGAGATCCCCGCCATGGCGATCTCCTCCACGGATTGCCGCGAGCGCGTCGCCGCCGGGCAGCCGGTCTGGTACCTGGTTCCGGACGGCGTGGTGCAGTACATCAACAAGCACGGCCTGTACCGAGGTGAGGCTGCATGAGCACACCCGAGACGCATGACGACGTCTCGCACCCCGCACCCGAGGCGCCGCCCGCAGGAGAGGCGCGCGCGGAGACGGCGAGCGAGCGCAGGCGCCGCCGGCGCGAGCGACGGGAAGCAGCGGAGGCCGCGGAGGCCGCACCCCCCATGACCCGCCGCGAGATGCGGGCGCGCGGCATCCTCTTGACCACCGAGGTCCCTGTGGTGGAGGAACCGCCGGACTGGCCCGCCCAGGCGGGTGCCGGCGAGGTCGGCGCCCCCGCGGAGGAGAGCGAGCCAACCTCCGGCGGGGAGCCGCCGGCGTCGGCGCCGACCCCCGAGTCGGTCGCAGCGGCGGATGCCCGTCCCGTCGAAGCACCGCCGGCCCACGCCCCCATGACGCGGCGCGAGATGCGGGCGTTGACCGGCGAGGTCGGCCTGCTGACCCAGGCGCAGCCCGCTGCGATGCCGGAGCCGAGCGAGAGCCCAGCTGAGGTTGCGACGCCCGCGGAGGAGTCGCCGTCGTCCGGGTCCGAGGCCGCGGCCGAGACCGAGTCCGCCGCCGAGAACGAACCCGCCCCCGAGCCTGGCCCGCAGTCCGAGGCGCCCGCGGAGGGCGAGGAGGAAGCGCCGTCGTCGGGGGTCCCGAGCCGCCGCGCCATGCGGGACCGCCTGCGCGACGCCCCGCCTCCCTCGGTTGAGGCGCCGGCCGAGCGCACGGTCACGGGCCGTCGCCCCGTGGTGCGCACGCCGGTCACCGCCCGGGGCGTCCGCACGGTCGACGAGAGCGGCGCGATCTCGGCGGTGCAGCCGGTCGTCCCGCCCCCCGTGGCCTGGGCCCCGACGGGCGAGCAGCCCACGGTCCCGCCCCAACCCGCGGTGGAGCCGGTCCCGGAGTGGACGACGTCGCCCTCCAGCTGGGAGTCCGCGGTCTCCATGCCGGCGATCGTCATGGGTATCGAGGACCGGAAGGAACCCCCGACGGGGGGCCTGCCGATCACGCCGCCGCGGACGGAACTCGCGGACTCCGCGCTGCCCGCGGTTTCGCGCCGGTCCCTCATTCGGGGAACGCCCGAGGAGGCCGGGCGCAGCCGGGGGCTCCCGGGCACCGCGGGCCGCCCGCAGGTCCCGGAGGCGACGGCCGCGTGGTCGTCGTTGATCGACGAGCAGGAGGCCTCGGCGCGACGCGACGAGCAGGAGGCGTCCGTACGGCGCGCGGCCGAGGCGCTCGCCGCCGCGGAGCAGGCGAACGCCGGGGTTCCGGCGACCCGCCGCTCGGTCCAGCAGGCCGCCGCCGAGGGCGGGCAGCGCCGCGAGCGCCGAAGCGAGCGTGGCGGGGAGCAGGCGGTGGACGAGCGGCCCGGTCGTGGCCTGCTCAGGATCGCGATCCTCGTGGCGATCGGCCTGGCGATCGGCGCTCTCATCTACTTGCTTGCCACCGGTGCGCTCGGCTCGCTCTTCGCCGAGGGTGCCGGGACCCCGGCGTCGGGTGTCGCCGTCGCCGGATTGCTCGCGGGCGGGGCCCGCCTGACCAAGGAGTTCCGTGACCGCTGACCCCACCGCCTGCCACCACGCCGTCGTCGCCGCGCGCGCCGCGGCGGATCGCAAGGCCCAGGACATCGTGGCCCTCGACGTGAGCGAGCGACTGGTGCTCACGGACGTGTTCCTCGTGGCGTCGGGGCGCAACGAGCGGCAGGTGTCCGCGATCGTGGACGCGATCGAGGAGGCGCTGTTCCGCGAGGGCGTCAAGGTGCGCCGCAAGGAGGGTGAGTCCCATGCGCGCTGGGTGCTCCTGGACTTCGGCGACCTCGTGGTGCACGTCCAGCACGCCGAGGACCGCATGTACTACGCCCTCGAGCGGCTGTGGAAGGACTGCCCCGTGGTGGACCTGCCCGCCGACCTCTACCGCCCCGCGGAGGAGGACGACGACGGCGCCCGGCCGGTCCTGGGGGGTGCCGGCCTTCCGGGCCCGCGGTCATGACCGCGGGGACGGTCGTGCTCTGGCGGCACGGGCAGACGGAGTACAACGTCGCCGCCCGGATGCAGGGCCAGGTGGACATCCCGCTCAACGAGCACGGGCTCGCTCACGCGGCTCGTGCCGCTGCCGTGCTCGTGGACTTCGCGCCGTCGGCGATCGTGTCCTCCGACCTCTCGCGCGCGGCGAGCACCGCAGCCGTTCTCGCCGAGCTGACCGGGCTCGAGGTGCGGACCGACGTGCGCCTGCGCGAGCGGTCCTTCGGCCTATTCGAAGGGCTCACGCGACCCGAGATGTCCGAGCGCTGGCCCGAGGCGTTCACGCGCTGGCGGCGCGGTGAAGAACCGGAGGAGATCGGGATCGAGTCGCGGGCGACGGTGGGTGAGCGGGTGGCCGAGGCCGTGACCGCCGCCGCCGCGACGCTGGCCGGCGACGAGACTCTCGTGGTGGTCGGCCACGGATCGGCGCTCGGGGCGGGCGTGACGCGACTGGTGGGCCTCGCGCCGGGCGGATGGCACGGCATCGCCGGCATGGAGAACTGCCACTGGGCCGTGCTGCGCGCCGCGCGGGGTCGGAAGCCTGACTGGGTGCTGACGGCGTACAACGTCGGGGTGCTGTAGAGCGGGTCGCCCCCCGTGCGGACCGGCCGACAGCGCCCGGTGCGATTGGTCTCGGGGGCCCGCGATCGTCTAGAATCGTCAACGCCCTTCGGGGCAGCGGGGCTGTGGCGCAGCTGGTAGCGCACCTCCATGGCATGGAGGGGGTCAGGGGTTCGAGTCCCCTCAGCTCCACCGGAAACGAACGAGGCGCCAGGTCATCGACCTGGCGCCTCGTTCGTTTCCGGCTACATGCCGACGTACACCGCGAGGTGCTCGCCCGTGAGTGTGGAGCGGGCTGCGACGAGGTCCGCCGGCCTGCCCTCGAACACGATGCGGCCGCCGTCGTGACCGGCGCCCGGGCCGAGGTCGATGATCCAGTCGGCGTGGGCCATGACGGCCTGGTGGTGCTCGATGACGATCACCGACTTGCCCGAGTCCACGAGGCGGTCGAGCAGGCCGAGCAACTGCTCGACGTCCGCCAGGTGGAGGCCGGTGGTCGGCTCGTCGAGGACGTAGACGCCGCCCTTCTCGCCCATGTGGGTCGCCAGTTTGAGCCGTTGCCGCTCGCCGCCGGACAGCGTGGTGAGCGGCTGTCCGAGGGTGAGGTAGCCGAGTCCGACATCGGCCATCCGCGCGAGGATCGCCCGCGCGGCGGGAACCCGGGCCTGGGCGCCGGCGAAGAAGGCCTCGGCCTCCTGAACCGGCATCGCGAGGACCTCGGCGATGTTGCGCCCACCGAAGCGGTACTCCAGCACTGAGGCCTGGAACCGCTTGCCCTCGCACTCGTCACAGGCGGTGGCGACGCCCGCCATCATCGCGAGGTCCGTGTAGATGACGCCGGCGCCGTTGCAGGCCGGGCAGGCGCCCTCGGAGTTGGCGCTGAAGAGCGCCGGCTTCACGCCGTTGGCAGTGGCGAACGCCTTTCGGATCGGCTCGAGCAGGCCGGTGTAGGTCGCGGGGTTGCTGCGGCGCGAGCCCCGGATCGAGCCCTGGTCCACCGTCACCATGCCCTCCCGTCCGGACACCGAGCCGTCGATGAGCGAGGACTTCCCCGAACCCGCCACCCCCGTGACGACCACGAGCACGCCGAGGGGGATGTCGACGTCGACGTCGCGCAGGTTGTTCGCGCTCGCCCCGCGAACCTGGAGGAAGCCCGACGGCGTCCGCACGGCCGGCTTGAGCGCGGCCCGGTCGTCGAGGTGGCGGCCGGTGAGAGTCCCGCTGCGCCGCAGGCCCTCGACCGTGCCCTCGAAGCACACCTCACCGCCGGCCGAGCCGGCGCCAGGGCCGAGGTCCACCACGTGATCGGCGATCTCGATGGCCTCCGGCTTGTGCTCGACCACGAGCACGGTGTTGCCCTTGTCGCGAAGCCGCAGGAGCAGGTCGTTCATCCGCCGGATGTCATGCGGGTGCAGCCCGATCGTTGGCTCGTCGAAGACGTAGGTGACGTCGGTCAGCGACGAGCCCAGGTGACGGATCATCTTGGTGCGCT
>JARKOU010000108.1 GCA_029975645.1 Actinomycetales bacterium
CGACCCGCACCTGGCGAAGATCGAGGGCTACGCCGCCGATTCGGGCGAGGGCCGCTGGACGGTCAACGCAGCCGTCGACCTGGGCGTACCCGTGCCGACGATCTCGGCTGCCCTGTTCGCCCGGTTCGTCAGCCAGCAGGAGGACAGCCCGACCATGAAGATGGTCGCCGCCATGCGCAACCAGTTCGGCGGACACGCCGTCAAGGCCGAGGAACCCAGCGACGTCAGCGTGCCCGCCGGCGACCCGTCCCCGCAGGCCGAGGGCGGCGCCGCGAGCGTCAGCGAAGTGGCCACCCCCGAGGGCTGATTCCGCGGAGGCCCTCACGTACGGTGCTCGAGGATGCCGATGGCCTCCATGAGCGCGTACGTCGTCACCGGCCCCACGTAGACGAAGCCCGCCTTCTTCAGCGTCTTCGCGAGCTCCCGCGACTCCGCCGACTGGCTGGGGGCGTCAGCGGGAGCGTCCGATCCCGCCGTCGGATCGGCGGGACGGAAGGACCACACGAGCTCGCCGAGATCGATGCCCGCGTCCCGCAGGCCGATCGTCGCCCGTGCGTTCGTGACGGCCATCTCGATCTTGCGGCGGTTCCGGACGATGCCGGCGTCGCCCACCAGCCGGTCGACGTCCTGCTCGGTGAAGCGGGCGACGGCGTCCGGGTCGAAGCCGGCGAAGGCCGCCCGGAACGCCGGGCGCTTGCGCAGGATCGTCTCCCAGCTCAGCCCCGACTGGAACCCTTCGAGCACGATCCGCTCGTACACGCCCGCGGCGGAGGTGACGGGGAAGCCCCATTCGGTGTCGTAGTAGTGGCGCAGGAGGTCGTTGGCCTCAGCCCATTCAGGACGGTTCATGCCCGGCACATTAGGACCCGTCCGTCACGGGCCGTTCACCCGCGGGCACTAGCATGCGCGCCGTGACTCAGCTGGCCCGTCGTCTGCGCTTGTCGGACGCCGTGGTGATCGGCCTCGGCTCCATGATCGGCGCGGGCGTCTTTGCCGTCTGGGCGCCGGCGGCCGCTGCGGCGGGGGAGTGGCTGTTCGCCGGCCTCGCGCTCGCGGCGCTGGCGGCCTACTGCAACGCCACCAGCTCGGCGCAGTTGGCCGCCCGCTACCCCACCTCGGGGGGCACCTACATCTACGGCCGCGAACAGCTCAACGACTGGTGGGGGTTCCTGGCCGGGTGGGGCTTCGTGATCGGGAAGACCGCCTCGGCCGCCGCCATGGCCCTCACCGTCGCCGCCTACCTCGTGCCGGAGGGCTGGTGGCAGCGCGCGGTGGCCGCCCTCGCCGTGATCGTGCTCGTCGCGGTCAACTACCACGGCGTCACGCGTACGGCCCTGCTCACCAAGGTCATCGTGGCGGTCGTGCTGCTGGTGCTCGCGTGGTTCGTCGTCACGACCCTCGCCGTCAGTGGCGGGCCCACGCTCGGGGCGGGGCCGGCCGGGGTGCCTACGGCGTCCTGCAATCCGCCGGGTTGTTGTTCTTCGCCTTCGCCGGCTACGCGCGTATAGCGACGATGGGCGAAGAGGTCGCCGAACCCGAACGGACCATCCCCCGCGCGATCCTGCTCGCCCTGGGCGGCGCCGTCCTCGTCTACACCCTCGTCGGCCTCGCGGTCGTCGCCGCGCTCGGCCCGGAGGCCCTCGCCGCCAGCCGGGCTCCGCTGGTGGACGCCGTCGGCGGTGGTGGGGCGGCGGGGCTCGTCCGGGCCGGCGCTGCGGTCGCCTCGCTCGGCGCCCTGCTGGCCCTCATCGCCGGCGTCGGCCGCACCAGCCTGGCGATGGCGCGCCACGGCGACCTCCCCCGTGCCCTGGCCGCGGTGCACCCCCGCCACCAGGTGCCGCACGTGGCCGAACTGACCCTCGGCGCGGTCGTCGTGCTGCTGGTTCTCGTGGTCGACCTGCGTGGCGTCATCGGCTTCAGCAGCTTCGGCGTCCTCGGCTACTACTTCGTGGCCAACCTGGCCGCCTTCACCCAGCAGGAGGACGCGCGACGCTACCCGCGGGCAGTCCAGGTGCTGGGCATGGTGCTGTGCGCCGTGCTCGTCGCCACCCTGCCGTGGCCGTCGGTCGCGGTGGGCCTGGCGGTCGCGGTGATCGGGGTGGGCGTCCGGCTCGTGCGTCAGCGCGGCGGGGCGGGGCGCGAGTCGTCCTCGGCGTAGGCGCCCGGCCGGTCCACGATGAGCACGGCGCCCTCGTGGCGCTCCTTCAGCTCCGCCGGGGCGAGTGCGTGGGCGAGGTGGTAGACGGCGACGGTCACGATCGTGCCGAACGCGATGCCGCCGAG
>JARKOU010000120.1 GCA_029975645.1 Actinomycetales bacterium
CATGACGCCGGCCAGGCCGAGGATGCGGGAGCCGCGCGCCCCTTCGGGGCTGTCCGTGATGAGGAGGTCCTCGGGGTCGAGGGCGCGGTCGACGTCGTCGAGCGTGCGCAGGCGCTCGCCCGGGCGCGCCCGGCGCACGACGATCGGCGCGGTGAGCGTGCCGAGGTCGTAGGCGTGGAGCGGTTGGCCGAGGTCGAGCATCACGTAGTTCGTCGCGTCCACGGCGAGGGAGATGGGCCGCATCCCCGCCTGGGTGAGCCGCCGCTGCAGCCATGCCGGCGAGGGGATCGCGGCGTCGACCCCCCGGACCACCCGGGCCACGAACCGGTCGCAGCCGGGTCGCCCGTGGATGGGGGCGGCGTCGTCGAGGACGACGCCGAAGCCCGCCTCATCCGCGGTGGGGAGCGACTCCCCAGGGCGCGGCAGGCCGGGGTCGGTGAACGCCGCACCGGTGGAGTGTGCGTACTCGCGCGCCACCCCGCGCATCGAGAAGCAGTAGCCGCGGTCCGGCGTCACGTTGATCTCGACCGTGCTCTCGCCGAGACCGAGGAGTGCGACGGCGTCGTCGCCCGGGCCCGTGCCGGCCACCTGCTCCGGCGTCAGCACGAGGATCCCGGTGTGGTCATCGCCCAGGCCGAGTTCGCGCGCCGAGGCGATCATGCCGTCCGAGACGTGCCCGTACGTCTTGCGCGCCGTGATGGGGAACGGGCCGGGCAGCACCGAGCCGGGTAGCGCGACGACCACGTGGTCACCCGCGGCGAAGTTGTGCGCTCCGCAGACGATGCCCCGCGGTGTCGGCTCCCCGACGTCCACCTGGCACCAGTTGATCGTCTTGCCGTTCTTCTGCTTCTCCGGCTGGACGGAGAGCACCCGGCCGACCACGAGCGGGCCGGTGACCTGCGGGCCGTGGATGGACTCCTCCTCCAGGCCCACGCGGACCAGGTCCGCCGCGACCTGTTCGGCGGTGGCGTCGGCGGGCAGATCGACGTGGTCGGCGAGCCAGCTCAAGGGGACGTACGGCATCAGGCGACCCCCCTCTCGTGGTCCACGACCGTCTGTTCGGCACCGAACTGGAGGGAGAACCGGATGTCGCCCTCGACGATGTCACGCATATCCGCGATCCCGTGGCGCAGCATGAGCGTGCGCTCGATGCCCATGCCGAAGGCGAAGCCCGAGTAGACGTCCGGGTCCACCCCGCACGCGCGCAGGACGTTCGGGTTGACCATGCCGCAGCCGCCCCACTCGATCCAGCCCGGCCCGCCCTTCTTCTGGGGGAACCAGAGGTCCATCTCGGCGCTCGGCTCGGTGAACGGGAAGAACGAGGGGCGCAGCCGGGTGCGGGCCTGCGGTCCGAACATGGCGCGGGCGAAGTGGTCGAGCGTGCCGCGCAGGTGCGCCATGGTGAGGCCCTTGTCCACCGCCAGGCCCTCCACCTGGTGGAACACGGGCGTGTGGGTGGCGTCCAACTCGTCCGTCCGGAACACGCGCCCCGGGCAGGCGATGTAGACCGGCAGACCGCGCGCCAGGAGCGTGCGGGCCTGGACGGGCGAGGTGTGCGTGCGCAGGACCAGGCGCTGCGGGCGGGCGGGGTCCGCGTCCGTCACGAAGAACGTGTCCTGCATCTGGCGCGCGGGGTGGTCCGGGCCGAAGTTCAGGGCGTCGAAGTTGAACCACTCCGACTCCACCTCGGGACCCTCGGCGATCTCCCAGCCCATGGCCACGAAGAAGTCGGCCACCTCCTCCATCACCAGGGAGATGGGGTGGCGGGCGCCCGGGGCGGTGCGCTCGGTGGGGAGAGTGACGTCGACGGCCTCGGCCACCAGGACGCGCGCGTCGCGGTCCGCCTCGAGTTCGGCCTGCCGAACCGCGATCGCCTCGGCGACCCGGCGGCGCGCGGCGCCCATCCGGGAGCCGGCCGCCGCCTTCTCGGTGGACGCGAGCGTCCCGATGGCCCGGTTGGCGAGGGCGAGGGGGCTGCGGTCACCCGCGTGGGCCAGGCGGGCGGACTTGAGGCCGTCGAGGTCGCTCGCGGCCGCGACGGCGGCCAGGGCAGCCTCGACCGCGGCCTGCACGGCGTCGTCGTCGAGCGGGGACGGGGCTTCGGGGTGCGTGGACATGCTGCCTTCCGGGGCGGGGATCCCGGCGCGCACGCGGGCACGCCGGCGGGGCGAGTCTAGAGGTGGTGCCCACCCGCGGGACCGACCGCCCGAGGCGTGCGTGACTCAGCGCGCTCCGGCCGCCCCGAGGGCGGGCCGGGTAAATCGGCGCCGGTCGCTTCGCACGCGCCCATCGTGGCACACGCCGCGCGACGGTGCGCACCGCCGTCGGGCTCTCCGCCTGGCCGTACCGCCTGACGAGACCGTGATCCCGCGGCGCGGACACGGCGCGGTCAACGCTTCTGGTCGCGGCGCCGCGGCGCTACCGTTGGCGTCCATGCGCATCTCCGACGTGATCCGCCGCAAGGGTGACGACGTCGTCACCATCCGCCCGTTCGCCACCGTCGGTGACCTGCTCGCCCTCCTGGAGCAGTACCGCATCGGAGCCGTCGTGGTCAGCAACGACGACGGCGAGACGGTCGCCGGCATCGTGAGCGAGCGCGACGTCGTACGCCACCTCCACACCGACGGGCCCGGCGTGGTCACGAAGCCCGTGGCCGCGATCATGTCCGTGGCCGTCCACACCTGCGAGCCGGGCGACGACCTGGAGACCCTGGCGCGGCAGATGACGGAACTGCGGATCCGCCACGTCCCGGTGGTGGTGGACGGACGGCTGCGCGCCATCGTCAGCATCGGAGACATCGTCAAGCACCGCATCGACGAGTTGCAGGCCGAGCGCGACCACCTGGTCGGGTACATCCAGCAGTAATCGGGTACATCCAGCAGTAGGTGGGCGTCCGGCGGCCGACCGGGCTTCGCGCGCCGGGCGTCCCCTCGCGCCGGCCCGCCTCAGCCGCGGGGCGTGAGCGAGGCGATCACCTCGTGGAGCGGTCCGCCGCTTCGCCCCTCACCCAGGCTCGAGCGCACCAGGAGCACCGAGTCAGCGCGCCACGCCGGACCGGCGTAGACCGAGAGGGCGCGCACGCAGGCGTCGAGGTCCGGACCGGTATCCGGCCGACGGCGGTCCGCTCGGCGGGTGTCTCCCGCACCCCGCTCGCCGCGACGCGAGCCACCCGGGCCGCCCCGGGAGCTGAGCCGCGCAAGGGTGAGGTGGGCCCGGTTGCGCGGCCGCGGATCGGGCGACAGGCCGATGTCGACTCCGGCCGCCGCGGCGCCGTCGACGATCTCGGCGAGCGCGCGCGCGTCGGCCGCGCTCTCCCCGGCGACGCCCACCCAGAGGTTGCGGCCGGCGAAGCTGCCCGCACCTCGTAGCAGGATCCGCGGGGCGTGGAGGGGGGCGATCCGTTCGGCGAGGGCCTCCGCGAGGCCCGGCCACGCGCCGTCGGGCACCTCACCGTAGAACGCGAGGGTGACGTGCCACTGCTCGGGGTCGGTCCAACGCAGGCCGGAGCGGATCTCCGCCGGTCCGCGCACGGCCTCCACGGCGCGGCGCAGGTGGGCGAGGGCCTCCGGGGAGGGCTCAAGCGAGGCGAACAGGCGCATCTCGTCACACCCCCTCCGTCGAACACCGGGGTGGTGGTCCCAAAACA
>JARKOU010000017.1 GCA_029975645.1 Actinomycetales bacterium
CCCGCCGCCACGACCCCGTCGCCCTGTTCCTGTCCCGCCAGGCCCTACCCACCCTCGACCGCACCCGGTACGCCCCGGCCTCGGGCCTGGCCCGCGGCGCGTACGTCCTGGCCGACCCCCCCGACGGCGCGGACCCCGACGTCATCCTCATCGCCACCGGGTCCGAAGTCGCCCTCGCCGTCGACGCCTACGAGGCCCTCACCGCCGAGGGCATCCGCGCCCGCGTGGTCTCCATGCCGTCCTGGGAGATCTTCGACCGCCAGGACGAGGAGTACCGCCGGTCCGTCCTTCCCCCGACGATCCGAGCCCGGGTCGCCGTCGAAGAGGCCTCGACCCTCGGCTGGGAACGCTACGCCGGCAGCGACGGCGCGATCATCGGCATGTCCACCTTCGGCGCCTCCGCACCCCTCAAAGAACTCCTCACCAAATTCGGCTTCACCCCCGACGCCGTCGTCGCGAAGGCCAAGGAGCAGATCGAGCGGCACGCCCGCTGACCGCTCGGCTCGCTCGCTCCTGGGATGCGACCCCTCGCCGCTTCGGGTGAGGGGTCGTTCCCGATTCAGTCGTAGTACTTCTTCCCCTTCGGGATGGTGACGGTGATCGAGATGATCGCGATCAGCGCCAGGATGAGGTTGAACATCATCGTGACCATGCCGGCCTGTCTCACCGTCACGTTCGACTGGATGCCCTGCATGTGCAGGAGCTCGCCGACCACCGTCACGCCTTCGCCGAGGAACGACGTGAAGATCGTCAGGGACAGGGCAGCCCCGATGGCGCCGCCCAGAGAAGACGCCATCTTGTAGATGCCGGCGCCCGAACCGGCGTGCGCGGCGGGAAGGTTCGACAGCGCCGCGTCCGTGGACGGCGTGGCGTAGAAGCCGAGACCGACGCCGAAGAGGGCATAGGCAATCACCGCGAGGACCGTGTACTGGCCCACGAGGAGGTTGGTCGGCATCAGGAGAATCGAAGAAAGGGCAACGATCATGGCCCCCCAGATCATCGGCTTGCGCGGACCGAACGCGCGGAGCAGCTTCTGGCCGACCGGGATGAACGCGATGATCGCGACGGCGTAGCCGATGGTCAGCAGGCCCGCCTTCCAGGGGTCGAAGAGTTCGGGCCGGGCGATCTGGAGCATCTGCTGGCTGACGATGAGCAGGCCGATCGTTCCATTGAGGAGGAAGTTCGAGATCGTTGCTCCGGTGAAGATCGTGTTCCTGAAGAGCTTGAAGTCGATGAACGGGTTTTCCGGCCTCTTCTCGTACAGCACAAAGATCGCCAACCCGACCAGCGCAACCGCAGCGAGGCCGAGGGTCGACGGCGCAGTCCAACCCATCTGGCGACCGAAGATCAGCACGATCATCAAGGCGAGCACGGAGATCATGAAGATGATGAGGCCGACGAGGTCGAACTTCTTGTGGCTGGTCTGGGGCGCCTTGCTCTCGGGAATCCCCCTTATCAGCAGGATCGAGATGATCGAGACCACGACCGACGCGTAGAAGATGATGCGCCAGTTCCCCGTGGACGCCACGAAGCCGCCGAACAGGGCTGCGACGCCGGAGCCGCCCCACGAGCCGATTGACCACATCGAGACCGCGCGCTGCCGGGCTTCGCCCTCCCAGTACGTCTTCACGAGCGCCATCGTCGCCGGCATGATGCACGCCGCCGAAAGGCCCTGGATCGCCCGACCCGACAACAGCAGCGGCAGGGCGAGACCTGCTTTGGCGAAAATGATCAGGATCGATCCGACGATTCCGAAGACGTTGCCGGTGATGGCGATCCTCACGCGGCCGATACGGTCCGCCAGCCCGCCGAAGAAGACGATGAAGAGCCCGGAGAAGAGTGCCGTGATCGAGACCGCAAGGTTCATCTGGTTCAGGTTGACGAACGGGTCGGTCACGTCATCGATCAGGCCACCGTTGATATCGGTCAGAACGCTCCGCGCAATGGTGCCGATCGTGCCGGCGAACATCCAGAACGTGAGGACGCCGAGCACGATGCCGAGCAGGGCTTTGTCGTTCCCTTTGAAGCCCAAGCCCGCGACGGGCGCGGCTTCGGTCGTGCTCATGTCATCCGTCCTTTCCAAGGAATGCCATGACGGCGACGACGATGGCTTCGGTGCCCGCCCTGAGGGTGGGCTGGATCAGGGGGGCGAAGAAGGGTGAGTGGTTGGGCGGCCCGGGCTTTTCCGGAGAGAACCCCCCGAGACCCCAATACGTGTAGGGAGTTCCGAAAGCGTCCGGGATCCGGCTGAAGTCCTCGCTGGCGGGGATCCGACCGAGCTCGACGACCCTCGCCTCGCCGAAGTGGGCGCGGAAGGCCTCCGCGACCACGGCCGTGACCTCGGGGTCGTTGTCCGTCAGCGGGAACTGGTCGTAGTACTCGAGTGTCGGCGGTTCGGGCGAACCCGAGGCCTCGCACTCGGCGCGGACGATGCGCTCGATGCTGTCGACCACGCGCTGCCGGACCCCTGTGTCGTAGGTCCGCAGGTTGACGAGGAGGACGGCGCGGTCCGGGATGATGTTGCTCGCGGTCCCGGCGACACTGCTGCCGACCGTGACGACGGCGAACTCGCCCGGCTTCACCTCGCGGGAGACGATGGTCTGCAAGCGAAGGACGATCGAGGCCGCCAGCACGACCGGGTCGACACCCAGGTGGGGCATCGACCCGTGCGATCCCGCGCCGAAGACCGTGATCTTGATGCTGTCGCCGGCGGAGAAGACAGGACCGACCTGCATGCCGATCACCCCAGCGGCGTGGTTCAGCACGTGCTGGCCGAACGCCACGTCAGGTCGCGGGACCTTCCCGGTCAGGCCGTCCGCCAGCATCGCCTTCCCCCCGGCCGCCGTCTCCTCGGCGGGCTGGAAGAGCGCGACGAACGTGCCGCCCCACGCGTCCCGATCGGCCGCGAGCAACTCGGCGGCACCCAGGAGGCACGTGATGTGGATGTCGTGCCCACATGCATGCATGACACCGACCGTGGCTCCGGTCGCGTCGACGGCCGTGTCCGTTGACGCATACGGCAGGTCGGTGAGCTCGGTCACGGGCAAGGCGTCGATGTCGGCCCGCATGAGCACGGTCTTGCCGGGCCCGTTGGTGAGCACGCCGACGACGCCGCCGCCCACGGACTGCACGTCGTACCCGAGGCTGCCCAGGCGGCGGGCGATTTCCGCTGCCGTCGCCGTTTCCTGGGAACTCAGTTCCGGGTGGGCGTGGAACTGCTTGTAGAGGTCCTCCTGCCACAGAGTCGTGACATCGAGGTTGGCGAGTACTTCCTGAGCGCGCGTCATGGTTCTTCATCTCACCCGGCTAGGCACCAAAGCGTTCTCACCGCCAGGTTGACACTACGGCGCCCTCCACTCCGGGAGTTGCCAGGTGTTGCACGAACCGCGCACGGTGGCCTCGTCACAGTGCGGCACCGACCCCCCGCACATCGGCATGGCCCGAGCGACGCCGCCGTGGCGCGCTCAGGGGGCCGTCACGGTGAGGGCGTGCGGTGTGTCGTCGGCCGAGGTGCCGACATGGACGATGTACTCCCCCGGCTCCACCACGAAGGCGTGGGCACTCTCGCTCCACACCCCGAACGGGTGGTGGGTGGCACCGGGGTCCAGCACGATCGAGACGGACCGGGACTCGCCCGGCTCCAGGTGGACCTTGCGGAAGCCGACCAGCCGCTTGGGCGGCTGTCCCACCACCGGGATGCCGAGGTACACCTGCACCACCTCGGCCCCAGCGACGGCGCCGGTGTTGGTCACCGTCGCCGAGACCGTCACCGGTGTCGCGCCGTCGGTGGTGGCCGCGTCCACCGCGACGTGGGAGACCTCGAAGGTGGTGTACGAGAGCCCGAACCCGAACCCGAAGAGCGGCCGGATGCCCTCGGTCTGGAACCAGCGGTAGCCCACCCGGAGGCCCTCCGAGTAGCGGATCGTCGGGAAGCCCTCGCCCTCGTCCGTGCCGGGGTAACGCTCGGGCCGGCCCGCGTAGAGAGAGTCGCCCTGGTCGGCCATGTAGGTGGTGGGCACCTTCCCCGACGGGTTGACGACGCCGAACAGCAGGTCGGCGACCACGTGCCCGTCTTCGCTCCCCTGGTTCCACGCCTCGAGCATGGCCGGGGCCTTCTCGATCCACGGCATGAGCACCGGGTTGGAGTCCTTGAGGACGACGACGGTCCTCGGGTTGATCCCGAGCAGCGCGTCGATCATCGCGTTCTGCCCGTGGAGCATGTTCGCGTCCGGTTGGTCCGCCCCCTCCGTCGCCACGAGCCCGGCCATGAGGACGACGGCGTCCGCCGCCGCGGCGGCCCGCCTCGCCTCGTCCAGGTTGCCCAGGTCCCGGGCCACGGTGACCTTGCTGACTCGGGATGACCCGCCGAGGTCAGCCAGGACGTCCCGCAGGCCGTCCACGGGCGGCACGGTGTACAGCGGATCCACCTTGGAGGAGCCGCCGCCGCCCAGGCAGGCGTGGTCCACGAACTCCGCCTGACCGATCACCACGATGTCCCCCACGTCCGTGCTCAGCGGCAGGACGCCGTCGTCGTTCTTCAACAGCACCGCGATCTGGCCGCCGATCCGCCGGGCCAGGGCGCCGTGCGCCTTCGCGTCGATGGTGCCCGGCGCGTACGGGCGCTCGAACTGACCGAAGCGGAACATCTGCGTGAAGCGACGGACCAGGGCGCGGTCGACGGTCTGGATCTCCAGGCTCGTGTCGTGCAGGGCGGCCTTCACGTTCGTCTCGTTCAACCACTTCGCGTCCGGCATCTCGTGGTCCATGCCGGCCGCGAGGGACGCCGCGCACGAGCGGCACGACCAGAAGTCGGACTGCACGTAGCCCTGGAAGCCCCAGTCCCGCCGCAAGACGTCGTGCAGCGTGTGGCGGTACTCGGTGGCGTACACCCCGCGGATCCGGTTGTACGCGCTCATGATCGCTGCGATGTCGCCGTCCTTGACGAGCATCTCGAAGGGCAGCAGGTACATCTCGCGCAGGACGGCCTCGTCCACCTCGACGTTGGTGCGGAACCGCTCGTACTCCTGGTCGTTCACCACGTAGTGCTTGCCCATGGCAATGACGCCGTGCGCCTGGATCGCCCGGGTGACGGCGACGCCCATGACGCCCGAGAGGTACGGGTCCTCCGAGAAGTACTCGAAGTTGCGCCCGGCGATCGGGGTGCGATGCAGGCAGACGCCCGGGCCCTCGAGCACGTGCTGGCCGAGGGTCGCCGTCTCGGCCCCGATGATGTCCCCGTAGGCGGTCGCGAGGTCCGGGTCGAAGCCGGCGGCCAGGCCGATCGTCATCGGCAGCGACGTCGCGGGGGGCGACGGCGTGCCGTCCCCCATCCCCACGCCGACCGGGCCATTGGTGATGCGGAAGCGCGGGATCCCCAGACGCTCGATACCTGCCACGTGGCGCTGGACCTCGATCTGGGCGGCCAGGGCCTCCATCTCCTCGGCGGAGGTCACCTGGGCGGCAAGGCCGTAGATGTCGATGGTCTCCATCGAGCCGTGCAACTGGGCGATCTTCTCGTCCAGCGTCATCGCCGCCACGAGCGCCTCGGCGCGCTGCCTCGGTGCGAGCGTGGGGTCCAGCCACGGCCGCTCGGCCGGGTCGGGGCGTTCGGGGCGGAACCCGCCGCGACCGCCGTCGTGGTCACTCTCGCGGGCGCCCATGCTCGCCTCCTCGGCAGACGTCAGGTCATGCCACCGTATGCGTGCCGGGCGCAACCGCTCAGCCGGTTGCCGTCAGTTGCCTTCTCGGATGCCGGATGTGTGCGGCATCGGCTTCCAGCCGACGAGCCCCGCCGGCCCTGCGGTCCACCCCGATCGGGCAAGCGTCCTCGGCGCACCGAGCAGCGTCGTCAGCGTCCTCGGCGCGCTGAGCAGCGTCGTCGGCAGCGCCAGGCGCCCCAGAACCCCAAGCGCACGATCCCTTCCCGCCGGACAGAAGTTCCCGCCGGACAGAAGTTCCCGTCGGGGCGTGATATCACGTCGCGATATCACGCGTAAGTGCAACATCGTGACCCGAATCCATCCCGAACGCGCTCGCCACCGACGCCGCGATGCGCGGGATCTCGTCGGTGACGACGCACCACAGGAACCACGTCACGACCTCCTCGCGGGCCTCGCTCAGGAACGCCGGCGCGCAGGCGATGTCGCGCCACGGTTCCGACACACGGATCCCGATGGCCGGCGGAACCCGCGCGGCGAGTTCGGAGAGGTCGCCGACCAACGCGAGCGCCACGCGCCTCGGCACGTCATCGGCAGGATCACCGATCGCGCCGAACCGCCCGTCCGCAAGGTTTCGAGCCGTGCCGGCGACCTTCTCGATCGCCGTCCGAAACGCCGCGATCTCGGGATCGTCCGGGTCCGGATCGGGCGCGAAGAACAGCGCGAGCACGTCGTCGTCGTCACCGCCGCCATCGCCGCCATCGCCGAGCGCATGCGTCGACACCCGTCTCGGCTCGCCCCAGGGCAACCGCCCGTCCCCCTTACGCGTCCGATCGTCTCCGCAGCTGCGGTGAGCCTCCGCAGCTGACCTTCGCCTCTGCCGTGCACCCTCGTCCCGCGTTCCTCACGGGACCGGGCTTCGGTCGTCTCAGAGCGGAAACCCGTCCTCGCGCAGGGTGACCGCCACAGGCACCTCCGGGACGTCGGACACCACCTCGACGCCGACGCCGAGGAGTTCCGTCAGGGCGCGCCGCAGGCCCGGCAGATCCCACACGCGCGTCTCTGGTCCCGGCCGCACCAGAAGCCCGAGAACCGAGTCGACGTCGTCGGCCCCGTTGGCTGCCGGTCCGAAGACCAAGGGGCGCCTCATCCCGCGGGCTGAGAGGTACGCGGGGATCAACACGCCCCACAACGACAGGGCACGAGCCGGCGAGATCCGCGCCGCGCGGAGGATCCGCTCGAGTGTCTCCGGCCGCGGCTCGACGGCACCCGACTCGATGCGCGCCAGGTTTGGCTGCTTCATGCCGGTCAAGGCGGCGAGTTCGCGCTGCGACAGGTCGGCACATCGGCGCGCCTGGCGCACGCGCTCCGCCGCCGACGCCGCACTCGGGCAACCCGGAGGGCACGCCACCCCGCTCGGCCCGCCGCATCCCGCACTTGCGCTCATGCAGGGATGGTCCCCTCCCCGCCGGTCGCCGCTCGGGCGCGGCCGGACCGGCGGGGGACGACCCGACCTCAGACGCATCTGTGGAGCACGCGAGCCCCCTGCCCTTACCGGCACCTCGCCTGGGCGAGGTGAGCACATGCGCGGGTCAGAGCTTCGCCTGCCACTTCTCGGTCCACACCAGGTCGTTCGGTGTGCCCTTGAACGCGCTCTTGCCCTCGAGCTTGTCGAGGGTGGCCACCACGTTCGCCCGGTTGGGGTGGTACGCGTTCACGTAGCACTTCACCATCGTGGCGTCGTGGAGGTGGGTGGTGTAGTTGTGGCTGACCATGAAGGTCGGCACCTCCCAGACGTACCAGGGGCACTCGTTGCTCATGGCCGTCTTCCAGACGATCCGGTAGTTGTTCTGGGCCCCGTAGCCGACCACCTCCGCGATGATCAGCGCGGCATCCACCTCGTCGCTGTACCTGAGGGTCGGGCCCTTGACGCGTGTGGTGCCGTCGTTGATCGTCACCTCGTAGCCGCGCTCGGTGAGCAGGTCGACGTACGTCTGCGCGAGTCTGTCGGAGACCGCCCCGAACATCCCGCTCTCCCCCGTCAGGTGGTAGAGGCGGATCCGCCGGTGGTCCTTCGGATTCAGCGGCAACTGGTCGAGGGTGTTCTTGACCAGCGTGATGCCCAGGTCTGCCGCGTCCGCCTGCATCGCGAGGTGCTCCTCGCAGCCGACGACGGCGAGGTCCTCGGGCGTGCGCAGCAGCGTGCCCTCGGCCTTCTTCGTGTGGAGGTTCAACTTGGCCTTGAGGCCCAGCACGCGGCGGTTGGCGTCGTCGAGACGCTCCTTGGTGATGATGCCCTTCTCGACGCCGGCCTTCATGAAGCCGAAGTCCTCGTCCAGGTTGTTGAAGAAGAGGAAGATGTCGCAGCCCGCGGCAATCGCCAGCGGCACGTAGTCCTCGCGGCGCATCGCCGAGGTCATGCCGAGCATGTGCGAGGCGTCGGTGATCACCGCGCCGTTGAAGTCCAGGTCCGTCTTGAGGAGCCCGTTGATGAGTTCCTCGGCGAGCGTGGCCGGAAGGATGTCCCGGTCGGCGAGCGCCGGGTTCAGCTTCTGCTGGTAGTACGGCAGCGCGATGTGACCGGCCATGACCATCTCGACGCCGTTGGCGATGTGCGCCCGGTACACCCGGCCGAACGAGTCTTCCCACTCCTCCGGCGAGAGCTCGTTGACGCCGAGGACCAGGTGCTGGTCGCGCTCTTCGGTGCCGTCGCCGGGCCAGTGCTTGATGCACGTGAGGATGCTTGACTCGCGCTGGCCCTCGACGAACGGGATCGTGTACTTGATGACCTTCTCGGCCGTGTCGCCGTAGGCGCGGGTGTTGACGATCGTGTTGCGCCAGTTGAACAGGATGTCCACGCACGGGTCGAAGTTCAGGTTCGCGCCGATGGCGTCCATCTCGCGCCCCGACACGTAGCCGGCGTTGCGTGCGACCTGGGTGGAGCCGGTGGCCTCGGTCTGGGCGCCGGAGGCGATGTACGTGCCGTCCGACATGGCACCGTTTCCGCCCGAGTCACAGTTCGCGGCGATAAGCAGCGGGATCTTGGAAGCCGTCTGCAGCCGGTTGAGGAGGGTCTGGACCTCGGCGGCGGTACCGCCGTGGTAGCGGGCGACGCCGATGTGGAACTTTTCGATGATCTCCTCCGCGGTGTACGGGTTGCCGGAGAACTCGTCCACGCCGAAGAAGAACAGGTTGGTGAACAACTGGCCCACCTGCTCGTCCAGCGTCATCGAGGCGAGGGTCTCCTCGACCCAGGCGATCTGGTGGTCGTCGAGGTTGTAGGGCATCGCCCTCAGGTCAACGAGCTTGGGCACGACATTTCACCTTTCCTTGTCAGCGCCTGCCTTCGCGGCGGCGGATCGTTTCTTTTGAGCAGGTTTCGCGTGGTCACTTTCCCGGCGGCTACTTCTTGACCACCGGCGGCGTGAACTTCTTGACGCCCGAGATCGTTTCCCAGGGCACCTCGTCGGGCAGGTAGGACTCGAACTCGGCGATCAGGGCGGTCTGGTACTCCCCGGCAAAGGTGCCGGCCAGGAACCTCGGTAGCGCCTCGTCTGTGAAGCGCAGCCAGGACTCCTTCTCCTTGCCCGGGTTGATCGGGTAGAAGAGCACGCCCTCCTTGGCGGCCGCGTCCCGGTCCCCGGGCGCGTCCCCGATGAGCATGATGTGGGTCTCGTCCGGGTACTTGCCCTTCGCCGCGTAGTGCACGTGCTGGGCCTTCGAGCCCATCTCCTGGCCGGCGATGACCTTCATGTAGCGGGCCAGGTCGTGCTCGTGCCACTCCCGGACCAGGGCTTCCATCGGCGTCGCCGAGACGGTCATGCAGTCCACGTCCGGCTGCATGGCCTCTATCGCCTTGCGTACCCCCACGAACGGGCCGCAGTCGTGCACCATGTCCGCGATCGCCGCGTTGACGCCGTTCCCCCAGCGGATCGCGCGCTCGATCTCCTCGGACGGGTGCGCCTTGGCGAAGGCCGCGATCCCGACGTCGGAGAGCGGGTACTCCGAGTCCAGGAACCGCTGCAGCTCGCGGCCCTGGGGCACCACAAACCCCCGCTCGGCCACCTCCACCCGGTCCCGCAACAGATCCAGCACCTGCTTCAGCGCGATCCACCGGTTCAATCCCCGCGTGGTCGAGTGCAGGTTCACGAAGATCGCCGTCTCCCGCGCCAGGCTGGCAATCGGCTGCAGCCCCCAGTACTTGATGTACGACGGGGTGAAGCACTCCTGATGCTTGATATCCATCGCGTCGAAAGCGCACCCATCCGAATCGATCCCCACGAAGAACTCGTGCTCAGGGCGGAAATCGATCAATACCTGCGCGGCGGGCGGGACAACACTCACGACAACTCCTCGAGGGGCCGGACGGAACGGGGCTACGACCAGCACACCGCTCCGCTCCGCCCGGCAGCAACCAGTTGCACCCGGTTGCCGCCGTCGCCCGCCAGACCCCCGGGGCTACTCCTCGGCTGCGGGGGCGGGCGACCCCGGGGCGAGGCCGGCGGCCTCTGCCGCGGCGACGGCGCGCGCCAGGACGGCGCGGACGTCCTCGCCGCGCGTGGCGGCGAGGTGCGCGACGTCGCCGAACTCCGGCGTCGCCGTGACGATCACTCCCGCGCGGTGACCCGTCTTGATGCGCACGCGCTCGCCGTCGAGGCTTACCTCACTCCAGGCGCGCGCGAGCGCCGTCTTGCGAACCGTGCTCTCTCGGATGCCGAGCGTGGGAACCAGGCGGAAGATCCGGTCGCGCAGTGCTGCGACGCGCCCAGGTTCGGCGAGCACCGCGAGCACGTGCGCGGGCCGGCCCTTCTTCATAAGGATCGGGGTGATCCAGGCGTCGGCGGCGCCTGCCTCGAGCAGGGCGGCGAGCACACCGGGCCACACACGCGGGTCCAGGTCATCCACGTTCGCCTCGATCACGACGGCGGAACCCACCTCCGCGCCGTCGTCCACCTCGGGAGCGCTGACCCCGGAACCGCTCGCACCGGGCAGGGTATCGAGCGTGCCGAGCACCGCCCGGACCACGTTCGGTTGCCCCGGGACGTCCCGGGTGCCGGCGCCCACGCCGACGGCCGCGACGGTCATCGCCGGGATGTCTTCGCACCGCTCGGCGAGGGCCGTGACCAGGGCCATGCCGGTGGGGGTGGCCTGCTCCCCCTCGCCGCCCGGCCGAACCCGCCAGCCGCGGGCGAGTTCCAGCACGGCCGGGACCGGGACCGGGAGTCGTCCGTGCGCCGTCGTCACGGTTCCGTTCCCGAGGGCGACGGCGCCCGCGGACACGGTCGCGACGCCCAGGTCGGCGAGGGCCGCGCACACGCCCACCACGTCCGCGATGGAGTCCCAGGCGCCCACCTCGTGGAAGTGGACCTCGTCCGGTTCGACGCCATGGGCGCGGGCCTCGGCCCCGGCGAGGCGTCCGAATACGGCGAGGGCGCGCGCGGCGACCGACGGGTCAAGGTCCGCCGCCTCGATCATCGTGCGGATCTCGGACCAGTGGCGGTGCGGGAGGTCGGCCGCGATCTTCTCGACGTTCACCTTGGTGGCGCGCTGCCCAGCGCGACGGACGCTCGTCGACGCGAGGTGGACGGTGCCGGGGATCACCCGGTCCACCGCGCGCTGGATCGCCTCGAGATCGGCGCCGGCGTCGACGAGCGCGCCCAGGAGCATGTCTCCGGCCACCCCCGCGCTCGGGTCGATCCACGCGTGCAGGGCGTTCGGGTCCGACGGCGCAGCGTGCGGCGAGGTAGTCACACGTCACGTTACCGCCGGTCAGGCAACTGAACGCAACCGGTTGCCGCGCGTTGCGCCGGGCCTGGGTGCCGCCTCGCACGCACGGCTCCGGCTGCCCGCCAAAGCCGGCGCGTCACGGGTCTCCGTCCGTGTCGAGAGCACGGCTCCCGCGTCAGCCGCGGCTGCTGATCTGCTGGACCACCCACTGGTTGCCGTCGGGATCGGCAAGGTGGACGAGGCCCACGTTGTCGAGATCGTCGTCGTCGAGAGCGAGTCGGACACCACCCTCGCGGGACACGACCACGACACCGCTGGTCACCGCGCCATGGGCGGCCAACTCGGCGTGGGCGGCCCGGACGTCGGGGACCACGAGGATCAGACCGCGCTGCGAGCCGGGAGCCATGTCGTGCATCCCGTCCGAGAGCTGGATGGAGCAGCCCGACCCGGGCGGCGTGAGCTGGACGAACCGGCGTCCCGGCGCTGGGCTGACATCGAAGTCGACCGCGAAGCCGAGCGTCTGCGCGTAGAAGTCCCGCGCACGCTCGACGTCGGTGACCGGAACCTGCACAACCTCCAAGGTCCACCGCACGGACCCCACCCCCTTCTGACGAACCCCCATGGTCGTCGATCTACCGCCGTCACTCCGACCCTGCGCGGCCGGTCTGGTTGTGCTGGGATGGTCACCGGTGCCTCCGCCATGCCGGCGGAGGCGGCACGAAGGGACTGAAGAGATGCGAGCAGGACGGCTCGAACGACGTGAGGAACGACGCGAGGAGCGGCGCGGGGGCGACGACGGGCCCGAGGTCTACGTGATGCGCGAGAAGCTCGTCTCGATCGGCGACGACTTCTGGATCGAGACGAACCGCGGCCGCCGCGCGTTCAAAGTCGATGGCAAGGCGGTGCGGATTCGCGACACGTTGGTGATCCGCGACCTGCAGGGCAACGAGGTCGCCAGGCTCAAGGAGCGGGTCGTGGCCGTGCGCGACACCATGACGATCGACCGTCCCGGCAAGCCCGACGCCACGATCAAGAAGGCCCTGATCGCACCGCTGCGCGAACGCTGGGTGCTCGAGGCCGGCGACGTCGGCCAGATCACGATCCAGGGCAACATCCTGGACCACGAGTACACGTTCGAGGCGGGCGGGCGGAAGATCGCCGAGACGTCCAAGCGATGGCTGCGACTCCGCGACACCTATGGCGTCGAGATCGCGCCGGGAGCCGACACCGCACTCATCCTCGCCGCGACCGTCGCGATCGACCAGATGGCCCACTGAGGGTCCGCCGTCACCTGGTGTTCGCCCCGGCGTTGATGCCGTCGAGGAACCCATCGATGTACGCGTTGACGGCGTAGTCCTGCTGTCCGGGGCTCAGACGCAACGTTGGGGTCTGCCGCGAAGCCTTCTCCCAGTCGCGGATCCATGTGGCCCAGGCCGCCATGAGGCGGTTCATCGCTGCACCCCCATGACCGTCGTGCCGACTAGTTGGGGCGCCGGCTGTCCGATTCCTGATCGTGCGCGTGTTCATCGCTGCTTCTCCTCCGTGTTCTTGGTCAGGTCGGAAGGGACCTGCACGTCTGCGGCGAGTCATCTCGGCCCCCACGGGCGGGTGAAATCGGCCTCAATCTCTGGTCTACTCGGGGCGCCTTAGCGGCACCTTTGCGAAACCGGGCCAGGTACTGCCTGAGCCTCGGCGGGCGGGCGTCGGATGGGAGTCACCATCGAGGGCTTCCGCAACCATTGCCGCGCCTGGGAGCCCCGACGCTGCCAGCGGCCGCGGGTCCACTGACGGCGCCTTTGCGCCGCCTTAGCAGGAGCCGGCCTCGGTTCCGCGCCACGCCTCGGTGGGCGTTTCCGGCTGCGAGTCCTATGGTGGGCCGATGGAAGACGAACCCGCTCTGCGGGTCGTGCTCATGGGGGGTTTCGAGGTCAGTTTCGCCGGCCAGGCGGTGGATGCGTCGGTGTGGCGCCTGAGCAAGGCGCAGGATCTGATCAAGGTCCTTGCCCTAGCGCCCGGGCGGCGCCTTGCGCGAGACCAGGTGCTGGAGATCCTCTGGCCGGGTCGCGACCCGGACTCCGCGGTGAACAACCTCCACCAAGTTCTTCATGCCGCGCGCCATGCCATCGGTTCCGCGGGCGCGGATGGACGCGCATGCCTCACCCTCAAGGCCGAGACCGTGCACCTGTGCCAGAACGGCCGGATCGAGGTCGATGCCGAGGAGTTCGAGGCTGCGGCACACGACGCGCTGGCCACCCGCCGACGAGGCGATCTGGAGGCGGCGCTCGATCTCTACTCCGGGGAGCTGCTCCCCGACAGCCGCTACGCCGACTGGGCTGGCGAACGCAGGGAAGGCCTGGCGGAACTTCACGCGAACCTGCTCGCCGAACTTGCCTCGCGGCTCGAGGAGGACGGCGACCTGAGCGCGGCGGCCGACGTGCTGCGCAGGCTCCTCCTCGAGGACCCGGCCAACGAGAGATCGGCACGCGCCCTCATGCGCGTGCACGCTCTTGCGGGAGATCGCACCGCGGCCATCCGCCAGTACGAGTACCTGCAGAAAGTCCTTCGCGAGGAACTCGACGTAGCCCCTGAACCGGAATCGGTCAGGATGTTCGAGGCAGTCGTGTCAGGTCAGGTGGGCCCGCCACCCGTCGCGGGGTCGGGATCGAAACCGCCGACGAACCTCGGCCCGCCCCTGTCCAGCTTCGTGGGGAGGACGCAGGAGCTGGCCGAGTTCCCGGTCCTGATCAGGGAGAACCGTCTGGTGACCCTGGTCGGTGCAGGTGGGTGCGGCAAGACCCGACTCGCCCAGGAAATTGGGCGGCGCGGGTTGCATCACTTCAGTGGCGGGACCTACCTCGTCGAGCTCGCACCCCTCGTCCAGGCGCGGGACGTCCCCCTGGAAACGATGCGCACCCTCGAGGTGAGGCGAGGCCCCGATGAGACCGCTGTCCAGGCCATCTGCCGATGGATCGGCGACCGAAGCGCCCTTCTGATCTTCGACAACTGCGAGCACCTCGCCGACGAGGCGGCACGTCTCATCGGCGCCCTGCTCGGCAGATGTCCACGCCTGACCGTGCTCGCGACGAGCCGGGAGCCACTTCGGGTCCCCGGGGAGATCGTCCGGCGAGTGTCGTCCTTGCGGGTCCCGGATCCCGGTCACCTCCCGTCGCTGGGCGACCTGCGTCAGTTCGACGCCGTCGCGCTGTTCATCGAGCGTGCCCGGAGCGTGCAACGGGGCTTCGAGGTGGACGACCGCAACGCCGCCGATGTCGCGTCGGTGTGCTTGCGGCTCGACGGGATGCCGTTGGCGCTGGAACTCGCCGCTGCCCGCATCCCCGCGCTCGGGATCTCGGGGATCGCGAGGAACCTGGACGATCGCTTTCGCATTCTCACCGATGGACCGCGCACGGTCCTGAGCCGCCAGAGGACGCTGGAGGCGACGGTCGAGTGGAGCTTCGACCTGTTGGGCGAGGAGGAGAGGGCCCTCTTCCTCGGGCTCTCGGTCTTCTTCGGCACGTTCGACCTCGACGCGGCCCGGGCGATCGCCGAGGAGTCCTTGCGAGATCACGTCGCGCCGCTGGTGGGCAGGCTGGTGGAGCAATCGATGCTCACCGCCGTCGAGGTCGAGGGGATCGTGCGGTACCGGCTGCTCGAGACTCTGCGGGCATTCGGGATGGACCGGCTGCGCCGCGCGGGCAGGCTCGACGAGGCCCGCGACCACCATGCCCAGTGGCTGCAGCAACTGGTCGGATCACGGACAGAGGACCAGAGAACCTCCGAGCGAACGGCCCTCGTGCTGAGGCTCGGAGTCGTTCACGACGAACTGGAACCCGCGTTGGACCACCTCCTCGCCACCGATCCGCGGGAGGCCGCCCGTGTGGCGTCGCAGTTGTGGCCGTACTGGCTGTGGCGCTCACACCTCAGCGAAGGGCTCTCCGCGATCGAACGCGTCCTGGGACACGTCCCGGGCCCGTCGATCGAGCGGGCCGACCTGCTGATCGGCGCCTCGGCGCTCAGCGTCCGCTGGAAGGGCTTCACGGAGATGGAGCGCTACGCCGCGATGAGCCGAGACGAGTCGGAGGCCCTGGGAGACGTCGACCGCCTCTGCCGAGCGCTCATCTTCTGCGCCGCTGCGCCGTTCGACCGCGACGACTTCGACGCCGCCCACACCCTGTTCGCTCAGGCGCTGCAGATCGCTCGACGCCATGAGCGGACCACGATGGAGATCTCGGCCCGCTTGTGTCTGGCGATGCTGGCAGCCTCCGGCCTCCGGCTCACGGAGGCCGGCGACCATCTCGAGCGAGCCGAGTCCCTCGCAGCCGGGCTGGACCCGGCCACCGGCGTGCTCGACCTCTACACCCTGGGCACGTGGATGCCGACGAGGCGAGGGGGCGAGAGGTTGCTCATGCA
>JARKOU010000128.1 GCA_029975645.1 Actinomycetales bacterium
CGTCGCGGATGCGGGAGGGCACCACCATCACGGGGCACACCGAGTGGTGCAGAAGCGTCTGGCTGGTCGACCCCAGCAGCAGGCCGGCGAACCCGCCCCGGCCCCGCGTTCCCACCACGATCATCTCGACCGCCGTCGAGAACTCGGTGAGCAGCGCCGCCCCCGACCCGTCGAGCGCGTGCCGTTTCACCACCACGCCCCGCCCGGCGACTGCGGCGTCCACCACGGCGTCGAGCCCGGCGCGGACGTCGGCGAGCACTGCCTCGCGGTCCACGGGCGCGGGGATCCACGCGGCCATACCCGAGCCCCCGGCGAGAGGCACGGCGACGACGGCGGTCAGTTCCGCGCCCCACAACAGCGCCTCGTCGATCGCCCGCTCGAGCGCCACCCGCGCCGAGTCCGAACCGTCCAACCCGACCACGATCCGCGTGATCGGCCGCAGGACGTCGTGCTCGTCCCGAACGGGGACAACCACGGTAGGGCAGTGCGCGTGCGCCGGGAGCGCGGAGGACACGGTGCCGAGGAGGCGGTCGGCGAAGCCGCCCTTGCCACGGGTGCCGACGACGGCGAGCCCGGCAGTCCGCGTGAGCTCCACCAGGACGCCCGCGGCGTCGCCCACCTCGAGCGAGGACGTGATCTCGAGACCCTCGCGCTGCAACCGGGCCACGGCCTGGTCGAGCACCGCCTGGGCGCCGGCGCGGATCGCGGAGTCGTCGAGCGCGGCGTACCCGCCGTCGATCGACGCCACCGTGAAGGAAGGGATGCTGTAGGCGCACGCGACGTGCAGGCGCCAGCCCAGCCTGACCGCCTCTCGCGCCGCCCATTCACCGGCGACGGCGCCCGTCTCGGAACCGTCGACGCCCACCAGGACCACGGGCTCGTGCTCCATTGCCCCTCCCGCGTTGCGTCCGCCCCAAGCCCTCAATCTAGCCTTTCCGGAACGAGAGCCCCGGTCATCCGCGCCGCGGGGAGCGCGCCGTCGTCCACCTCGCCGGCTCCATCACCGAGCCGGACGCGGACAGCACGAAGCCCGCGCCTCCGGCGAGGGGCGCGGGCGGTCGTGAGTGGACTGTTAGCAGACCTGCTCAGTCGGGCAGGACGCGGATGAACACAGGGTTCGACATGTAGATCGGGCTCTCGTAGAGAGCCGTCCCAGGCGAACGCGCGGCGATGTGGTTGCCGTTGCCGGTGTAGATGCCCACGTGGCCGGGAACCCAGATCAGGTCGCCGGGACGGGCCTCCGCGGCGGAGACCACCCGACCCGCGTACCGCTGAGCGGAGGAGCTCCGCGGCAGCGAGATGCCCACCTGCGCGAACACGTACTGCGTGAAGCCGGAGCAGTCGAAGCCGGCCGGCGTCGTGCCACCGTAGACGTACGGAACGCCGATGTAGCGGCGGGCGATCGCGAGGACCGCGGCGCCGGACGCCGTCACATCGCCAGAGCTGGCGACGGCCGAGGTACGCGCGCTGGAGCGCGACGTCGAGGTGGAGCGGACGGGCTCGGGCTCGGGCGGCGGCGCGGGCTTCTCGCCCGTCACCTCGGTAGCGGCCATGGTCCACTCGAGGTCCGCGGGCACGACGACGCCGGGCTGCACGTCGAGCGCGAGGCGCGCCTGCTGCGTGAGGGACTGGACGTCCACGGCGGGAAGAGCGGAGGTGTCGGGCGCGGCGATGGCGACCGGCGCGGCGACGGTGAGCACGAGGCCCGAGGACGCGGCAATGACCGCGGAACGGCGGCTGACCACGCCGGCCGAACCGGCGACCGTGCGGCCGAGGGTGGTGAGCGGCGTCGAGGGCCGCCGGGCAGCGCGATGGCGCGCAGAAGACTGAACAGTCACGAATTACCTCTCCGTCGCCTACGAGGTGAGCTGTCGGGTTCGGGTGGGAGTGCACCCGGCCTCCGCGTGAGCGGTCGGCTTCACCCCAAGGAGGGCGGTTGCCCGACCTCCGATGGTGGTTCCCCCGTCCCTGCCGTGTATGTCTCGCCGGACCCGGGGGCGGCGGCAGGGCTCGGCGACCGCTCCGGGGCTTCCCGTCTTGGTGGGGAGGAAGCTCTTCGAGAGTAGCCCGCGGTTCGACCGAATGTCACGTTTGGGTCACGGCCCAGGGCGGTGAAAGATCTCACACGGCGTGTTCGCGCGGGGACCCTTGACACCGCTCACCGCGACGGCGGGTCCGTGCGCGGAGGGCGGCTGCGTCCTGACCCGCCCAGCGCGCACAGACCCGCCCTCGCGGATGCCGGCCCGTGTCGCGGGACCGCCCTGCCCGCCGTCGTCGGCCGCCAACCGCCGTCGCGATCGAGCCAAACGCCCCTACGCCCCGGTGACCTGCACGAACACATGCCGGGCGACGTCGTCGGGCAGGTCGAGGACCACCTCGCCGCCGTCGCGCCCCACCACGATCCCGCCGTCGCGCTGCACACGCACGCGCGCCCCGGGCGTCACCCCCGCCTCCGCAAGGCGGGCAAGGAGCTCCACGTCCACCTGCAGCGGCTCGCCCAGACGTCGGACGACGACGGCGCGCGCCTCCGCACCCGCCACCGTGACCAGGGACTCCACGCCGTCGAGGAACGCCTCCGCCCCCTCCTCGCCGAGTTCCTCGAGCCCGGGGATGGGGTTGCCGTACGGCGAAATGTGCGGGTGGTCGAGCAGGGCGACCAGCCGCCGCTCCACCCGCTCGCTCATGACGTGCTCCCAGCGGCAGGCCTCGTCGTGGACGTACTCCCACTCCAGGCCGATGACGTCGGTGAGGAGGCGCTCGGCGAGCCGGTGCTTGCGCATCACCCGCGTGGCCTTGGCCCGGCCGGCAGGCGTGAGCTCCAGGTGCCGGTCGCCGCTGACCACGAGCAGACCGTCGCGCTCCATCCGCGCGACGGTCTGGGAGACGGTGGGGCCCGAGTGGCCCAGGCGCTCGGCGATGCGGGCCCGCAGGGGGACGATCCCCTCCTCCTGCAACTCGAAGATCGTCTTGAGGTACATCTCCGTGGTGTCGATGAGGTCGCTCACGGCGCCGGCACCTGCCCTTCGTCGTCGTCCGCGCTGCGCCCAGCCTATGTGGCCCCGCCCGCACCGCTGGGCCCGTCGCGCGGGCATCGAGGCGCGCGGGATAGGCTCGCGACGATGAGCGCGCCCGCCCTCCCCGAGACGCCGATCTCGCACGTCGACGCGGTCACCGGCACCCTCACCTACCGGGGCCGGGACGTCGCGACGCTCATCGGGCGCGAGCCGTTCGAGAACGTCTGGGGCCTCCTGGTCGACGGCGACCTGCACCCCGCGCTCCCGCCCGCCGAGCCCTTCCCCCTCCCCGCGCGTACCGGCGACTTCCGCGTGGACGTCCAGACCGCGCTCGCGCAACTCGCCCCGGTGTGGGGCTTCCGCCCGGTGGTCGACATCAGCGCCGAACGGCTCCGCGAGGACCTGGCCCGGGCCACCGTGCTCGCGCTCTCCTTCACCGCCCGTTCCGCGCGCGGGGAGGACCTGCCGGCGGTGCCGCAGCAGGAGGTCGACGCCGCGGGCTCCGTCGCGCGCCGCTTCCTCACCCGCTGGCGCGGCGAGGTTGACCCGACCCACGCGCGCGCGATCGACGCCTACTGGACCGCCATCGCCGAGCACGGGCTCACCCCGTCCACGCGCACCGCGCGCCTTGGCGCGGCGCGGGGGGCCGACGCCGCGGCCTGTCTGTCCGCCGCCGTCGCCGTCTCCAGCGGGGCGCTGGGCGGCGGGGCGAGCGTGCGGGCGCTGCGGATGATCGAGCGGGCCGAGGACCTCGGCGACGCCGAGGCGGCTGTCCGGCAGACGCTGGCGGAGTCCGGGCGGCTGTGGGGCTTCGGCCACTCGCACGGGCTGCGCGTGGATCCGCGCGCGGACGCCCTGCACGCGATGTGCGCCCGGCTCGACGTGCCGCGGCTCGACGTCGCCGAGGCCGTGGAGCGGGCCTCGCTCGAGGCGCTCGCGGACCGGTCCCGGCGTCCTGGCGCGAACGTCATGTTCTGGGCCGCGGTGCTGCTGGACTACGCGCGCGTGCCGGCGCGGATGTTCACGGCCATGTTCGCGTGCGGGCGGGCGGCCGGGTGGTCGGCGCACGTGCTGGACCAGCGGACCGGCCCGCGCCCGGACCGCGTGGGCTGAGCCGGTCGGCGGGCGGCGGTCGGCGCACGTCGAGAGGAGCGCCGGCGGCGCTCGACGTCGCGAGCGACAACCCTCGACCTCGGGGAAGGGGCGAGGGCGCTGCCTAAGCGGCTTCGGCCTGCCAGGCCCGGCGCGCGCCGTCGTCGTCCTCGCACCGCGGCACGAGGACCAGGCGAGGTCGGGGACGCAGCCGGTAGCGCACCCGGACGCGCAGGGCACGGGCGGCCCACACGGCCGCGGCGCCCGCCACGGCGACCGAGGCCAGCGCGCCGACCGCCACCGCCCAGCGCGGGCCCCACTGCTCGCCGATCCAGCCGACGATCGGCGAGCCGATCGGCGTCGCACCCAGGAACACCATCATGTAGAGCGCCATGACGCGCCCACGCATCACGGGCTCGGTGGACATCTGGATCATGGCGTTCGCCGAGGTCATCATGGTCAGCGAGAAGAAGCCGACCGGTACGCACGCCAGCGCGTACGCCCAGTACGAGGGCACCAAAGCCTGGACGGCCATCGCGAGGCCGAACCCCAGCGCCGACCCGAGGATCAGGCGCAGCCGGAGCGTGGTGCGCCGCGCGGCCACGAGCGAGCCCGCCAGCGAGCCGATCGCGAGGATCGACCCGAGCAGCCCGTACGCGCCCGGACCCAGTCCGAACTCCTGACGGGCCATGAGGGCGCTGGTCAACTGGAAGTTCAGCCCGAACGCGCTCACCACGCCGAGCACGAGCATGATCAGCAGGATGTCGGGGCGGCCGCGGACGTACGCGAGGCCCTCGCGGACCTGGCCCTTGGTGTGATCGGCGCGGGGCATCGGGATGAGTTCGGCGGGGCGCATCGCGACGAGGGCCACGATGGTCGCCGCGAAGCTCAGGCCGTTGATGATGAACACCCAGCCGGGACCGACGCCCGCGATGAGCAGGCCGGCCAGGCCGGGGCCGATCAGCCGCGCGCCCGTGAAGGACGCGCTGTTGAGGCCGACGGCGTTCGGCAGGCCCTCGGGCGGGACCAACTGGGCCACGAAGGTCTGCCGGGCGGGCGCGTCGAAGGCGCTCGCCACGCCGAGAGCGAGGGCGAAGGCGTAGACCATCCACAGCTGCGCGACACCCGCAAGGGCCAGCGCGCCGAGACCCAGCGCCAGCACGCCCTGCGCGGCCTGGGTCGCGATGAGGAGGTGTCGACGAGGTACGCGGTCCGCAACCACGCCGGCGTAGGGACTGAGCAGCAGGATCGGGAGGAACTGCAGGGCGGTGACCACGCCGACCGCGAACCCGGAGTCCGCGGTGAGGACCGTGAGCACGAACCAGTCCTGGGCCACCCGCTGCATCCAGGTGCCGATGTTGGAGACCAGCGCACCGGCGAACCACAGCCGGTAGTTGTGCAAACGCAACGAGGTGAACGTGGGGCTCATCGGGCCACGATCCTCGTGAGGATGGCGGTGGCCTGGGCCACCACCTCGCGCTCGGCGGGCGTGAGGTCGGCGAGACGGCGGGCAAGCCAGGCGTCGCGGCGGCGGCGGGTCTCGCGGACCACGGCGCGGCCGGCGTCGGTGAGCGTCACGCGCACCTGGCGGCGGTCCTCGGGGTTCGCGGTGCGCTCCACCAGGCCCTGCTCCGTGAGCGCGGCGACCGTGCGGGTCATCGAGGGGGGCTGGACCCCCTCGCGTTCGGCCAGGTCACCAGGGGTCAGCGGGCCGTGGACGGAGAGGACAGCCAGCACGGCGTACTGGGCGTCGGTGATGCCGGCGGTGTGCTCGGCGCGCAGGCGGCGGGCGGAGCGCAGGATCAGCACGCGCAGTTCGGCCGCCAGCCCGGAGGGGCGGCACTCTGCCGCCCCGACGGGCGGGAGGGCGGGGACTGTGGTGACCTGCGGGTCCGGCATGGCATCCAGGGTACATCGTTACTTTGGCTAAGTAACGAGATGGGGTGACGGTTCGCGCTCGGGTGAACCTGACGGACGATCGGCGCCCGGCCAATGGCCCCGAGGTGACACGCCGAGCGACACGCCGACGGGCGGCTCCACTCGGACCACGAGCGTCCGCCAGGCCCGCTGGGCGGGCCCAACGCCGTCGAGCCCCGGCCCCGAGGCCCGCTACCTCTGGGCGGACTGGCTCAACCTCATCCGCACGCCGGCCACCACGTCCTCCCATGCGTTCCGAGCCCCCACCAGTACGACCACGCCGTAGAGGGTCAGGAGTGCCGTGGCGGCGGCGAGGGCCGGCAACAGTCCGGGGCGCTCCGCCATCGACGCCACCGCGGCCACCAAGCCCAGCGCCCCTGCGACAGCAGGCAGGACCACGTAGGAAGCGGGCGCGGCGACCCGGTCCTTGACCTTCGGCGTACGGATGAAGGGCGCCTTCCGTCCGGTCGCCGCCTGCTGGAGGGAGCGGAACGCTCCCGCGAGGTTCACCGGGACCAGGAGGAGGTTGAGCGCGTACACGCGCAGGACGTCCGCCGCTCGGTAGCCGCACCGCGGCAGGTCCGCCACCAGGACCATGAGGTAGGGCGCCATGAGCAGCGGGACGAGGCCGGTCGGAACCAGGCCGTCGAGCGCCGCGGCCGGGAGCGCGAGCATGGAGAGGAGCGCGAGGCTGGTCGCCGGCATCGACGTCAGGTAGTGGAACTGGAGCATGGTGCCGGCCAGCGGTGAGCGCTCGCGGCGCCGGCGTCGTCCGCGCAGCAACCGACCGAGGTTGGGCAGGATGATCAGCCCGCCGTTGGCCCACCGGCGGCGCTGGATGATGAGCGATCCGAAGTCGGGTGGCGTGGCGCTGTAGGCGAGCCGCTCCGGGTAGTTGACGAGCGTCCACTCGCGCAACAGCAGGTCCAGGCTCGACTCCGTGTCCTCGATGACCGTTCGGTCTTGGATGAAGCGGTGGACCTCGCGCCCCTCCTCGACGCTCGTCACGACGATGTCGTCGATGGCGCGCTTGCGGAGCACGGCGTTGGCGCCGACCCAGAAGGTGGCTCCGTAGTGGGTCATGCCCTGATGCAGGACGTACTGCATGTCGGTGGTGGCGCCCGCGATCCGCTCCAGCTGGGTGGCCGGGTTCGGGAACGCCGAGTACGGGGTCTGCGCGACGCCGACGCTCGCGTTCTCCGGCTGCTCGAGCAGGTGCACGAGCCGGGCGGCGTAGCCGGGAAGCAGCACGCTGTCGGCGTCGAGCGTGAGGACGTAGTCAGAGTCGGGGACGTGGCGGCACGACGACGGCGAGGCGACGGCGCCACCGTCGTCCGGCGTTCCCGCGCATCCGTCGAGGCCGGCGGCGTGAGAGGTCAGCACGATCCCGTCCGGCTCCTCGACCTCGACGAACGACCGCCCCATGAGGCCGAGGTAGGCGTTGAGGTTCATCGCCTTGTTCGGTTCGTGAGAGAGCGAGGCGTACCTCTTGCGCTCGAAGGACGTCAGCCTCGCATCGAAGATGTCCACGAGGCGTCGATAGGCGGCGCGGATCTCCGTCACCGGTAGCGCGTCCGACCGGCTCAGGTCGATCAGCCGATCGGCCTCGGCGCACAGGTCGCGGCCGAGGGCGCCGAGCACGTCTGCGCCGAAGAAGCGGTCGGCGTGGTCACCGCCGGCCCACGGGACGGCCCATCCGGCGAGGGTTGCCGAGGCAGCATGCAGTTCGCTCGCAGCGAGCCTCGCCTCGAACGAGCCCACCGCACCGAGACCTCTGACCCGTTCCTCGAAGTCCGCGAACGACTGGAGCGCACGCCGGTGCGGGACCGCCAACTGGGCGGCGACCTCCTGCGGAACAAGGCGAGCCCGGTCGAGTTGCGCCGCCTCAACGGATCCCGCGGGCACCGAGGGCGGGTCGTCGATCAGCAGCACGATCCTCAGGTCCCGGTACTCCTGGAGCGCGGCCGAGAGGACGGTCCTCCGGATCACCTCGGTCTCCTCCCGGTAGGACGGGATGAGTACGGTCATCGTCGGCTGATCCGCCGCGAAGTGTCGACGCACCTGCGCGAGGGGGGTCGGCACGTGGTTCGCGAACCGGTGCGCCGCGCCGAGGCGCGCCGTCAGGTGCATGACGGACGCAAAGGCGAGGACCGTGACGATGCCGAGGTAACCGAGCGCGACGGCGAGCGTTCCCCCGCCGGCGTCACCGGATCGGTCCGCCAGTCGGAGGGCTACCGCCCCCACCATCGCGACCCACGCGACGACCACGCCGGCCAGAGCCACTCGAGCGCCGCGGACGCCGCCCGCGAGCGGCGTGGCAGGCGGGGTAGGGGTGGCAGGAATAGCCCCGGCCTCGCCGCGATCGCCCTGGGCCCAGTTCTCAACCGCAAGAGCGGCGCCAATTGGCACGGCGACGGTATTCATCAAAGCATCTGACCCAGGAAAGGCGGCCGCTTCCTGGACAATGCTTTGTTCCGACGCACGGAGTGCGCGATGGTCCGGGATCGGCGATTCTCCAGGGCTCGGCAAGACTGTGCTCGGCACGATCATCTCCTTCGCTTCCCTACCCAGCAACGCCGGGTAGCGCCGCTGAGGATCGCAGACTTGATCTCCTCAGTGCGCGGCACGTTCGGGGCCTCGACCAGGGGCGACGTCCGCCTGAGGTCATCCGAACCGGAGGGCTCCAGGAGAGGTGCCGCGTTCCACCAGTTGGTGGGCCATCCCTGGGTGAACGAACGAAATCGAGACCCCGATGCGAACGTGACGAAGATCACCGGATACGCCCATATTGCATCGGGTTTTCCACTCGCTAGGGCCCGCACTCGACCGCTCCCCGCCCGCCCTGACCGGCCCGCCACCCGGCAGTGGAAGCGCCCGCACCCACCCCCGGTGAAACGAATGGGCTGCCATGGCGAATCCCGCCGGTCAACCTGGTGGACGATCAGGGGCCCGGCCCCTCCCCATGGGTCGCGATCCGCCGCGCGAGATGCGGCGCCGGATGCGGAGCGTCCGTCAGCTCCGCCCTATTCCGGGGGGTACGGTCCGATTGTGTCCCCGGCGGATCAGGCAACGCGGAGAGAAGGACCTGTGGCAGACAATCGCGTCGGCCGGGCGCCGTCGTCGGCGCTCGGCGGCACTCCGGTGAAGCCCCCTGCCCTCCCCCGCCCCCCGGCCCTCCCGCGACCGCCGAAGGGCTGGAAGCGCCGCTACCTCCCGCCCCAGCACGGCGCCTGGGCGATGCTCACGGTGCCGTTCCTGGTGGGAGTCGCGGAGTCGAGTCCCACCTGGGTTCATGTCGTGCTGCTGGTGGCCTGGCTCTCCGGGTACCTGCTCTCGTATTACGCGTTCCTGGCGCTCAAGACGCGGCGACCCGCGAAGGTCCGGCCCCAGATGGTGCTCTACGCCTCGATCGCGGCGCCGGCGGCCGTACTGGCGCTGGTTGCGCGACCACCGCTGCTGATCTTCGCTCCGGCGTTCGCCGTGCTCGTCGCGGTCAACGCGCTCTACGCGTGGCACCGGAACGAGCGGTCGATGGTGAACGACGTCGCGGCCGTCGCCCAGGCGTGCCTCATGGTCCCGGTTGCCGCCGTCGCGGGCGGGGCGCCGCCCAGCACCGGTTGGCCCTCGGCGTTGGTGCTGTTCCTGTACTTCGTGGGGACCGCGTTCTACGTCAAGACGATGATCCGCGAGCGCGGCAGCGTGCGGTGGCGGCGGGCGTCGGTGGCGTTCCACGCGGCGGCGATGGTGGTGGCCGGGTTGGTCGCACTGCCGCTCGCCGTGGTGTTCGGCTGGCTCCTCGTGCGGTCGATCACGTTCCCGATGCATCGCTTCGCGCCGCGGACCGTGGGCTTCGTGGAACTGGGGAACTCGGCCGTCCTGCTGGTGATGCTGCCGATCGTGACGTAGGCGCCGGGCCAGGGATGACACGAGGGGGCTGCCGGCTCGTGGCCGGCCGCCCCCACGT
>JARKOU010000160.1 GCA_029975645.1 Actinomycetales bacterium
CCGGTGCGATCCTCGCCTTCGGCGGGGACGTGGTCGTCAAGGTGCACCGAGCCGGGACCGACCGCCGCACGCTCGAGGCGCGCCTGCGCCTGGTGGGTGACCCCGCGCTGCGCGGCGTCTTCCTCGCGCCGCTGCAACCCGAGGTGATCGCGCTCGAGGCGAGGTTCGTCGCGCTCGAGGAGAGGGGAGCCGACGACGGCGCGCGGTTCGCCACGATGTGGCCACGCGTGGTCACCGTCCCTCCCGACCCGTCCGCCGTCCCCTGGGCGCAGGCCGGGGAACTGCTCGCCCGCCTGCACCTGGCCCCGGTTCCGGGTGAGTCGCCGACCGGCGCAACGCCCGCGCACGGCGCCGTCGCCCGGCTGCTGCGGGCGCTGGACGGGCTCGCCGAGGTGCGTGGGGCGCCAACCACTGAGCAGAGGTCCGCGGTCCGGGTCGTCGAGCGGGCGGCCACGTCCCTGCCGGCGGCAGCCTGGCTCACCCGCGCGCCGGGGCGCCCCGTCGCCGTCGTCCACGGGGACTGGCACCTCGGTCAACTCGGACGGCCGCCGAGCCGCTCCGGCGGCGCCGCCGGCGCGTGGCTGCTCCTGGACCCCGACGACGTCGGCGTCGGGGACCCGGCCTGGGACTTCGCGCGCCCCGCGGCGCTGCTCGCGGCCGGGCTCCTGGAACCGGAGGCGTGGCGGACGCTGGTCGACGCCTACCGCGGTGCCCGGGGGCCGGCGCTCCCGCCCGCCCCCGCCGACCCCTGGCCGCCGCTCGAGGCCGTGGCTCGCGCCGGCGTCGTCCAGGGGGCTGCCGCCGTGCTCCGCCGCGCGATCAGCGAGGGGCGCCCGCTCGATGACGCGGACCGCTGCCTCGTCGCCGCCTGCGCGGCGCTCACGGCTCACGAGGAGAAGAACAGCCGCCCGAACCCGCCCTTCCGGTAGGTGGACTGGCCGTGGTGGCCCCACGTGGGACCGTACCCCGGGGGGACCTGCTGGTAGCCGGGCTGGGGTTGGGCGTACCCGGGCTGCTGGTAGGCCGGCGCGGGTGCGGGCTGGTACGGGGGCGGCGTCTGCGGTTGCTGGAGGATCCGCGCCTCGAGCTGGGTCAGCGCCTCGAGTTCGCCGAAGTCGAGGAAGATCCCCCGGCAGGTGTCGCACTGCTCGAGGTGGATGCCGTTGCGCTCGTAGGTGCGCATGACGCCCGCGCACTTCGGGCAGCGGTGCACGGCGCCGGCGGGAGGGGTGTCGCTCGGGATCGACATGGAGGGTCCCTTCGTCGGGTTGCAGGCCCGCCACGCTAGGCACGCCGGCTGGGAGATCGCTGGGAGCCTGTCCCGGCGTCAGGATCCGGCGTCAGGATCCGGCGGCCGCTTCGGCCGGTCCGCCGGTGACCCGCACCTCGCTCACGCGCCACCCGTCGACGCCCACCACGGTCAGGTGGTGACCGGCCACCTCGACGGCGTCCCCCGGCACCGGGAGGCGCCCTAGCCGGTCCATGAGGAAGCCGCCCAGCGTCTCGTACGGACCGTCGGGGAGGGTGATGCCGGTGCGTCGCGCGAACGCGTCGAGGGTGAGCCGGCCGTCGAGGCTCTCGGTCTCCGATCCCGGCGCCCCGTGGAGGGCCGGGGCGTCGTACTCGTCCCGGATGTCGCCGATCAACTGCTCCACCAGGTCGTCCATGGTGACGATCCCCGCCGTCCCGCCGAACTCGTCGGCCACCACGGCGATCTGGCCGCCCACCTCCTGCAACTCGGCCAGCGCCGCGAGCACGGGCTTCGTGGTGGGCATGACCACCGCCGGCCGGACGATGTCGCGCACCGTTCGCGGGTGCGCGGCGTCGTCGGCGAGCAGGTCCCGCACGTGGACGAAGCCGATCAGCACGTCCGGGGAGCCGTCCACCACCGGGTACCGCGAGTGCGGGCGGGCGAGCGCGTACTCGCGCGCCCGGTCGAGCGGCAGGCCGGGGGTGTGAGTCATGGACGTGTCGTGAGGGGGTTTCGCCTGGTGGGGTCCCACTCTGGTTGTGCGGTGCATAATCAGATTGGGGAGGGTGGGTCATGGTCAGGGATTACTCGTCGATGACGCTCGCGGAGCTGGAGTCGCTGCGGGGCTTGCTGCTGGAGCGGATCGGGCGGGTGCCTGAGTTCCGGCGGGGGTCGTTGCAGGTGGGGTACCGCAAGTGTGGTCGGCCCTCGTGCCGGTGTGCCCGCCCGGGAGAGCCTGGTCACGGGCCGCGGGCGTTGTGGACGCGCACCGCGAAAGGGTCGGGCGGTTCGCGGGGGCAGCAGATCCCGCTCGGGCACGTCGAGCAGGTGGAGGCCGAGCTGGCGTCGTACGAGCAGTTCGCGGAGCTGGTCGCGGACTACGTGGAGGTCAACGAGGCGATCTGCCGGGCGCACGTCCCGGTGGCCGCGGCGAGCAGACCCGCGCGGGGTCGGCGAGTGGGGGCGGGCGGGTCGGGGGAGGAAAAGGGGGGGCCCTGAGCCAGGAGTCCGACGCGGCGCGGGTGGTCTGGCTCGGGGTGGCGGTCCGCGAGCTGATCGCGGGCGAGGTCGCCCGGGCGTGGGAGCTGATCAGCGCCGCTGCGGGCGCCGGCGGTGGTGGCCTGGGCGGGATCGAGGAGCTCGCGCGAGAGGTCGGGACCGGGGTGGGACGGGCTCTGGTCGAGGCGGCGTGCCGGATCGATGACGGGGAGGACGGCGCGCGCACCCCCTGCCCGGGGTGCGGGCGTGCGGCCCGCCGGGTCGGGGTACGCGATCGGCTGACCCGCACCCTCGTCGGTGAGGTGACCCGGTCCCGGGCGTGGTATCACTGCCCGGCGTGCCGGGCTGGGTTCGCCCCTGCTGACGCCCGCCTCGGGGTGGGGTCGGATTCGCTCTCACCCGGACTCCTCCAGGTCGCCGCGCGGATGGGCGCGGAGATCCCCTATCAGCGGGCCGCGGCCCTGATCGCCCAGGTCGCCGGGCAGCCCCTGGTGAGCGCGTCGACGTTGGCTCGGACCACCCGTGCTGAGGGCGCCAAAGCCCGCCGCGTGCTGGGAGCCGAAGCCGCCGCGGTCCGCGCCGGGAGGCTGACCCCCGAGGTGGTCCCACCCGGGGTCGACACCCTCTACGTCGTCCCGGACGGCACCGGCGCCCCGATGCTCCCGTCCGAGACGCTCGACCGGGCCGGTAAGAGCGAGGACGGGCGTGCTCACACCCGGGAGGTCAAGATCGCGGCGATCTTCACCCAGTCCGGGCGCGACGGGCCCGTCCAGGACCCCGGCTCCACGACCTACGTGGCGACCTTCGATCCCGCCCCGGACTTCGCCGCCGCGGCCCAGGCCGAAGCCCGCCGGCGCGGCCTGGGCGAGGTCCGCCAGGTCGTGGTCATCTCCGACGGGGCCAAATGGATCCACAAGATGGAAGCCGAGCACTTCCCCGCCGCGACATGGATCGTGGACATCTACCACGCCCGCGAACACCTCACCGAGCTCGCCACCACCCTCGAGGCCTACCTGCCCACCGGGCGAACGACCTGGTGGCAGGCCCGCTACGACGAACTCGACAACGGTGACGTCGACGCGATCGCCGCCGCGATCGACGCCATCGACCTGCCCGACGGCTCTGTCGAGGCCAAGACCGCCCGACGCGAACGAGCCTTCTTCGTCTCCAACCGCGACCGGATGCGCTACCCCGCGTTCCGGGCCATGGGCATGTTCATCGGCTCCGGCGCGGTCGAATCCGCCTGCAACACCATCGTCAAACAACGCTCCAAACGAGCCGGCATGCACTGGACCGTCAACGGACTCGACCCCGTCATCGCCCTCCGCGCCCTCGACCGCTCCGGCCGCACCCACCTCATCTGGCCCACCACCCACAACCAGACCCCACGAGCAGCATGAACACCCCCACCACCACAGACGCGACGCACACCCCAGGCCGGCATCGAGGAAGTCGACGTCGGTGCGCGGGCGGAGGATCTCCCCGAGTCGCGTCTCGCCGGCGCGGAAGAGGTCGCCGACGATCCGACGCTCGTGCTCGCCGATCTCCTCGTGCCGGGCCATGAGCTCCCGCAGTTCGAGCGCGCTCATCTCCTCGCGCCCCGCGCGCGGGTCGCCGCCGAGCAGCCGTACCACGAGGTTGGTCACGTGCCCCAGCAGGGCGATCACCGGCCGCAGGACCGTGGCGAAGCGGTCGATCGCCGGACCGAACGTGGTCGCCACACCCTCCGCCCGCTGCATCGCGAGCCGCCGCGGCGCGAGTTCGGCGAAGACCAGGGCGAGGAACGTGATGAGGAGGGTCACGCCGACCACGGCGACCGTCTCCGCGGTCTCGGCCGTCATCCCGGTGGAGACCAGCGGCGGGACGAGGAACTCCGCGATCTTCGAGGCGCCGAAGGCGGCGGAGAAGAAGCCGGCCACCACGGAGCCCACCTGCAGTGCGGCGAGGAACCGGTTGGGTTGCGAGGCCAGGGCCGCCACGCGGGCTCCGCGCGCGCCTCGCGTCCCGATCTCCTCCAGCTGGCTCGGCCTCAGCGACACGGGCGCCATCTCGGTCGCGGAGAAGACCCCGGACGCGAGGATCAGGAGCAGCACCACACCCAGGTACCCCAGCGGACCCATGGCCGGAACGTAGCACCGGCCCTCGCGTCCTACGCGCCCACCGGGGCGCCGGAGTCCCGGGTACGGCCGCCGCGCCGTCGTCCGGCTACCCCAGCCGCCACATCCGCACCGCCGGACCGCCGGGCGGGAGGGTGAGGAGTCCGACGGCGTCGGCCACCACGTCCGCCGTACTCGCCATCCCGGCGAGGTGGCTCCCGAGGTACGCCGCCGGGAGCCGGACGGGCGGATGGTCGGCGCGCGCGGCCTGGACCAGGACCGTCTCGCCCGGTGCCTCGCGCGCGAAGACGAGCACGTCGTCGTCCACCACGAACCACCGCAGCCCTCCGCGCCGCAGCGCCTCGGACCCCCGCCGCGCCCGCAGAAGGGCTTGCGTGGCGGCCAGGGTGGCGTGGTCCCACCTCTCGGGCGCCTGCCACGGGAATGGCGTGCGCGCGTCCTCCCCGCTCCACGCCTCGAGCCCGATCTCGTCCCCCGCCCACAGCATGGGGATCCCCGGCAGCGTGGCCAGGAGCCCGAGCGCGACGACGGCGCGGCCCGCGTCCCCGAGCGCGGTGCGGATCCGCCAGGTGTCGTGCGAGCCCACCAGGTTCATCGCGTGCGCCGTCGCTCGCCACGGCGCCGCCGCGGCGAACTCGCGGAACGCCGCGGCGAACGCCCGACCTGGCAGGCGCGGGATCCCGAGGTACTTCCCGTGCTCGAGCGGCAGGTCCGGGGCCGCGCGGAGCCACTGCCACATCGGGCGCGTGAAGCCGGCGTAGTTCATGACGCCGTGCCAGCCGTCGCCGGCGAGGTCGCCCGAGGCGTCGAAGCTGTGCTCCGCGAGGAGCAGGGAGTCCGACCGGGCGGCGGCCATGGTCGCGCGGATCGACCGCGCGACCTCGTGGTTGAGGTCCAGCGCTCCGAGCCGGCCGGTCATGTTGCCGACGTCGATCCGCCAGCCGTCGAGCCCCGAGTCCCCGAGCCAACGGGCCACCACCGAGTCCGGGCCTTCGTAGAGGCGGCGTCGCAGCTCCGCGCTCCGGTGGTCGAACTTGGGCATGGTGCGGAAGCCGAACCATCCGACGTAGTCGTCCGGGTGGTGGCGGAAGAAGAAGAACCCGGCCTCGGGCGCGGCGGGGTCGGCGAGCGCCGCCCGGAACCAGTCGTGCCCGCTCCCGCAGTGGTTGGTGGTGAGGTCGCCGATCAGGCGCATCCCGCGGGCGTGGACGTCGCGGGCCAGGCGGGCGAGGGCTTCGTCGCCGCCGAGGAGCGGATCGACCCGCTCGAAACTCGTCGCGTCGTAGCGGTGGGTGGACCGCGCCGGGAAGAACGGCGTGAGGTAGACGGTGTCCGCGCCCAGGGAGGCGATGTGGTCGAGGTGGGCCCGGACGCCGTCGAGGTCGCCGCCGTACACCTGCTTGGAGCGCTGCGGCCCGGCCGCGAGCACCGGGTCCTCCCACCGCGCGGGGACGGCCCAGTCCGGGTAGGGCCTCTCGACCGATCGCGCGAACCGGTCGGGGAACACCTGGTAGACGATCGCGTCCTGGGCCCAGGCCGGGGGCGCCGGGTGGGTGGTGAGCCGGAAGTCCGAGGAGTCCGTGACGTCGCGGGCATGGAGCCCGGTGCCGGTGAGCCACTGGTAGCCGTGGTGGCCGCCGTCGAGCAGCCAGCGGTACGGCTGCACCACGTTCTCCACGCGGAGGTCGGCCCGGAACCACGTGTCGCGGTGGTCGCGCCGGTCCACCACGGCGGGCTCGAGCACCTGCTCGCCGTCCACCATGGTGCGGACCACGGCGCGGGTGACGTCGCTCCCGGACGGGACGCGCAGGAAGAGCGTGACCACGTCGCCGAGGGCGGGCGCGGGGGTGGAGACGTAGCGGGGCGAGCCGTCGTGGTGCGGCTCGGTCCACAGGTGCTGCCTCACGCCACTCCCTCCGGGCCGCTCCGGGCTCGTCGTCGAGCGCGGGCGCCTCGCGCGGTCTCAGAGTGCCCGATCACGGGCCTGACCGGGCCCGGTCCCGGCGCCTCGCTGAACCTGAGGGACGTTCGAGCCCGAAGCCGGCCCCGACACGCCGGACGATCGCGGCGACACGCCGATGCCCCAGGCCCAGCAGCCGGGCTGAAAGTCCCTCAGGTTCACCGGACGCCGCGAAGCGCCGGGTGCCCGTGCGCCGCGCCGCCTACGCTCGCCGCCATGGCGGCACCCGCGGCTCACCCGACCGAGACGATCTCCTGGTGGCGCGAGGCGGTGATCTACCAGGTCTACCCGCGCTCCTTCGCCGACTCCGGCCGGGACGGCGAGGGTGACCTGCGCGGCGTCACGGACCGCCTGCCCTACCTCGTCTCGCTCGGCGTGGACGCGCTCTGGCTGTGCCCGTTCTATCCGTCGCCCCAGGTGGACGGCGGGTACGACGTCTCGGACTACTGCGACGTGGACCCCCGGTACGGAACGCTCGCGGACCTGGACGCCCTCCTCGCCGCCGCCCACGCCGGCGGCCTGCGCGTGATCATCGACCTTGTCCCGAACCACTGCTCGGACCGGCACCCGTGGTTCACGGCGGCCGTCGCCGCCGGCCGGGGCTCCCCCGAGCGCGCCCGCTTCCACTTCCGCGACGGCCGCGGAACCGACGGAGCCGAGCCCCCCACCAACTGGCGCAGCGTGTTCGGCGGCCCGGCGTGGACCCGCGTCCGGGAACCCGACGGCTCGCCCGGTCAGTGGTACTTCCACCTCTTCGCGCCCGAGCAGCCGGACTTCGACTGGGGTAACCCCGAGGTCCTGGCCGAGTTCGAGCGCATCCTGCGGTTCTGGTTGGACCGGGGCGTGGACGGGTTCCGCATCGACGTCTCGGACGCTTTGATCAAGGACACCACCTGGCCGGACACGGCGGACGGATCCCCGGTGATCCCCAAGGGCGACGACGGCGGCCCGCACCCCATCTACCGCGCCTTCCGCCGGGTGCTGGACGCCTATCCCGGGGAGCGTGCCGCGGTGATCGAGACCGGCGCGCCGGACGACGTGGTGGCGCTCTTCCTGCGCCCGGACGAGATGCACCTCGCGTTCTCGTTCCGCTTCCTCAAGGCGGGGTGGTCCGCGCCGGCGGCGCGGGCTGCGATCGAGGACACGCTGGCCGCGAACGCGCGGGTCGGCGCCCCCGCCACCTGGGTGACGGACAACCACGACACGCCTCGCTCGGTCACCCGCTACGCCGCGGACACGGCGCTCGCCGGCGCGTACGTGCCGGACGCCGTCGCGGGTGCGCACCTCGACCTCGCCCGCGGCACTCGCCGCGCCCGCGCGATGGCCGTGCTCCTGCTCTCCCTGCCCGGCGCCGCGTTCGTGTACGCGGGTCAGGAACTGGGCCTGCCCAACGTGGACGACCTGCCCGACGCCGTTCTCCAGGACCCCGTCTTCGTCCGCACGGGCGGCGAGGTGCGAGGCCGCGACGGGTGCCGCGTCCCCCTGCCGTGGTCCGGCGACGCCCCGCCGTTCGGGTTCACGGCCGACGACGCCGCCCCCTGGCTCCCCATGCCGCCCGCGTGGCGGGACCTCACCGTGGCGGCGCAGGATTGCGACCCCGCCTCGATGCTCGCGCTCTACCGGCGCCTGCTCGCCCTGCGCCGGAGCGAGCCGTCGCTGCGCACCGGCACGGTGACGTGGCTCGACGCCGGACCGGACGCCGTGGTGATCCGGCGGGAGTCGGAGGGAGGTCGCGCGCTCCTCGTGGTGGTCGCGATGGGGGAGGAGCCGGTGCCGCTCCCGGCCGGCGAGGTGCTGCTCGCGAGCACCCCGGGCCCGCTCGACGGCGTTCTCCCGCCCGACTCCGCGGCGGTCCTCGCCGTCGCGTCCTGACGCCCGGCGCCGACCGCCTGCGAGGATGGGCTCAGTTCCGCGCCGGCCGGCCCGCCCGCGCCGCGTGCCGCTGAAGATGGAGGAGCCCCATGCCGATTGCCGTGCCCGCCGAGAACCCGCTGTTCCCGCCGGAGTACGACTGGGCGTGGAACGCCCTCATCTGGCTCGTCACGGTCCTGATGATGACGGCGCTGGTGGACGTCATGCGCCTGCGTCGGGCGACGCTGCTGAAGGCGCTCGAGTGGGTCGCGCTCATCGTGGTGCTGCCGATCATCGGCCCGACCATCTGGTTCCTCTACGGCCGCAACCGCTTCGTGGACGAGTGATCGCAGCGCGGACGGCAGCGAGGCTGCCAGGGGAAGGAGGTTGCGATGAGTGAGGTGACGGACCTCGACGTCGCGTACACGGTTCACCCCTCGCCGATCGGGGACCTCCTGCTGGCCGCGACCGACCGGGGGCTGGTACGGGTGGAGTTCGGCGGTTCGGCGGCGGGCGGAGAGACCCGGGTCGATGCCGCGCTCGAGCGGCTCGCGCGCGAGGTGGGCCCCCGGGTGGAGCGAGCGCCGGCCCGGCTGGCCGCCGTCGCCCGGCAGCTCGACGAGTACTTCGCCGGGACCCGGAAGACGTTCGACCTCCCCCTGGACCTGCGGTTGGCGCACGGCTTCCGGCGGGCGGTGCTCGACCACCTGCTCGCGATCGGCTACGGCCGGACGGCCAGTTATGCGGAGGTCGCGGCGGCCGCGGGGAATCCGCGGGCGGTGCGCGCCGTCGGCTCGGCGTGCGCGCACAACCCCGTCCCGGTGGTGGTCCCCTGCCACCGGGTGCTGCGCTCGGACGGCTCGCTGGGGGGCTATGGAGGCGGGCTCGAGGTGAAGCGGTTCCTCCTGAGCCTGGAGGCAGAGCCCGGCCGAACGCGGGGTTAGCCGGCCTATCGGGGGCTGTGGGCCGAGTAACCCCGCGTTCGGCGGGAGCGGGGGCGAGGCGGAGTGGTCAGGTGCGGGTGAGCGTGCGACGCCGCTGGTCCGGCTCGTCCGGCCGCCACGGCTCGGCGTGCTCGCCCTCGGCGGCCACGCGGAACGGGGCAGGGCGGGTGCCCTCGACGGCGCCCGCGCCGGTGCCCGGCGCCATGCCCTTTGTGGCCCGCAGGCTCGCGACCACGGACGCGGTGAGGACCGTGGCGATCACGGTGAGCGAGATCCAGGTGGGGATGTAGAGGACGTCCACCTTCAGCGCCATCTTGACGCCTACCCAGATCATGATCAGGGCCAGGCCCACCTTGAGGTAGATGAAGCGGTGCATGAGGTCGGCGAGCAGGAAGTACATGGCCCGCAGGCCCAGTAGGGCGAACGCGTTGGCCGTGAAGACGATGAACGGCTCGCTCGAGATGGCGAAGATCGCCGGGATCGAGTCGACGGCGAACAGGATGTCCGTCGCTTCCACCAGCACCAGCACGGCCAGAAGCGGCGTCGCGATCAGGGCGCCGTTCCGTGCCCGGACCAGGAACTTCTGACCGTGGTAGGCGTCGGTCATGGGGACCACGCGGCGGAACAGGCGGAAGATCCGGGAGTTCGCCGGGTCCACGTGCTCGTCGCGCGTCCGCAGCATCCGGTAGCCGGTCCACAGGAGGAAGGCGGCGAAGATGTACAGCACCCACGCGAAGGTGTCGATGATGACCGCGCCTGCGGCGATGAACGCGCCGCGCAGGACGAGCGCGCCGAGCACGCCGAGGAAGAGCACGCGGTGCTGGAACTCCCGTGGCACCGCGAAGAAGCCGAAGATGATCGCCCAGACGAACACGTTGTCGACGGCGAGCGATTTCTCGATCAGGTAACCGGCAAAGTACTGCTGTCCGTACTCGGCGCCGTAGAAGCGCCAGACGAGGATGCCGAAGGCCACACCGGCGGCCACCCAGACCCCGGACCACGCGGCGGCCTCCCGCACGCCGATCACGTGGGCGCGGCGGTGGGCCACGAGGTCAACCAGCAGCATCGTGACGATGAAGCCCAGCACCGCGAACCAGGCCCACAACGGAACACTCATGAAATACCTCCGGGTCGTCGTGACTCCGGAGGTCTGGCCCGGCCCGCCGTGCGGGCCCGCGGCGCCGGGCCCGAGGGCCGTACTGACGAACGCCGCGCGATGGGGTTACTCCCCTCCACGTGACGACAAGTGAAGCGCAGTTCGCGAATCCAAGCAACCCGGCTCGATCGCGACCCGTCCTCGCCCACCCCTCGCGCGACCCCTCGCTCGCCCCGATCTCCGCCGAACACGTGGTTAGTCGGCCTATCCCGCGGGTTGAGCCGACTAACCACGTGTTCGAGGAGAACGGGGGTGTTCGACGGAGATAGGGGTGTTCGGCGGGAGGGTGGTGGGCGGGAGGGTGTTCGGCGGGAAGGGTGTTCGGCCGGGGGCGCGTTCGGCGGGAAGAGGGGCAGGTGGGGACGTCAGGTCGCCGCGCGCTGGGCGGCCGTGGCGCGCACCTTCTCGTCCGGGTCCTGGGCCAGACGGACGACGACGGCGCTCGGCGTGTGCGGGTTGTCCGCCACCTCCCAGCGCACCCAGTCGTCGGCGTCGTCGGCGAGGCGTGCCAGCGTGCCCGGCGAGGTGTTGGGGTTGAACGCGACGAGTCGCCGGATGAGCACTGCCGTGCTGTCGGCCGTCAGGCGCTCGACGCGCGCGAACGCCTCTCGCTGCGCCACCCGCGTCGCGGCGAGGCCGCTCGACTGCGCACCGGCTGCGGCGCCGTCGTCCGCGTCGTCGTCCCCGCCGGCGGGCCTGAGCGGGAGCGCGCAGGCGAGGTCGTCGAGCGTCTCGGCCGAGGTGTTCGGGTGCGCCGCAACCGCGGCGCGGATCCCCGCGTCCGGGTCGTGCGCGAGCAGCGCGAGGGCTGCCGCCGGCGTCCCCGTGTTCTTGGACACGGCGAACCGCACGGTGTCCGTGGTGTCGCTCGCGAGCAGGGCGAGCACGTCGGCCGGGGCGTGCCGGTTGCGGGCGACGCCGCAGCGCACGCTCCGGTGGGGATCGGCGGCAAGGCGCGCTAGGCTGTCCGCCGGCGTGGACCGGTTCCAGGCGACGGCGGAGCGGACGTCGGGATCGGCGTCGTCCGCCAGGCGGGCCAGCACCTCCGGTGCGGTGTTCCCGTTGTCGGCCACGGATCGGCGCACCCGCCAGTAGGCGTCGGCGGCGAGCGGGGCGAGGGCGTCGGGGGCCGCGCCGCGCTGCCGGCTGGTGTGGAGCCGCTCGTACGGTGTCAGTTGTGTCATCGCCGGACCGTCCTCGTCGACGTGATGGCGCGATCGTGGCCGGACGTCGTTCGCCCGCCCACGTTCGAGAGTAAGCCACGCGAGGGCGCCTCGGTACGCCGAGGGCGGGTGTATTCGGACCCGCCCTCCGCGCACGCACCCGCCCTCGCGGGGAGTCAGAAGGCGACGACGCCGTCCGCCAGGAACGCGAGTTGGCGCACCTCGGTCGCGGTGCAGACCTCGGTGCCGCGAGGGAGGTCGGCGCGGGTGAGCCCGGCGGCGGCGAGCCAGTCGTCCTGCACGGCGATGGTGCCCCGGCGGTAGGCAACGCCTTCGAGCACCTTCGCCACCGACTGCTGCCCCACCTCCCGGGGCGTCACGCGGTCCACGCCGGGAATGCCCTCCAGCAGGGCGCGCGCCGCCTCGCCCCGCAGCACGAGCAGGAACTCCACCTGCGGGTACCAGCGGAGCATGGCGAGCACCACGCGCAGGATCGCCCGGCCCTGTGCCGAGCCCTCCGGAGGGTCGCCGAGGACCACGAGCATCGACGTCAACGGCGACTCGGGCATCGGGTTCCTCGGGTTCGGAGCGGCGGACGGGGTGGGCGGCACGGACGGGGTGGCGGTGGGACTGGTCGGGCGGTGGGACTGGTCTGGGCGGTGGGGCCAGGGTGGCAGGCAGGACCGGGGCGGCGGAGGCAGTGACGCGGCGGGGTCAGACCTCCTCCTCGAGCGAGCGCTTCTGCCACGGCCAGCGCCCGGACATCTCCAGTTCCAGCGACCAGGACAGGAACGTCCTGATCACCACGATCAGCCCCAGCACGGCGACGTTCTCGAAGGTCGGCTGCACGGCCACCGTCTTGATGATGTCCGCCGCAACCAGGAGCTCCAGCCCCAGGAGGATGGAGCGCCCGAGTTGCCGCCGGAAGCGCCGGTAGACGCCCTCCTCCCGGCGCACCAGTCCACGGACGGCCACGAAGCCCGCGACGAGAGCGCCGACGACGATCGCGAGGACACCGGTGACGTCGACCACCACGCCGACGGCCTCGACCATCCCGGCGGCCATCTCACCGATCGGCTCCATCTCGCCCTCCGTGACGACCGCGCGCCGTGACGACCGCGCGCCGCCGTCGCGCCCCGCTGACCCCTCGCGGCTCACCCTAGGCCGCGCGGCGCCGTCGTCGGCCAGGAATCGACGCGCCCGGGCAAGACCCCGAGGGAGGCAACTCACGAGACGGTGAGACCTCTGGCGCCTTCCGTGGTCGCGTGCCCCGTGGGACGGTGGAGGGGAGCCGCCCAGCAGGTGGGGCGGGGAGGACGACGACGGCGGAGGTCGGGCGATGTCGGCAGGAAGCACCTCGGCGGGGGCGAGCGGCGGGGCGGTCTACGGCCTCGGATTCATCGGCGCGGCCGTGTACTACTTCCAGCAAGCGGACGAGTTCTGGCTCTTCCTGCTCGCGATCCCCAAGGCGATCATCTGGCCCGCGATCGTCGCGTACGAGTTGCTGAAGGGCTTCTACGGGTAGCACTCGATGGCGGGCGGTGGACGGAGCCGACCCCGATTCCGGGAGCACCGTCGGCGTCGGGAGACCCTTGTGTTACATCTGTGACGGATGCGACAGTTGTGACTGGTGTGACCTCGACTCCACGACGAGTCGTCACTCGCCGACCCAGCGACGCCTGACCGGCCGACGGTGGCCACCCCACCGCTCGTGCGGCGCGGCGCGGATCTCGCCTCGCCTATGCCGTCGACCGCACGGAGGACGCCGTCATGCCCCGACTCCCGCGTCTGCTCGTTGCCGTCCTGGCGGTGGTGCTCTGGGGCGTCTACTCGGCGAGTGCCGTGGCCGCCGACTCCAGCGGTGGCTCGGGTGGGCCGTTCACCGACCGGACCAACGTCTCGTTCACCGCGTCGAACGGCCTGACCAGCAAGTACCACGTCTACGCGGCCGGGCTTCCCAGGACCGCGCCCGTGGGCCTGCTCCTGCAGTTCCACGGGGACGGTGCCTACGAGTTCAACAACCCGACGTCGTCGTACTCCCTCGGGGGGACGTCCGGGATCGTGGCCCAGGCCCGGCGCCACGGGATGATCACGGTGCCGGTCCTCACGCCGGACACGGTGGGCTCCGTGACCTGGTGGGAGAGCGGGTCCCAGAACGCCGATTTCGTCCGTGACCTGCTGCGTTACCTCTTCACTCAGTACGACGTCGACACCGGTCGGATCTGGCTCGTGGGGTACTCGGGCGGCGCCCAGTTCGTCACCCAGTTCTTCCTGCCGAAGTACTCGTCGCTCATCGGCGGCGGTGGAGCGGTCGTGTTCGGTGGGGGCGGCGTGCCCCGGGTCACGGTCCAACCCTTCGCTGCCGGACTCGTCGGCGCCTTCCCGATGCACTGGTACACCGGACTGCTCGACGACGGGCGGGGCGGTACCTACAACGCGCTCGCAGACGCCCGCGCGGGCTCTGCCTGGTACGCGAATCGGGGCTTCCGCACGTCGTTGGCGACGCCCTCGGGCGTGGGGCACGCCCTGTCCGGTCGGTTCGGCGCCGTGGTCGGTGCGCAACTCGACCTCTACGATCGGCCGTCCGCGAGCCCGACGCCGGCTCCCACCCTTGCACCGACACCGACACCGACACCGACCTCAACTCCTGCACCCCCGGCGCCCGGCGTCGCGTCGCCGGCCCCGGTTGGCCGCGCGAACGACTTCACGGGCGACGGACATAACGACCTGCTGGCCCGCCGGGCGGGCGACGGCAGCCTCTGGCTGTACCCGGGAACCGGGACCGGATCCTGGCAACCGCGGGTCCAGGTGGGTTCGGGCTGGCAGGTCATGGACGTGATCGACACCGCGGGTGACTTCTCGGGTGACGGCCGAGCCGACGTCCTCGCACGCGAGGTCGGTTCCGGGCGCCTGTGGCTCTACCCAGGGAACGGCTCGGGAGGGTGGGACGCCCGGATCCTCGTCGGTTCGGGCTGGCAGGTGATGGACACCGTCCTCGGTCCGGGGGACTTCTCGGGTGACGGCGCGGTGGACGTCCTGGCTCGGGTTGCCGGGTCGGGTGCGCTTGTGCTGTATCCGGGGGACGGCCGGGGTGGGTGGTTGGCCCCGGTCCAGGTCGGCTCGGGCTGGCAGGGGATGGACCTGATGGCCGGTCCCGGCGACCTCACGGGCGACGGGGCGGCTGACGTCCTCGCCCGCGAGGCCTCGACCGGGACGTTGTGGCTCTACCCACGGTCCACGACCGGGGGCTGGCTCCCCCGCGTGGCCGTCGGCACGGCGTGGCAGACGATGAACGCCCTCGCCTAGGTCGAGGGGCCGCCGAGCCCGACAGCGCCTACTTCCCGAGCCCGTGCTCCTTCTTCAGGGCCTTGGCGCGGGCGCTCGCCTCGTCCGCCTTGGCGAGCAACCAGATGAACAGGCCGAGCATGACCAGGAAGGCCCCGACCCCGAACGGGCCGGTCCAGAAGAAGACCATCCACCACTCCACGTCGATCTCCCCCTCGTGAGATCAGGTGCGCCGGGGGCCGCGGCGCACCTGCGTGCCGCGTCTGCGCACGCCTTCAGTGAAGACCCGCGGCCTCGCCCCCGCCAGGGCCCTCGTTCCCCGGTGGCCGGTCGGGGTGCTCCTCGGAGACGCCGACGCCGACGCCGACGCCGACGCCGATCCGCCACGCCCGGCGCGCGTGCGGATCCCAGCGCCGCGCCGTCGTCGCCGTCCCCTCCGACGCCGCCACCGTGGCCAGCGCCGTGAGCGCGGCCGCCACCCCGGCGTCGTCGAGGCCGCGGGCCAGGGTGACGTGGGGCGTCCAGTGATCGGGGCGGCTGAAGTCGGAGACGCCCGGGCAGCCGGCGACGGCGGCCCAGACCGCCGCGTGCAGGTCCAGCAGGGCGCGGCTGGGGACGACGAGGCGAGCCAGGACCCGTCGCCGCGGCGCCCCGAACACGGCGAGCCCGCCGAGCCGGACCGGGAGCGGGAGGGTGGCGACGGCGGCGGGCAGCGCGCGTCCGGCGTCGTCGGCCATCTCATCCGCGACGGCAAGCGTCACGTGCGGCGCGTTCGTGGGTCCGGTGTGCCGGGCCTGGCTGGGCAGGCCGGCGCGGGCGAGGAGATCCCACTGCTCACGGACGACGGCGTCCAGGCCGGGATCGAGGAGGAGTTCCACCGACTGCTTCACGGTCCCATGGTGGCCCCCGCGTGCGGTCCGGGCTGGGCCCGCGGGGGTCGAGGCGAGATCTGCTGCCGTGGCAGGCTGGCCCGATGAGCGCTCAGACACCTGGATCCGTGCTCGACGGCGCGAGCGTGCTCGTTGTGGGGGCGAGCGGGGGGCTCGGTGCGCCGATGACGCGCGCGCTGGCGGCCCGCGGCGCCCGGCTCACGCTCGCGGGTCGCGACGAGGCTCGGCTGCGCTCGCTCGCCCCGCCCGGGGCGGCCGTCGCGATCGGAGACCTGCGCCGGGCTGAGACGCCGGACGCGTTCGTGGCGGCCGCCGTCGCCGCCCACGGCCGGCTGGACGGGGTGGTCTTCATCGCCGGGGTCGCGGCGTTCGGGCCGATCGCCGACATCTCGGACGACGTCCTCACCCACCTGGTCGAGGTCAACACCCTCGCGCCGATCCGGCTGCTACGGGCCGCGATCCCGCACCTCCGGGCGGCGGCGGCGCAGCCGCGGCCCGGCGCGACCGGCCAGGCGTTCGTGGTCAACGTCTCCGCGGTGGTCGCGGAGAGCCCCGTCGCGGGGATGGCGGCCTACGCGGCGAGCAAGGCTGCGCTCGCGGCGTTCGACGTCGCGGCGGCTCGGGAGCTGCGCTCGGCGCGGATCCGGATGATTGACGCGCGGCCCCCGCACACCGAGACCGGCCTGGCCGGGCGGCCCATCGCGGGCACGGCGCCGAGCCTGCCGCGGGGGCTCGAGCCGATGCGAGTGGCGGAGCGGATCGTCGAGGCGATCGTGGCCGGGGAGCGCGACCTGCCGAGTTCGGCGTTCCTCGGGTGACGCCCCTCGACGGCGCCGACACAGACAGATCGGCGGCGCCGCGCAAACCGGGGGGAGTTCGCGCGGCGCCGCCGCTGGTTGCCCCGGATCGCGGGGCGGTTCAGGGGGTCAGCGGCAGGTGCACCGCTGCTCGGGGGCCACGTTGGCCAGCACCAGGTCCTTGTGCATGCCGCAACCGGACCAGGTGACCTTCTTGCAGGTGGGACAGAGTGCGGGGCTGCACACAGCGGTCTCCTCGGTGGTCGGGTGATCTGCCGTCTACGATACCCGGGGGGGTATGACGTCCGCAAGTCCCCGCCGCGCCGCGGCCCGGCCCGACCTCGCGGGGATTAGGGTCGGTGGCGCCGCAGCCACCCCCGCCGGACGTCGTCGTCAGGAACGGAAGTGCCACAGTGACGTCGCCCACGCAGCCCTCGCCCGGGCAGCCGCCGCCCACCCGCCGGCCCGCGCGCCGCGCCGCCGTCGACGCCGCGGAGACCCTCGAGGCGGACCTGCGCGCCCGGCTGGGCGCGCTCTCTCTCGAGGCGAAGGTCCACCTGCTCACCGACGCCGCGCCGCGGCGCCTGCCCGCCGCGCCCGAGGTGGGCCTGCGCGCCGTCGTCCTCTCCGACGGCCCCGCCGGGGTGCGAGGTTCCGGCGAGGACCCGCGGGAGACGTCGGCGTCGTTCCCGGCGCCGAGCGCCCTCGCGGCCACCTGGGACCTGGCGCTCGCGGCGCGGACCGGCCGCATGCTCGCCCTCGAAGCGCGCCGCCACGGCGTGGACGTGGTCCTCGCCCCCGCCGCGAACCTCCAGCGCACGCCGGTGGCCGGTCCCCACGCGGAGTACTTCTCGGAGGACCCGCTCCTGACCGCGCGCCTCGCGGGCGAGGTGGTCGCGTCGCTCCAGGCCGACGGCGTGGGGGCGTGCGTCCGGCGCTTCGTCGCGGCTGACTCCGCGGACGGCAGCGGGTACGTCGCCCAGGTCTCCGAGCGCGCCCTGCGGGAGGTGTACCTGGTGCCGTTCGAGGCGGTGGTCCGCGACGCCGGCGCGTGGTGCGTGATGGTCGGGCCGGGCGGCGTGGACGACGGCGTCGAGGCGGCCCCGATCAGCGAGCACCGGCGCCTGCTCCGGGACGTGCTGCGGGGCGAGTGGGGTTTCGACGGCGTGGTGGTGGGCGAGCGCCTGCCGGCCGCGCTGGGCGCGGGCGCGGTGCCCGAGGGTGCTGTGCCCGAGGACGAGGTGCCCGACGACGAGGTGGACCAGGCCGTTCTCCGCCGGCTGCGCCTGGCGGCGCGCGTCGGTGCGCTGGGCGATGCGGCCGCAGCGGGAGGCGCGGCGGCACCGGGCGGTATGTCCGCGACGGCGGTGCCTCCCGCCGGCAGGCCCCCCGTCACCGGGCGTCGGGCCGACCACGGCACGCGGGCCGGGCGGGCGTTCCTGCGCGAGGTGGCCGCACGGTCCACCGTGGTCCTGCGCGACGGCCCGCGACGGCTGCCGCTGGACGCCTCCCGCGTGCTCAGCGTCGCGCTCATCGGGCCGAACGCCGTCGAGCCCTTCCTCCACCCGGGCGGCGGCGGTCGCGTACGCCCCGACCACGTGGTCTCCCCGGCCGAGGGGCTGCGCGCGGCCCTGCCCGGCGCCCACGTCTCGGTGCACCGGGGCGTGCCCGTTCGGCGCAAGCCGCCGGAGATCGACGCCGAGGACGAGGCGCGCGACCCGCGCACCGGGCGGCGTGGGGTCCGGGTGGACGTGCTCGACGCCGCCGGCTCGGTGGTCGAGTCGTGGGTGGAGGGCGCGTCGTGGACGGGTTGGGTGCCCACCGCGAACCCTGCGGCCGCCGCCGTGCGCGTCAGCGCCGACGTCATCCTCTTCGAGCCGGGCGAGCACTGGGTGGGCGTCGGTGCGCTCGGGTGGTGCGAGGTGGGCCTCGACGGCCGCCCGGCCGTCGTGAGCGACGCCGGGTCCGCACCGCAGCGGGGGTCGCGGGTGGGACCGAACCTGGACGTGGATGCCCCCGAGGCGGTCGCCGGGCGCGCCGTCTTCGTGCTGGACCCCCGGACGGTGCGCGTCGAGGCCACGGTGCAGGCGCTGCCCGCCGACGGCGCAGGCCGGGTCGCCCGGGCGGTGATCCGGCACCGTCGGCCGGAGCCGGCACCCGAGCGGGAGGTGGCGGACGCCGTCGCCGCGGCGAGGACCGCGGACCTGGTGGTCCTCGTGGTCGGGACGAACGACGACGTCGAGCGCGTGGACCGCGACCGCACCTCCCTCGCGCTGCCCGGGCGGCAGGACGAGCTGGTGGAACAGGTGCTGGCGGCGCGGCCCGACGCCGTCGTGGTGGTGAACGCCGGGGCGCCCGTGCTGCTCCCGTGGCTTGCCCGGGCCCAGACCGTGCTGTGGGCGTGGCCCGGCGGGCAGGAGTTCGGCCACGCGCTCGCGGACGTGCTGCTGGGCCGTGCCGAACCGGCGGGCCGCCTGCCGTGGACCCTCCCCGCGAGCCTCGCGGACGTGCCCGTCGCCATGGCGATCCCCGGCCCGGACGGCGTGCTGGCCTACCGCGAGGGCATCCACGTGGGCTACCGCGCGTGGGAGGCGAGCGGTCGCGCCCCCGCCGCGCCCTTCGGTCACGGGCTCGGCTGGACGGAGTGGGCGTATACCGGCATCGGGACGGAGGAGGCCGACGACGGCGCACTGGCCGTCGCGGTGCGCGTGCGCAACGTGGGGGGGCGGGCCGGGCACGAGGTGGTGCAGACCTACCTCGAGGTGGCCGACGACGACGGCGCGTCCGCTCCCGAGCGGCCCGCGCGCTGGCTCGCGGGCTTCGCCGTGGTCGAGGCGGAGCCGGGGGCCGAGGTGACCACCACGATCCTGGTGCCGCGGCGGGCGTTCGAGGTGTGGGACGCCGCGGTGTCGTCGTGGGTGCTGCCCGCCGGGCGCTACCGCGTGCGGGTCGGACGATCCGTGCGCGACCTGCGGCTCGACGTCGAGATCCGCCGGTGAGGTTCGCGTTCTGGCGGCCGCGCGAGGAGATGGCCGCGCCGGAGGGCCTGCCCGAGGTTCCGCGCCCGGTGATCTACGTGCTCCGGCGGACGGTCCGGGCGTTCACCACCGACCGGGTGCTGGACGTGGCCGCCGGGCTCACGTACTTCGCCGTGCTGGCCGTGGGCCCGGGGTTGATCGCGTTCGTCTCGCTGCTCAGCCTGCTCGGGCAGAGCCAGAGCATCGTGGACCAGGTGCTCGCGCTGGTCGCAGAGATCGGGCCGGAGGTTGCGGTCGATACCGTCCAGCGCCTCGTGGACCAGTTGCCGCCCGCGCCGTCGGCGGGTCGCGGGTTGGTGCTCGGCTTGCTCGGTGCGGTGTGGGCGGCGTCGGCGTACGTCAGCGCGTTCGCCCGGGCGATGAATCGGGTGCACGGCGTCGAGGAGGGCCGGCCGTTCTGGCACTTCCGGCCGGTGATGTTCGTGGTGACGCTCCTGGTGCTGGCGCTCGCGGCGGTGGTGGCGGTCTCGCTCATCGTCTCCGGGCCGCTGGCGCGCACCATCGGGCGCTTCTTCGATCTCGGTTCGACCTTCGTCGAGGTCTGGAACGTGCTGCGGTGGCCTCTGGTGACCGTGCTGATGATCGTGGTCGTCGCGTCGCTCTACTACCTGACGCCCAACGTCAAGCAGCGCTTCCGCTGGCTCAGCCCGGGGGCCACGGTCGCCATCCTCGGGTGGATCGCGGCGTCGGCCGGCTTCAACTTCTACGTCGCGCAGTTCGGGCGGTACGACGCGGTGTACGGCTCGCTTGCCGGGTTCGTGGTGTTCCTGCTGTGGCTCTGGATCTCGAACATCGTGCTGCTCGTGGGCGCGGAACTGGACGTCGAGATCGAGCGGTACCGCCAGCTGCGGGCGGGGATCCCGGCCGAGAAGACGCTGCAGTACCCGCCGCGGGAGACCGTTGCGGCGGAGAAGCGGGCGGCGCAGGCGGCGGAGGACGTCGCCGTCGGCCGCGTCATCCGCGAGGAGGCCGGGTCGCGGGCCGAGGAGTCCTGACCCGGCTGCTGCCCCATTCCCGCGAGGGCGGGTGTGTGCGCGGAGGGCGGGTCGGTACGCGCCCGCCGTGGGCGCACACACCCGCCCTCGCGAGGTCGGCTGGGGCCGGTTACGCCTTCTTGCGCACGATCCCCTTGACGGCGCCGCTCACGGCACCGGCCACGCCCTCCTTGCCGGCGCCCAACTTGGTGAACTCCTTGGCGCGCGGCCCACCGGGCACGTCCTTGGGCAGCGAGGACGCCGCCACGATCCAGTCGGGCAGACCGAGCAGCCGCACGATCGCGGTCAGCCGCTCGGACTCGTTGGTGCTCTCCCCGAGTTCCTCGGCCAGGAGTTCCTCGAGGGCCTCGGCCGACTCGGGCACGCCGCACGCCGCCGCCATGAAGGGCGCGTTCTCCGAGCCCTCGGGCTCGAAGCCGGCCTCGTCGTCACCGGGCCGGGCGATCTGCGGGTCGCTGATGTACTCCCCGGCGTCCTTGCCTGCGTTGTACGCCCAGAGGGTGAGGAGCTTGTCGTTGTCCACGGTCCCAGCGAGGGCGCCGGCGCCCGTCGCGGCCGAGACCTGCTGGGCCACGTCGGCCGCGGTCATCTTCGCGCCGGCAACGGCGCCGTGGGGGCGGCTGGGGATGGCCACCACCCAGTCCCCTTCCTGGGGTCCGACCCAGCCGGAGAACCGAGCCTCCGCCAGGGTCTCGAGGAGTTGCTCCCGGTCCCCCGCCAGGAAGATCGCGGTGTAGGTGAAGCCCGCAGGGCCGCCGATGGTGTCGCCGCCGTAGACCGTCATGGGCGGAATCTTTCCACTTCTGCTTTCGGTTCCGCCTCGGGTTGCGATCCGAACCGGTCGACGACGCCGACCCGCGGGTTCGCGATCGTCGCGCTGACGACGGCGCTCGGACCGCCGGCGTCATCGCGGACGTTCGCGCACCGCCGGGCGGAGGGCCGTCGCTCAGGAGGCCGGAGTGTCAGGAGGGTCGACCGGTCAGTTCGCAGAGCTCGCCGGCGAGTTGGTCGTCGGGGATGCGGGTGCGGGGGTGGAGGTACCGGTCGTACGCCTCGACCTCGGGGACACCGTGCTCTCGCGCCCTGCGATAGAGGCGCCAGCGATCGGCGATGTCCACACTCGGAAGATCCACACCTCCTGTTTAGTGCCGATTGCCTCCGGATGGGTCCGGAAGGGCGTGTGACGTGTGTCCCAATCGAGGGTACGCGCGCCGAGGAGGTGGTCGCCGTCGTCGTCCGTGCGGCGCCGGGAGGTGAAACGCGGCGAGAACGTGGCCGAAACCTGGGCACCGTAGCCTCGACATGCGCCGGCGGACGTCGCCGGGCTTCGCGCGCGCCCAGGAGGTAGGTATGGCGGATCCGGTGCTCGTCGGGTGCTCGCACGGCACCCGCGACCCCGCGGGACGCAACGCCGTCCACGCGTTGCTGGACGGCGTGTACTTCGCCCGGCGCGACCTGGACGTGCGCGAGGCGTTCGTCGACGTGCAGGAACCTGAGGTGGCCGACGTCGTCGCCCAGGCGCTCGCCGAGCGGCCGGACGCGACCGCCGTCGTCGTCGTCCCGCTCCTGCTCTCCGCCGGGTACCACGTGAACGTCGACATTGCGCGCGCCGTCGAGGCGTTCCCCGGGCGCGCCGTTGCGGCGCCGGCGCTCGGTCCGGACCCGCGACTCGTGGACCTCCTGCTCACGCGGATGGCGGAGGCTGGCACGGAGGCACGGGACGCCGTCGTCGTCGCGGCGGCAGGCTCCAGCGACGCGGGCGCGGCGCGGGCGGTCGAGGAGGTCGCAGCCGCGCTCGCCGAGGTGCACCCCGGGCCGGTGAGCGTGGGGTACGGCTCGGCGGAGCGGCCGTCCGTCCCGGAGGCCGTGGCGGCGGCGCGCGCGACCGGGGCGCCGCGCGTCGTCATCGCCGCGTACCTCCTGGCGCCCGGGCACTTCCACGACCGCCTCGCCGAGGCGGGGGCCGACGTCGTCACCGCTCCTCTGGCGCCGGACCACCGCCTGGTGGAGATCGTGCTGGAGCGGTACGCCACGGCCGCCGCAGCGCTCCGGGCGCCGCGCCCGCTACGGTCGAGCGCGTGAGCGCGGACCACCCCGATCCCCTGTCTGACCGCTTCCCGACGGCGCCCGTCCCGGACCCGCTGTCCGCCTGTGCGCTGCCGGACCTGCGCCGTCGCACCAGTATGAAATGGCGCGTGCATCCGGACGACGTGCTGCCGCTGTGGGTGGCGGAGATGGACGCCGCACTCGCCGAACCGGTGATCCGCGCCGTCGAGCACGCGATGCGGCTCGGCGACACGGGCTACCCCCGCGGGAGCGCCTACCAGGAGGCGTTCGCCGACTTCGCGGACGAGCGCTGGGGGTGGCGACCCGCCGTCGGGCGGATGCGCCTGGTCACGGACGTGATGCTCGGGATCGTCGAGGCGCTGCGCGTGCTCACCCGGCCCGGGGACGCGGTGGTGATCAACCCGCCGGTGTACCCGCCCTTCGCCGGGTACACAAGGTACGCCGGGCGCGAGGTGCGCACCGTGCCGCTCGGGTCCGACCTGCGGCTGGACCTCCCCGCGTTGGAGGCGGCGTTCGCCGGCGACGACGGCGTCCGCCCGGCCGCGTACCTGCTGTGCAACCCGCACAACCCGACCGGCACCGCGCACACCCGGGCCGAGTTGACCGAGGTGGCGCGGCTGGCGCGCACGTACGGCGTGCGGGTGGTCGTGGACGAGATCCACGGGCCGATCGAGTTGCCCGGTGCGTCCTTCGTGCCGTACCTCTCGGTGCCGGGGAGCGAGGACGCGATGGTGCTCACCTCGGCGTCCAAGGCCTGGAGCCTGGCCGGGGTGAAGGCGGCGCTGCTCATCGCGGGCGACGACGCCGCGCCGGACCTGGCGCAGGTGCCGTACGAGGCGAGCGGCGGAGTGAGCCACATCGGAGTGATCGCGCACGTCGCGGCCCTGCGTGAAGGTGGCGAGTGGCTCGACGCGCTGCTCGCCGGGCTGGCACGCAACCGGGACCTCATGGGCACGTTGCTCGCCGAGCACGTGCCGGGCGCGGTGTATCACCCGCCGCAGGCGACGTACCTCGGCTGGGTGGACTGCCGGGCGCTGGACCTCGACGTGGAGCCGGCGCACGCGTTCCTGCACGCGGGGCGGGTGGCGCTGAACGCCGGCCCGACGTTCGGCGAGGGCGGCGGCGGGCACGTGCGGATCAACCTCGCGACGTCGCCCGCGATCCTCGCCGAGGCGGCACAGCGGATGGCGAAGGCGCTGGCGGGGCCGGTCTAGGGCTGCGGGCGCCGCGCCGCCCGCGTGGGGGTGGGGAGGCGTGGAGGCCGGGGAGAAATGAAGTCGCCGGCGCCAGGAAGGGGGGGTCACCGGCGCCGGCGGATAACCCGAGGTTAGCGGCAGTTTCCTGAGCGCGGAACGGGACCAAAGGCCCGGCGTGAGTGATTCCCGCCACAGTCCGTCGGTCGAGCCCCGGTTGAGGCGCGGTCGCGCCTCGGATGAGCCGGGGTCGAACTTCGGTTGAGGCGCGGTCTGCCCCCTCGACCGGTTCGACCCTCTCTCGCCTCGACTCCCTCCTCTCGACACCCTCCCCCCTCTCCTCGCCGAACACGTGGTTAGTCGCCTCATCGGTCCGAATGGGACGACTAACCACGTGTTCTGCGGGGTGGTGGGGGATCAGGTGGTCGAGGACGGCGTGGTGGTCGCGCCGTCGTCCGTTCCGCCGCCATCGGGCGTGCTCAGGCCGCCCTCGGGCGCGGTGCGCGTCCCGCCGTCAGTTCCCTCGCGGGGGCCGTGACCGCCCGGTCCACCCGGGCCGCCCATGCCGCCGGCACCCATGGCTTCCTCGCCGGTGACCGTGAAGTCCTCGCCGACCTCCACGGTGACGCGCTGCCCGTCGGCGGTGACGAGATGGGCCTCGTAGACGCCGTCGGAGTCCGTCTCGACCCGGAGGATCGTGGCGCCCGGGTACGCCTCGAGTGCGGCGGCCTCGACGCTCGAGGCCACGTCGCCGGTGAGGAGTTCCTCGTCGGAGCGTTGCGGTTGCGACTCGTCGATCGTGCCGTCCGGCGCCGTCGGGCGGGCGTCCGAGGGGGCCTGCGTGCTCGAACCCGAGCCCGCGTCGCTGTCGGCGGCGGCGGAGAGCGTGGTCGCCAGGATGCCGCCGGCGAGGACCCCGCCAGCCACCAGGGCGACGGCGCCCGCGCGTCGTCGGGCCCTGGGCGGCTGGGGGGACGGTCCGCCCTGTGGTTGCGGGGGCGGTACGGGCGTCGCGGCGAACGTCGACGGCGTGGTCGCGTCAGGCATGTTGGGGGTGGGGGTGGGGGTGGCCGGGTTCGTGAAGTCGGGGGTGGAGAAGGCGGGGCCTGTGACGTCGGGGGTGGAGAAGTCGGGGGAGCCCGACGTCGTGGGTTCCTCCGATCCGGCCGGGTTGGTGCGCTCGCTCATCGGTGCTCCGTTCGTTCGGTCTATGCGGATCCCCGGGCTTGGGGCTCGCTGACGACGACGGTCCGGCGCCGGCCTGGTACCCGGCCGGGGGGAGCCTGTGGTGAGGCTGTGAGACGCGGCGAACGCCGAGGACGACGGCGTCGGGCCCGAGTTCCGTGACACCCCGGTGCGGGGGCGCTCACGAGCGCGTCGATATGGGGGTTGCTGGCGCTCGAATGCTGCGAAGTGGGGCGTCTGGGGGCGGCAAGCGCCCGATTTCGTGACTCTCGGGGCGCCACCGGGCCGCGGGGCCCCGATTTCGCGGCTCTCGTCGGCTCTCGCGCCTGTGGCGGTTCGGCGCGGGGAACGACCGGCGCGCTGCGCCCCCCTGCCCCGCGGCGCGCCGGTCGCGCGTTGCTCACCCCGATCGAGAAGTGGCGGTTCCACGGTAGACCCGCGCGCACGGCGTCGGCCGATGCCGGCCCAGAGTCCACGATGTGAGATGCGCACGGGCCCGCGCCGACAGGGGCGACGCGGGCAACCTCCGCCGTCCGGGACGTTCGGCACAGCCGGCGCCTCCCGACGGCGACGAGCATGACGGCGCAGGCAGAGGCCAGATGGGTGGCACGAGCGGACTCGGGCCACGGCAGGCCCGGGCGACGAGCGCGTTCGGGCCGTCGAGGGTGAGGGGAGATCGCAATGACGCGCGCGGTGGTGGTGTACGAGTCGATGTTCGGCAACTCCAAGGCCGTGGCCGAGGCGATTGCCGCCGGCCTGGGGGAGCGGTTCCCGGTTGAGGTGGTCGGCGTCGACGACGCGCGGCCGTCGCTCACGGGCGACGACGTCCTGCTGGTGATCGGCGGGCCCACCCACGCGTTCTCGATGTCGCGCGCCACCACGCGTGACTCCGCGGTCCAGCAGCACGGGGCGCCGGGACCGGCAGGCTCGGGCATCCGCGACGTCCTCGAATCGCTCCCCCCGGCCGCTGGAGCGCCCGCGGCGGCCTTCGACACGCGGGTCAAGAAGAAGTTCGTGCCCGGGTCGGCCGCGAGTTCGGCGGAGAAGCGGCTCCGCAAGCTCGGTTACCGCATGGTGGTGCCCGCGGAGTCGTTCTGGGTGGCGGACATGTCCGGCCCCCTGCTCGACGGCGAACTCGACCGTGCCCGTGCCTGGGGCGCCGCGCTGGGTGCTGCCGTGCTGGGGTCTGCCGCGACCGAGTGAGGTCACGAGGGCGCGGGGCAACGCGGCCCAGGCCCACCCTCCCCACCTCCGGTGGG
>JARKOU010000167.1 GCA_029975645.1 Actinomycetales bacterium
TTCGGAGTCGAACCGCCACCACCGGCGTCGTTCTGCGTGGACCCGTGTACTGAGGGGCCCTGACCCGGTGAGCGGACCCTCGAGAGGTCGAGACGGACCCCTCGGAAATGGCACGCCGAGCGCCTGCGGTCCCAGGGCCCATGCGGCAGGATGGCGCCCATGACCTACACCCTCGTGCTCCTCCGCCACGGCGAGAGCGACTGGAACGCCAAGAACCTGTTCACCGGTTGGGTCGACGTGCCCCTCTCCGAGAAGGGCGTCGAGGAGGCCAAGCGCGGTGGCGCACTGCTGACAGAGGCCGGCGTGCTCCCGGACATCCTCCACACCTCCCTCCTGCGTCGCGCGATCACGACGGCGAATCTCGCCCTCGACGCCGCGGACCGGCACTGGATCCCCGTTAAGCGCAACTGGCGCCTCAACGAGCGTCACTACGGCGCCCTGCAGGGCAAGAACAAGAAGCAGACGCTGGACACCTACGGCGAGGAGAAGTTCACCCTCTGGCGCCGGTCCTACGACGTCCCGCCGCCCCCGATCGACCCGGACGACGAGTTCTCGCAGGCCCACGACCCGCGCTACGCCGGTGAGCCGATCCCGCTGACCGAGTGCCTCAAGGACGTCCTTGAGCGCGCCCTCCCGTACTGGGAGAACGAGATCGTGCCGGACCTGAGGGCCGGCAAGGTGGTGCTCGTGACCGCGCATGGCAACTCGCTGCGCGCGCTGGTGAAGCACCTCGACGGCATCTCCGACGAGGGCATCGCGAAGTTGAACATCCCCACGGGCATCCCGCTGGTCTACGAACTCGACGAGGACCTGAAGCCGGTCAAGGCCGGCGGCACCTACCTCGACCCCGAGGCTGCTGCCGCGGCGATCCAGGCGGTCGCCAACCAGGGTCGCTGACGCCGGCGCCCCGCACCGAACGACGACGGCGCCCCCTTCCGGACTGGGAGGGGGCGCCGTCGTCGTCTTCAAGCGCCGTCGAACGCGGGGTTGTTCGGGGAAAGGCGGCTCATTCGCCGAAGAACCCCGCGTTCGGCGAGGTGTGGCGGGGGAGAGGTGTGGCGGGGGAGGGTTCGGGTCAGCGGTAGGCGTCGCCCGTGTCGTTGTAGCCCTCGGTGGTGAAGCCGGCCGGGTCGCCCGTCACGAGGTAGGTGACGCGCCGGGCCACCGAGACCGCGTGGTCGCCGAAGCGCTCGTAGAACCGGCCGAGGAGGGTGACGTCCACCACTGCCTGGCTCCCCAACCCGTCCGTGCTGGTCAGCGTCATCCGGAAGGTGTCGCGCTGGAGGTCGTCGAGGACGTCGTCCGCGGCCTCGATCTGCGCGGCGAGCTCCAGGTCACGCGTGCGGAGCAACTCCGCCATGGACCGCGCGGCCTGCGTGGCGGCGGCGCCCATCCGGTCGAATGTCTCGGCGAGGTCCGCCGGGACCGCGCCCTCGGGGTAGCGGCCCCGCGCGATCTGCGCGACGTGCCGCGCGAGGTCGCCCATCCGCTCGATCGAGGCGCTCATGCGCAGCGCGGTGACCACGAGCCGCAGGTCGCCGGCCACCGGCGCCTGGCGGGCGAGCAGGTCGACGCACCGCTGGTCGAGCACACGCTCCATGTCGTCGATGTCGTTGTCGCCGTCGATCACGGCCTCGGCGAGGGCCAGGTCGGCGGTGCGCAGGGCGATGGTCGCGTTCTCGATCGCCGTGGCGACGTGGTCGGCCATGCTGACGAGGTCCTCGCCCACCTGGTCGAGTTCGCGGGTAAACAGGTCTCGCAAGAGGGTTCTCCTTGCCGAGCGAATCGGACATCTGGGCGAATCGGGCGTGTGTGCGGGTCTGAGGGCCCTCGCCGTCGCCGGTCCCAGGATGCGGGAAGTCTAGGTCCGCGGGCAGCGGGGCATTCGGGCCCTTCCGGCCGCAACGGTCCCACCGCCGGGTGAACGGGCGGTGCGTCGAGGGTGAACATCCGACGACGCCGTGGCGCACGGGCGGGGAGCTCTCCCCACGGCCCCTACGCTGGCGCTCGTGGTGGAGCAGAGCTGGTCGTGGATCCTGGCGGGCGCGCTCGGCCTGTTCACCGGCGCCTTCGCGGTCCTGGCGTTCCGCTTCAGCGAGCGCGAGCAGCGCCGCATGGCCGAGGCGCCGCCGTCACCCGAGGTGAGTTCCGACGCCGCGGCCGTGCTCGCGGCGGTTCGCGCCGTCGCCGTCATCGTCGGGCCGGACGACCAGGTCATCCGCGCCAACCCGGCCGCCTACGCGTTCGGGCTGGTGCGCGCGGGGCGTCTGGTGCACAAGGTGACGGCGGACCTGGTGCGCGCCGTCCGGCGCGACGGCGTCATCCGGGACCGCGAGATCGACATCCCGCGCGGCCCGGGCGAGAGCCCGGGGTTGCACTTCCTCCGGTTGCGTGTCGCACCGCTCCCCGGGGGCCGCGTTCTGGTGCTGGCCGACGACGAGACCGCGGCCCGCCGACTCGAGGAGACCCGCCGAGACTTCGTCGCCAACGTCTCGCACGAACTGAAGACTCCGGTGGGCGCGATCTCGTTGCTCGCCGAGACGGTGCTCGAGGTGGCCGACGAGCCCGACGCCGTCCGCCGCTTCACCGGCCAGCTGCAGCGGGAGGCGCGGCGCCTCGCGACGCTGGTGCGGGACATCATCGACCTGTCCCGCCTCCAGGGCACCACCACCCTCATGGAGGTCCGACCGCTCGAGGTGGACGACGTCGTCGCTGAGGCGGTCGACCGCAGCCGCGTGGAGGCCACCGCGCGGCAGGTGAACCTCGTGGTGGGCGGGACGCGAGGGCTCCGCGTGATGGGCGACCACGTGCTTCTCGTGACCGCGGTGCGCAACCTCGTGGACAACGCGATCCGGTACTCCGACGCCGGGACCCGGGTGGGGATCGGGGTGTCCCGCCGGCAGGGTTTCGTCGAGATCGCCGTCGTCGACGAGGGCATCGGGATCGGGTCGGAGGACCTCTCGCGGATCTTCGAACGCTTCTACCGCGTGGACCCGGCCCGTTCGCGGCAGACGGGCGGCACCGGCCTGGGGTTGAGCATCGTCAAGCACGTCGCGGCCGACCACGGCGGCGAGGTCACCGTATGGTCGACGCCGGGGCGCGGCTCCACCTTCACCCTCCGGCTGCCGGAGGCCGACGCCGAGACGGAGGTCGACGGCGAGACGGCACCCGGCTCCGACGCAGCACCCGATCCGCGACCCGATACACGCACGGAGGACGAGAAGCAGTGACCCGCATCCTGGTGGTCGAGGACGAGGAGTCCTACCGCGAGCCGCTGACCTTCCAGCTGCAGAGGGACGGCTTCGAGGTGGTGGCGGTAGCCGACGGGCGCGACGCGCTGGTCGCCTACGACCGGGGCGGGATCGACCTGGTGCTCCTGGACGTGATGCTCCCCGGCCTCTCGGGCACCGAGGTGTGCCGCGAGCTGCGGCAGCGCGGTGCCGTGCCGGTGATCATGCTGACGGCCAAGGACTCCGAGATCGACAAGGTGGTGGGCCTGGAACTCGGCGCCGACGACTACGTCACCAAGCCCTACTCCTACCGCGAGCTCCTCGCGCGGGTGCGGGCCGTGCTGCGCCGGGGCGGGGAGCCGTCCACCGATGCGCTCTTGCCGGCCACCCTCGAGGCGAGCGGGATCCGGATGGACGTCGAGCGGCACACGGTGACCGTGCGCGGCGTGCCGACGGCGTTCCCGTTGCGTGAGTTCGAGCTGCTCGAGATGTTCCTGCGCAACCCCGACCGGGTGCTCACCCGAGGCCAGCTCATCGACCGGGTGTGGGGGGCGGACTACGTCGGGGACACCAAGACGCTGGACGTCCACGTGAAGCGCATCCGCGCCAAGATCGAGGCCGACCCCGCGAACCCCGAGATCCTCACCACGGTCCGGGGCCTGGGCTACAAGTTGGTGGACGCCGCGCTCTGATCAGGGCGCGGCGTCCGTCCGGGCGCGGATCAGGCGGATCAGGGCTCGCGCGTGGCGGTGGGGGTCTCCGTCGGCGTCTCGGTCGGTTCCGGCGCGCGGGTGGGAACGAGCGTCGCGTAGGCCTGGAGCGTGCCGTCCAGCACCGGGACACCGATCGTGACGGAGCCGGCCTGCGGAGTCGAGAGTTCGACGTCGGCGAGAGTCCCCGGGGCGGCGTCGACGGCATCGATCGCCACGTCCACCACCACGAGGTCCGCCGCCTCGGTGGCGTCGGTCGCCCCGAGCAGGGCGGTCTGGCCGGGCTCGAGCGGCACGTCGTCGGACCGGGAGCCGATCACCAGGGTGACGGTGGTGGGCTGGTCGCCGGTGTTGGTGAGGGCTCCGAGCAGCACACCGGGCTCGCCCTCCGCGGCCGAGACGATCAGCAGGTTCTCGGCCTTGACGTCCTCACCCACCTGGGCCCGGACACCGTCGCTCGCCGCGTACTGCGTCTGCGTGGTGATCGGGGAACAGCCCGCCACCGCGACGGCGAGCGCGCCGATCGCGATCCAGGCCAGGCGGGGAAGGCGGGTGGGGGCAGCCACGGGCGCTCCTTCGTCGTCGTGCAGTGCTCTGCGCAGCCTAGCGGTCCCTCGCGACTGCGGCGAGGGGCGGAACCGAAGCGTGTGACCTGGGCAAATGCAAGGGGGCGCGCCGAGGCCTCCGGAAAGGTCGTGGTAAACTTGTGAGCATTCTGGAAGGGGACATGCGCTCATGACGTTTGCAGTCGGAGAGACCGTCGTCTACCCCCACCACGGGGCGGCACTGATCGAAGAGATCTCCAAGCGGGTGATCCGAGGCGAGGAGAAGCTCTACCTCCGGCTCCGCGTCGCGCAGGGCGACCTGACCATCGAGGTACCGGCCGAGAACATCGACCTCGTGGGTGTCCGGGACGTGGTCGGCAAGGAGGGCCTGGACAAGGTCTTCCAGGTTCTCCGCGCGCCGTACACCGAGGAGCCGACCAACTGGTCGCGCCGGTACAAGGCGAACGTCGAGAAGATTGCCTCGGGTGATGTGATCAAGGTCGCCGAGGTGGTGCGGGATCTCTCCCGTCGCGACGCCGACCGTGGCCTCTCCGCGGGAGAGAAGCGCATGCTGGCCCGTGCCCGCCAGATCCTCGTCTCCGAACTTGCTCTCGCCGAGCACACGGAGGAGGAGAAGGCCGAGGCCATCCTCGACGAGGTTCTCGCGTCCTGACCCTGCGCGCCCGCGCCGCCATCCGCCGTCGTCCGTGAGGGTCCTCCCGTGAGTACCGTCGCGATCGTGACGGCTGCCGGCTCGGGGTCGCGACTGGGGAGCGACGTCCCGAAGGCGCTCGTACCGCTCGGGGGCGTGCCGCTTCTCCTCCACGCCGCGCGGCGGGTGCTCGCCGCGGGGATCGCTGACTTGGTGGTGAGCGCGCCCGCGGATGCGTCCGATGCGGTGCGCGCACTCCTCGGCGCCGACCAGGCCCTGGCGGGCGCTCGCGTCACGGTGGTCGACGGCGGACCGTCCCGGCAGGCGTCCGTGGCGGCCGCGCTCGCGGCTGTCGGGGTGGAGGCGGACGTGGTGCTGGTGCATGACGCCGCTCGCGCGTTGACGCCGCCGGACCTGATCGCGCGGGTGGCGGCCGCCGTACGGGCCGGTCACCGCGCCGTCGTCCCCGGGCTCCCCGTGACGGACACGGTCAAGGAGGTCGAGGACGTGGCCGCCGACGGCGCCGCGCGGGTGCGGGGGACGCCGGACCGGGCGCGGCTGCGGGCCGTCCAGACACCGCAGGGGTTCGACCGGGCGCTGCTCGATGCCGCCCACGCCGCCGGTGCGGCGCGGGCCGGGGACGAGGCGCTCGCCGCCACCGACGATGCCGCGCTCGTCGAGGCGCTCGGCGAGGACGTGTGGGTGGTGCCGGGCGACCGGGCGGCGATGAAGATCACCACCGCCGAAGACCTCCTCCTGGCGGAGTTGCTGCTCCGGCGGTAGGCAGGCACCCCGCCGAACCGCGAACACCCCGCCGGATCGCGAACACCCAGCCGGACCGCGAACATGCGGCCGAACTGCGAACATCGCGTCGGTTCGCGAACATCGAGTCGGTCTGCGCACACCGCGTCGGTTCGCGAACATCGCGTCGGTTCGCGAACATCCTGGCAGTCTGCGAACACCGCGTCGGTTCGCGAACATCGGGAGTTCGCGACGTGCCTCGATGTTCGCGGTCCGGCCGGGTGTTCGCGAAGCGGCCGGGTCGATATGTTCGCGAGGCGCCTCGGTGTTCGCGAAACGGCGAGGTGGATATGGTCGCGGAGCGCCTCGATGTTTGCGGTCCAGCGGCGTCCGGTACGACGGTCGAGGCCCGCGTCGGCGTCCAGGAGGCGTGGACGCGTCGATGACGGGAAGGAGACGTCCATGACGGGCGACGACGCGCGGACGGGACGTCCGCTGACGGGCACCCCGCGCACGGGGATCGGGGTGGACGTCCACCGCTTCGCCGTGGACGGGACCACGGGACTGCACGTGGCCGGGTGCACGTGGCCGGACGAACCCGCCCTCGAGGGCCATTCCGACGGCGACGTCGCCGCGCACGCCGCCGCCGACGCCTTGCTCTCCGCGGCCGGGCTCGGCGACCTGGGCTCGGTCTTCGGAACGTCCGATCCGCGCTGGGCCGGGGCGGCCGGCGTCGTGCTGCTGGCCGAGACGGTGCGGCTCGTGGGCGAGGCGGGCTACGTCGTCGGGAACGTCGCCGTCCAGGTGATCGGCAACCGGCCG
>JARKOU010000169.1 GCA_029975645.1 Actinomycetales bacterium
CAACCCTCGACGTCAGCGAAGGTGGTGGTCGTGGCGGTGCTGGCGTTACTCCCGCCCGCGCCCCTCCTCGACGATCGCCCCGCTACTCGATGATCTTGATCGCGCTCGCGAAGTTCGTGCCCCGGCTGAACTGCAGCGTGATGTGCAGCAGGCCGAGCCACTCGAGCGCGCGCGCCCGGGAGAGGTCGCCGACGTCGATCGGCCGCATCCCGCCCGCCCGCACCAGCTTCGCGACCGCCGCGCGCGCGGCGGCGTCGTCACCCGCGATGAAGACGTCCAGCGGCTGCCCGGAGACCTGGCCGACCTGCAGCGGCCCGGCGAAGGTCGTGTTGAACGCCTTGACCACCTTCGCGCCCTTGGCGGCCGCCTGCGCGATCTCCTCGGCGGCGGACGTGCCGGGCGCCGTCAGCAACCCCGCGAACGTCGCCATGTTGACGGGGTTGGTGATGTCGACGATCACCTTGCCGTCCAGGCGCTCGCCGTACTCGGTGACCAGCGGCACCGCGGCGGCGTAGGGGACGGCGAGGATCACGACGGCGCCCGCCGGGTCCGCGCCCACCTCGCCGGTGCTCACCGCGTCCGGGGCGGCCAGCTCGGCGGCGAGGCGGTCGGCGTCGGCCGGCGTGAGGCCGAGGATCTGGACGGTGCCCCCGCCGGCGAGGACGCGGGTGGCGATGGCCCGGGCCATGAGGCCGGAGCCGATGATCGTGACGTCGGTCATGGACCCTCCTGAGGTGCGGCGCCGCTGGCTCGCCTCGAGCCGGGCCGTCCCAGTGGAGCACCGCCGCGCGCACGGCGCAGCGGTACTACGTCCCGGATTGCTCCCGCATGTGACTTGAGATGTCAACCAATCGGCGTAGAATCGGAGAGGTGAGCGAGCCCCGCGGCCTGAGCGGCGCCGAGAAGGAGGCCTGGAAGGCCCTCCTCGGCGTCGCGATCCTGCTGCCCGGCGCCCTCGACACCCACCTGCGCCGGGTGGCGGGCATCACGAGTTTCGACTACCTCGTGCTCGCCATGCTCGCGGACGCCCCCTCCCGCACCCTGCGGATGAGCAAGCTCGCGCACTGCACCAACTCCTCGCTCTCTCGCCTCTCACACGTGGTCGCACGCCTCGAGGCGCGGGAGTGGGTGCGGCGCCACGTCTGCCCCGAGGACGGCCGGGTGACGCTCGCGACCCTCACCGACGCCGGATGGGACGAGTGCGAGCGCCTCACCCCCGGCCACGTCGCGGCCGTGCGGGCCCTGGTGTTCGACGCCCTCACCGAGGAGGACGTCGAGGACCTCCGTCGCGTGGGCGCGAAGATCCTCGACCGGTTGGATCCGGACAGCCCGTTCCCGCGGCGCTGAGCGCGCCGGGATGGGGGCGACGCCGGACAGCGCCGCCGTCGGTCCCGACGCCGGACGCCGACGCCGTCGGGCCCGACGCCGACGGCGCCGTCCGCGCCAGACGGTGCGACGTCGAAGCCCCGGTCCCGATGTCGGCCGCGGTTGTTACGGTGAGCCGGTGAGCACCGCCACCGCCGATGGGCCGAGCAGCGTCGACTGGGACCTCGCGATCCGACGCGCGGGCGCCGTCGCCCCACCCGGCCCGCGAGCCGAGCGGACGGATCTCCTCGCCCTGGTCGCCGAGCTGCGGCGCGCCGCTGCCGCGGCGCCCGAGCACGTCGCGCGCGTGACGGGGCTCCACGCCGAAGCAGAGCGCGCCGCCGCCGGCCCTGTGTACGTCATCGACCGCCCGCGGTGGGCCGAGGCGAACGTCCAGATGTTCCGGCACCTCCTCGAGGGTGCTCTCCCGGTCCCGACCACTCCCGGCGCCGCCCGCTTCGCCGGCGAGCAGATGGGCCTGGCGCTGGCGTTCCTGTCCACCAAGGTGCTCGGGCAGTTCGACCCCTTCACCCCGCCGGAGGTCTTCGGCCGGCCCGCGGACCGGCCCGGCCGCCTGGTGCTCGTGGCCCCCAACGTGCTGAACGTCGAGCGCGAACTCGGGGCTCACCCCGGTGACTTCCGCCTCTGGGTTGCCCTCCACGAGCAGACCCACGCCGTCCAGTTCGCGGCGGCGCCGTGGCTCGCCGAGCACCTGGTCGAGCGCGTGCGCGGCCTCGCCGCGGGCCTCGAGGACCCCGAGCGCGGCCCGGACCGCGTGCAGGCCCTCCTGGAGGCGCTGCCCCGCGTGCTCCGGGCACCCGGGCAGGAGCCCAGGTCCTCGGACGCGTCCACGGCGGCCGCGCCGGGTGTCGCAACGGAGACGACGACGGCGCCCGGTTCCGCGGGCGCCCTCCTGGACGTGGTGCTGGACGAGGACGAGCGCGCCGTCGTCGCCGAGGCCGTGGCCGTGATGTCACTTCTGGAGGGGCACGCCGACGTGGTGATGGACGCCGTCGGCCCGGGCGTGGTGCACGGCCTGCGGCGCATCCGCGCGAAGTTCGAGGCCCGCCGGAACGGCAAGGGGCCGCTCGACGTCCTCGTGCGCCGGCTCCTGGGCCTGGACGCCAAGGTGGCGCAGTACCGCACGGGCGCGGCGTTCGTGCGTGGGGTGACCGGCGCCGTCGGGCACGCCGGGCTCAACGCCGTGTGGACCGGTCCCGAGAACCTTCCCTCGGCCGCCGAGATCCTGGACCCGGCCGCCTGGGTGCGGCGCGTCCACGGCTGACGACGGCGCAGCCCGGGCTCGCCGGCGCGTGTCGCGATGACCGGCCCGAACCCCGCGGTCGCGGCGGCCCGCAACGCGGTGAAGGCGTGCCTGGCCGACCTGCCGGCCGGATCTCTCGTCCTCGTCGCGTGCTCCGGCGGCCCGGACTCGGTCGCCCTCGCCGCCGCGACGGCGTTCGTGACGCCCCGCGCGGGGCTGCGGGCCGGGGCTGTGGTGGTGGACCACGGCCTGCAGCCGGGAAGCGCGCGCGTGGCGGAGGGGGCCGCGGCAACGTGCCGGGGGCTCGGCCTGGAGCCGGTGGCGGTGGACGCGGTCGAGGTCACCGGGCCCGGCGGGCTCGAGGCGGCCGCCCGAGAGGCGCGCTATGCGGCGCTGGAGCGGGCCGCGCAGGCGAGCGGCGCCGTCGTCGTCCTCCTCGGGCACTCTCTGGACGACCAGGCCGAGACGGTGCTCCTGGGCCTGGCGCGCGGGTCCGGGGCGCGATCCTTGGCCGGCATGGCGCCGGTGCGCGGGATCTTCCGGAGGCCGTTCCTCGGGATCCGCAGGGCGCAGACCGAGGCCGTGTGCGTCGCGCTGGACCTGCCCGTCTGGCTCGACCCGATGAACGCCGACGTCGGCGCGCACCGGCGCGCGGCCGTCCGCGCCGGCGTGGTGCCGGCGTTGGAGCAGGCACTCGGGCCCGGCGCGGTGCCTGCGCTCGCGCGGACCGCGGCGCTGCTGCGGGCCGACGCCGACCTCCTCGACGCGCTCGCCGCCGAGGCGCTCGAGGCGTGCGTGCGAGAGCGCGGACCGGGCGCCGTCGACCTCGACGTGGCCGCCGTGGCGGCGCTCCCGGAGGCGCTGCGTGGGCGGGTGCTGCGCGCGGCGGCGCTCGAGGCCGGGGCGCCGGCGGGGACGCTCGGTTCCGTGCACGTCGACGCGCTCGCCGGCCTGGTGGAGGACTGGCACGGGCAGGGGCCGCTGGACCTACCGGGAGGGGTGACGGGGAGCCGTGAGCGGGGGTTGCTGTGGCTCCGCCTGGCCTGAGGCGCCGGTGTGGATGGGCTCAGCCCTCGACGCAGCCGCCGGAGTCGGGGCAGATCGACGTGTCGGGGGTCGATCGGGCCGCGGAGGAGCGCGCGACCACCGAGGCGTTCCAGGCCGAGACGGGGGTTCCCGCGCCGACAGGGGTTGCGGGTGCAGGAGTGGCGGTGGTCGTGACCGCGGGAGTGGTCCACGCCGAGGCCGGAGGCCTCACCGCTGCCGATGTGGGCTCATCCGTGTGGTGGCCCACCGTCTCGACCGCTGCGTCGTGGAGTTCGCGGACCCGGTCAGCGCCGTAGGCGGGCGGCCCGGGGCGCTCGTCGGTGTCGATCAGGACGGCGGCGGGCGTGCCCGCCAGCCCCAGGTCGGCGAGGGTGGTGGAGGGGTCGCGCAGCAGCACGCGGAGCCGGCCGACACCGGCGGTCTTGCGCCGGTTGTCCTCGGGCGACCCATCGCTCACGATGACAACCTCGAGCGGGTGGAGTGAGTCGGACTGCCAGGCCGCCAGCGCCGGCAGGAGGTCGGAGCACGGGCGGCAGGTCGGCCCGACGAAGACGACAAGTGACGGCCGGCCGCCGCGCACGACGTCGTCCAGGGTCACCCGTGCGCCGTCGAGGTCGGTGAGCGCAAGGGTGCGAAGGCGCGCGGACCTGCCGTGCTCGAGGGCCTCCACGCGCGGCGCCGCGGCGCCGGAACGTGTCCGTGACCGGGCGCGGCGAGTCGCGGCACCCAGCGCGCCGAGAAGGGCCGCGCCGACGGCGAGCAGGACGAGGCCGAGCACACCGAGATCGCCGAGCCCGGCGGGGACGGACGGGACGATGCCTTCGCCGACCAGAGAGAGGCCGACGAGGGCCAGGAGACCCACGTTGCGAGCAACCGTCCACCATGTGATCCCGTGCCCGCGCTCGGTAGCGCCGAAGCAGTGGCAATCCGGACGGCGCCCCCGCGCGAGGTTGGCGACGATCAGCGCCGTGAACGCCATGAGCAGAAGCAGCGACCCGACGGCCCCGATGGTGGCGGCCGGGTCGGGCGCGAGGAGGAGCGCGGCGCAGACGAGCTCGACGACCGGTAGGGCCACCGTCACCGGGCCGATCAGCGGCTTCGGGACGCCGAAGGCCTCGACGGCGCCGCGGGACCCCGAGCGATCGCGCACCTTGCCCCAGGCGGACGCAACGAACACGCAGGCGAGCGCTAGTCGGGCAAGGTCGGCCAGCACGCTCACACGGCCCATTGTCCCCGGCCCGCGGTGGGACGAGGTCTCGGGCGGTTCCCGCACCGCACCGCGAGGCGCGGCGGGAACCGGACGGACCCCGTCGGCCTCCCGGCGGCATCGCCGTGCGCCGCGAGTGTGGCAGGCTGAACCCGCGCCGCTCCTGGCCTCGGACGGGCCGGCGCGAGGCACCCCGAGAGCAGACAGGGACCGGCGTGGACGCACTGGACATGGGCAACGACCTCGAGAAGGTCCTCCTGAGCGAAAGTGAGATCAACGCCCGGCTCGACCAGCTGGCGGCGGCGATCGACGCGGACTACAAGGGTCGCGACCTGCTGCTGGTCGGGGTCCTCAAGGGCGCGATCATGGTGATGGCCGACCTCTCGCGCCGCCTTCACACGCCCGTCCAGATGGATTGGATGGCTGTGTCCTCCTACGGCTCCGGGACAAAGTCCTCCGGCGTGGTAAGGATTCTCAAGGACCTCGAGGCGGACCTGCACGGGCGAAACGTCCTCATCGTCGAGGACATCGTGGACTCGGGCCTCACGCTCTCCTGGCTGCTGGGGAACCTGCGTAGCCGGGGCGCGGCGTCGGTCGAGGTCGCGACGCTGCTCCGCAAACCCGAGGCTGCGAAGGTCAACGTGGACGTGCGGTACGTGGGCTTTGACATCCCGGCCGAGTTCGTCGTCGGGTACGGGCTGGACTACGCCGAGAACTACCGGACGTTGCCGTTCATCGGGACCCTGGCCCCGCATGTCTACGAGGGCCGGGGGGCGTAGGACTGGGCGCCCTGCGTCAGCGCCGCTCCGAGCGCCCACCTGCCCTCGAGCGCTGCGTGCCCCGGCCCCGCCGGCGGTCAGGCACAGGTCGTCGTGAGCCCGGTGACCGTGACAGAGGAGGTGACCGGTGCGCCGCCTCCGACGGCGTAGGTGACGACGAGTGTCCGGTTGTGGGTGTTGGCGTCCCCTGTCGTGAAGAGAACGGTCACCTTGACGCCGGCCGAGGTCGGCGTGAAGGTGCTGGGCGTGACGCTCGTCACGGCGTTCCCGTCCTCGGTGACGCTGGTGATGACGACGGCGGTGGGCGCGCCGGAGCTGACGAAGGTCAGGATCGCCCGGCGGTTCTTCGCCGGCTGGGTGGCGAACGTGCAGCCGCTTACGGACGAGCTGACGGTCACGACGCCGGACGACGCCGCGAGCGCCGGGGCAGAAGCGGCGACGATGATGACCGGGACGGACCAGGCGGCTCCCTGGACGACGGCGCGCCGACTGACGCGAGAGGGCTCGGCTCCCGGCGGGAACTCGTGGTGGTCGCGCATGGAACACTCCTCGGCCACGTGGCGGCACCCGCGTCGGAGGCTTGCATTCCCCGTGGCAACAGGCTGTGAGGGAAAGGGAATATTCCGATCCGGTTGCGCTTTCTGGCTGCTCACATGCCTGGTTGTGATCACAATCACACCCGCCCGGGCCGGGCATGCGCCACGTCTGCCAGGCGCTCTGACCCAGGCCCCGCGGCGCTCGGTGCGGAGGGGCGGTCAACGCTCCGTGCGGAGTCGGCCGGTTGCCGGCGTCGACCGCGTTGCGGCCGCTCGGCCGGCGACGAGTCCGCCGGTAACGGGTGGGCAGAGTAGTAGCGGTAGGACGCGGCGGCGCCGTCGAGCGGTGCCTTGTTGAGCACGAAGCCCGAGACCGGGACTCCGGCGGTCTCCAGGGCCCCCAGCGCGGCCCCGAGGTGGTGCTTCCGGATCTTGTCGAGACCCACCACCATCACGGTGCCGCCGGTCAACTTGCCGAGCAGGACGGCGTCGACGACGGGCAGGACGGGTGGACTGTCGACCACGAGGACGTCGAACGACCTCGACAAGCGCTTGAAGAGCTTCCTCATCGCCTTCGAGCCGATGAGCTCGCTGGGGTTCGGCGGGATCGGACCTGCCGGGAGCACGTAGAGGCTGGAATCGCGCCATTGCTGGGCGGCGTCTTCGATTTCCGCCTCGCCGAGAAGCGCGGTGGTCAGTCCGACCTCCCCCGGGAGGCCCAGGTTTGCAGCAACCGTGGGCTTGCGGAGGTCGGCGTCGACGAGGAGGACTCGTGATCCGGCGTCGGACATGGCGATAGCCAGGTTGATGGCGGTGGTGGTCTTCCCCTCGCCCGCGAGCGCGGAGGTGAAGAGGACGGAATGCCGGGCGGTGGCGACGTCCACGAACTTCAGGTTCGTCCGGAGGCGTCGGATCGACTCGGCTCCCACGCCACGTGGGCGCGACACCATGACCACGGGGTGCTGCTCGTCGAGGGGGACGCTCGCGAGCACCGGCTGCTCGGATAGCTGCCGGAGGTCGGACGCGTCGCGGATTCGCCTGTCCAGGCCGTGCTGGGCGAATGCCAGGCCGGTCCCGGCGGCGATGCCGACCAGGAACCCGAGGGCCAGGCTGCGGCGAACGTCCGGTGACGAGGGGGACGCTGGCGCGGTCGCCGGATCGATCGGGTTGGACGCCACCGATTGGCCGGCACCGGCAAGCAGAAGGGAGAACTGCTGGGCTACTTCGGCTAGCTGGGGGCCTGCGGCGTTGGCGACGCCCGCGGCGAGCTCCGGCGTGGCGGCCGTCGCCGTGATGTCGAGCACGGGCGTGTTTCCGGGGGTGGCGGCGGTCACGGAGAAGGTCGCGCCGTCATCCAGGGCGAGGTCCTCTCGAATCGCCTCCTCCAGCAGCGGTGAACTCATGACCTCGATGTAGGTCTCGAGGTCGGCCGTGGTGATGAGGAAGATGTTGTCCGCTTGTCCGGGCCCGCCACGCGGCGCCTCAGTGGAGAAGTACACTCGGGCGGACGCCGTGTAGGTGGGGGTCATGCCGAGCGACACGACCGCGCCAGCGGCGATTCACGGAGCGTCACGGCGCTGGCTCCCGACGACGGCGGTGACCGGTTGAATCCGAATACTCCCACACCGGGGTGGACCTGGCCGTTCGTCCTCGTGTGGGCTCGATCACGCAGAGGAGAGCGGCACAGGTCGCGGCACAGTGCCCGGCACGCCCTCGGGCGACGTGGCGGGCTCGTCGTATGGCAGGCTGGATCGTCGCGCTACCGCGCGACGGTTCTTTAATCCCCTAGCCGAGGCAGGAGGTCCGTGGATGATCGGCCGCGGACGTGTGCGACCGCCTCATGAGGTCGCCGCGCGGAGTGAGAGCCTGCCTCCCCGGCGCCGGCGCACGGGTGGTTGGAGTCCGTCGGTGACCATGCACGAAGAACCTCTTCCCGCGCACATCCGGGTTCTCGGGGTGGATCTCCTGCTCCGGACCGAGCGCGAAGCGGTGCGCGGTTTGATCGCGAACGAATGGGCGCGCTGCCTCGCGCGCGAGGGTGAGGAGGCGAGAGGCGCCCAACCTCCCCGGGAGATCGTCGTCGACGCCATTCCCGAGGCCAACATCGGCTACGACCTGGCAACCTCGGTGACGCGCCACGCGATCGAGGCATCGATCGGTCGGCTGCTCATGTTCCACGCGGCGGGTCTCGCCGACGCCGATGGCCGGGTCCTCATGCTGGTCGCGCCCTCGGGGACGGGGAAGACGACTGCGGCGGCGGTGTTGTGCCAGTCGCGGCTCGGGTATGTCTCCGACGAGACCGTGGCCATCGCCGCCGATCATCGTGTCCTTCCGTACCCCAAGCCACTCTCTGTGCTCGAAGGTGAAGGGCCCAAGGTGCAGCGCAGTCCGGACGACCTTGGCCTCGTGGAATGCCCAACGACGCTAACGATCCACCGCGTGGTGCTTCTTGACCGAGTCCGTGACGGCGACGTTCCCCCCACTCTGGAGCGGCTGGGGCTGATCGACGCGCTGATGGAGTTGATCCCGCAGACGTCCTCGCTCTTCGCGCTCGATCGGCCCCTGCAGCGACTGTGCGAGTTGAGCGAAGCCTGCGGAGGCGTCTATCGCCTCGCCTACTCCGAGATCCGTGACGCGGAGGACCTCCTCGTCACGCTGGTCGGTGACGTGAGCGGGACGCCGGACGCTGGTGCCGTCGAGCGGTGGACTGTCATCGGCTCGCCGCTTGACGACGACACTGCGGCGGCCGGGACTGCGGGAGGCGGCCTGGTCCGCCGCGGCCACGTCCTCGACGCGGTGAAGGTGGGTGACGAGGGGCTCGTGCTGGTCGGGACCGTACCGGTCCGGCTCGGCCCCCTCGGGCTCACTCTTTGGCGCGCCGCCGAAGACGGCGCAACCGAGGAGTCGCTCGCCGCCGTCGCCGCCCACGAGCACGGCGCGCATCCAGTCGCGACCGAATCTGTCCGCGCGGCGGTCTCGCAGATGCGCCGAGTGGGCCTGCTCGTCTAGTGTCCCGCGCCCAGCTGATGGGAAGTTGCCGTTGCGGGTGGTCTTCTGCCGTCAGATTGTCGTCGCTTGCCGGTGGGAGTGTGGTCCGGGTAGCCAGGAGGCCCGCTAGCAGGCTGGCGGCCTCGGGGGCAAGTGAGCGCGACCGTGACGGACCCGCCCACCGGTGGGTCTCGTCTGCCGCCGGAACGCGAGGACGAGGCCCCCGCGACGTCGTGGAGGCCTCGTCATCTGTGGTGCTACCGGCTGTCTCTGCCGTTCTCGACGAAGCGGATGCACTGGCCCTGGTTCGCGAAGCCGTAGGCGGGTCCGCCGTTGGCGATGCAGTCGGCCTTGGTCAGCGGGTCGGCGATGGGTGCCACGACCACGTCGTCCAAGTGCCAGAAGGAGGGCGGGTTGTGGAATGTGAAGGTGATTGTGGTCGCCGACCCGGTAGCGGTGATTCGGGAGGTTTGCTCCTGCCACGAGAACAGGAACTCGCCACTGACCGTCCCTACGGTCTGCCCGTCGACGGCGGCAGAGAAAACTGCGCGCTGCGATTCCGTTTGATTGGTCGAGCCACCCATCACCGCGTAACTCACGTCGTAGATCCTGCCCGGCGTAGTGCTCAGCGTCTGGGTGAGCGTGGCGACGCCGATTGGCCCCGACAGGCTGAGGTAGTTGCCGCTGTTCGGATCGGGCGACATCGCGACCACAGTGAAGCCGACGTCCGCCGCCTCCTGGGTCAACTGCCATCCGGAGAAGTCTCCGGTCTCGAACCCGCAGTTCGTGACCACGTTGCCCGGCACGGCGTCGCAGGCGCTGTCGGTCGCGCTCGCAGGCGCCGCCGCCCCGAGGAGCGTCGCGAATGGTATCGCGATCGCGGCCAGGTGCGCGGCCGCCCGCCGCCACGTTGTCGAGTTCATCATCCCAGTTCCCTTCTCTCGTTCCTTGCCTGGCCCCGGCGATAGCTCCTCAAGAGCCTCAGGGGGTCAGCCCCCGCGGGATGACCACCGCCGAAGTTAGCGAGTGAGCGACGGAGTAGTGGCGGAAACGTGAAGGTTTGTCGACACCCTCGGGAGGTGACAGGGTTCGTTAGCCGCCATTGCCGCCCGACGCAAGGGTCGATTGACCAGGGACGCGCAGGATCCTGCGGGCGGCATGCCTCGAAGGCACGGGCCGGGGAGTCCAATGGCCCGGCAGCCCCGTTGTTCGCCGGTCACCGGAGCCTTGACGTGCGACTCGGTGACAGAAGGCGGCTGGCTCGGGTCGCCGGGGCGCGGGCGCCGGGCCGTGACGGTCGATCGTCAGACGGATCTGTGCTCGCGTGTTGTGAGATGGGCAGGTGCGGGGTCGGCTGTCAGGATGTCGGAATGGCGCACACTCCCGGGCGCGTCGAGACGCTGGCGCTCGACCTTCACGTCCTTCGGTCCGACTTCCGTCTCCAGTTTGAGCGCCAGGAGTCGCGTGAACGCTTCGCCCAGGTGTGGTCGCGGTGCGTGACTGAGCCGGTGGCAGGCGGAGGGGCGCACGTCCTCGATGTCGACGAGCCCGGGCACCCGCTTTCAGAGTCGCGCATCCAGACGATCGGCACGCGGATCGCGGAAGGCGTCATCGCGGACTTGTCGGGCGGCGTGCTTCTTCTGCGTACACCCGCCGTGGCCGACGACGACGGGCGTGTGCTCGCCGTCGTCGCAGGTGAGGGAGCGCGCCCGCTGAGCCTCGTGCTCGAACTCGCCCGGACCGGGATGACCTACGTCACCACGGATCTGCTGTCGGTGGGCGACGATGGCTCGGTGAAGGCGTGCCCGCAGCCTGTGCAGGTAGTCGAGGATCTCGGTGTCGATGGGGCCGGCGTAGGTGCGGGCGGTGGCGGGTGGAGCGTCGGTGAAGGTCCGTTGCGTCGCACGGTGGTCCGTGGGCCTAACGAGCTCGGCCTGCGAGAAGGTCGCGCCGAGATGACGCTGAGCCAGGTCGTGGTGCTGGAGGCGGCGGAGGCTCACGGCGGAGCTCCGAGGATCGAGCCGCTGCCGCTGATCGACGCGCTGATGGCCTTGGCGCCGCTCATGGTGGTGCCCTCTGACGTGGCTCATCCGCTGCGCGCCTTGTGCCAACTGATCGAGCGGTGCGGCGGGGTCCAGGTGCTGATCCACGACCGCGGCCAAAACGTCACCAGCGCATTGCGCGCCGCCCTGGTCCACGTAAGAGAGAATGCGCCCGCGTCGTGGAAGGCGCTCGACGACCGGTCGGCGGAGACCAACGAGATGGCGTGGCGACTCCGTGACGGGCGCGTGCGTCCCGCACCCGTCAGCGACGCTGTGGAGCTCGATGGCGAGGCGGTCGTCCTGGTGGGGTCTCAGGCAGCGAGGCTCGGGCCACTCGGTCTGACGTTGTGGCGAGCGGCGGGCGCGGCAGCCGGGCCCGAGCAGTTGGAGGCTGCGGCCGCGGCGGCGCATGGCGAACATCCCGACGCCTCGGCCCTTGTACGCCAAGGGGTCGACGCGATGCGTGCGGCCGGTGTGGTGGGGTGGGGTGTTCCCCTGACGCTGGAGAGGGTGCTCGCGGGCGCGGTACAGATGTGACTCCTGATACAGATGGGACATCGACGGTGCGGTTTAAGTGTGCGTGCGATGGGCTGCTCTGCTAACCTCGTGGCTCTGGGAGTTTTCCCGGTTGGACGTGACCCCGAAGGGCCAGTGAGCACCATGTCTGACGAGACCATCGGCAAGGACCAGGAGAGGTCCGGCATCAACCGGCGGACCGTAATGAAGGGTGCTGCGTGGTCGGTGCCTGTGATCATGGTGGCGACTTCGGCGCCCGCGATCGCCCAGTCCCGGCCCATCGAGCCGAGTTTCACCCCCGGCACCTTCTGTAAGCACCCAGGCGAACCGAAGTGGTACCACGCCGTCTTCTGCTTCAAGAACTCCACCCTGGCCAACATTACCGTCACGGTGGACAACCTCGACATCAACGGCGTGGTGCGCGACGCAAGGGTGTCGATCGGGGGCGCTCTCGCCGACGACTTCGTGGTGAACGCTGGAACCACGCGATGCATGTACGTTGACGCGGGCCTCTACAGCAACAGCGCCAACGGTTCCGCCATCCTGAGCTTCCACTACACTTACAACTCAGTGGTCTACAACGAAACTATCTCCGGTGGATTCATCGCTGATGCGAGCCTTCCACCGTGTGGGACTGGCGCCGACCCGACGAACCAGCCGAAGCAAGACCCGCCCCACGCGACCTCCGGTCCCTGAGGTTGGGCGGGCCGAACCAGCCTCGACCTCGGGGGTGGGATGGCTCGCGCGAAGTACATGCGCTACATGGCTCTGTCCGGACGAACTCGGGCAGAGCCATGTCGCGTCTCCGGGGCGTCGACGATTCGGCAGATCGAGTTCGTGGGGACCCGACCGGCTCTCCAGTAGAATATGTAAGTGACTTCCCTTGGTGTGCGCGCTCCACTTCGGGTGCGTGTCTCCATGGCACACGCTGCTATCCAGTTGCTCGCAAGCGGATGCGGCGCGGAGGTGCTTCACATCAAGGGGGCTGCGGCCGACCCGTCCCTCCGGGTTGCCAACATCGGAGGGATGGACGCCGACGTTCTTGTCCGGCCTGAAGACGTCGGCCGACTCGTCGAATCCCTGGTCCGGGCTGGCTGGACGCCGCTGACGACGTTCGAGACGGACTCGGACTTTGGTTGCGCCGCGAGCCTGCGGCACCCCCTGTGGGGAGTCGCCGACGTGCACAGGTCCTTCCCTGGCTTCGGGGTGGAACCCGGGCTCGCGTTCGACCGACTGTGGCGAGACCGGGTGGAGCGAGACTTAGCGGGCGTGGCGTGCCCTGTACCCAGCATCGCTGCTCAGGCGGTGATCCTTGTCCTGAACGCCGCGCGGTCCAGAGGGGCGGGCGCGGCCGACGTGGACACGGCGTGGCACGCCGCGTCCATCGAACAACGCCAGGAGATGTCCGCCCTGATCAGCGAGCTCTCCGCGGAGGTGGCCTTCGCGGCTGGAACAGGAACCCTCGATCGTTATCGGGGAACGCGTCAATACGATCTATGGCGGATCGAGTCCGAAGGCGGAACTCGAATGGCGAGATGGGCCGCTCGGATCAAGGCCGCACCGACGGCCCGCGAGGCGATCCGGCTCGCGCTGCGCGCACCGATGGTCAATACGGACCACCTCGCGCTCATGCTGGGCAGATCACCGACGCGCCTGGAAATCCTCCAGGAGTTCCTCGCCCGGCCGGTGCGAGGCGTGGCCGAAATGTCCCGGGAGCAGGCACGCCGAAGCCGGCGGCGGGGGCATGCATGACGGTCGCGTTCCGGAGGCCCGTGGGTGTCGGCTTCGTGCAAGTGGATCCACGGGTCGACGGCGAGCCTTGGGCGCTGTACCTCGCCCGTCTGCCGGATGGCCCGCTCGTCATGATCGAGGGATCGGGCGCCGCGATCTGGCGGGCTGCTGTGGCGGACGGCGAGGAGGCGTGCGGCGGTGTGGACGCGGTCGTTCAGCGCGTCGCGGACGACATAGGCGTAGCGGCCGAGGCCATACGCGAGGACGTCGTCGCATTCCTCGCGGAACTCGTCGCTGGCGGACTTCTCGAGCCAGCGGACTGAATGGGGCCGCTGCGTCAGCGTCGCGAGCGCGTCGGAAGCTCCACCCACTGGGGCGTTCCGTCGAGCTGGCCCTCGGTCGCGGTGGGCTCGGGAACGGGCTGAGGTTCGCGGACCACGTCCCGCCGCTTGCGCGGCGGGACCTCGGCTGCGCCGTCGGGGGAGGATCCGTACGGGTGGTACCCATACCCGTATCCGTAGTACGAGTTCGGGCCGCTCACAGGGACCATGTTGAGGGCAAAACCCGAGACGTGTGCCCCAGCGGTCTGGAGGGCCTTCAGTGCGTGCGCGAGGAAGCGCTTTCGGATCCGATCCACGCTGACCACGAGCAGCGTGGCTCCGGTCAACTTGTTGAGGATGAGCGCGTCAATCACCGGGATCACCGGCGGGCTGTCCACGAGCACGTAGTCGAAGTGCTCGGTCAACTCCGCGAAGGTCCTCTCCATTGCCGTGGACCCGAGCAGCTCGCTCGGGTTCGGGGGGACCTGACCGGCGGGAAGGACCCAGAGGCTCGTGTCCTTCCACTTCTGCGCGACCTCGACGAACGTTGCCCGGCCGATGAGCACGGTCGTGAGCCCCTGCTCTCCGTCCAGGCCCATCGTCTTGGCGACGGACGGATTCCGGAGGTCGGCATCCACGAGAAGGACCCGGGAGCCGGCGTCCGCCATCGCGATCGCGAGGTTGACCGCCGTCGTTGTCTTGCCCTCGCTCGGCAGTGCCGAGGTGACGACCACGGAGTGCGACGCCGTCGCCACGTCGACGAAGAGGAGGTTGGCCCGCAGGCGTCGGAATTCCTCCGCATGGGGGCTGTACGGAGCCGACTCCATGACGAGCGGACGCTCGAGCGAGCCCTTGTCGAACGGGAGCGCGGCGAGGACCGGGCGGTCGGAGAGGTCCGCGATGTCCGATTCGTCCCGCACACGGGTGTCCAGGGAGTGCCGCACGTAGGCCAGCCCGACGCCGATGACAAGGCCGAAGAGCAAGCCGAGGGCAAGGTTGCGGCCGACGTCCGGCGAGGACGGGCGGCCTGGGGGCGAGGCCTCGCTGATGAAGGTTGCCGACACCGTCTGTCCGTTGTTGGCCAGGAGCGGGGAGAACTCCAGGGCCACTGCCGCGAGTTGTGGCCCGGCCTCGTTCGCCACGGCAGCGGCCGTCTCGGCGCTGCCCGCCGTCGCGGTGATGTCGAGGATGGACGAGGTGCCGGCGGTTGCGGCACGAACGGTGAAGCCCACGCCTGGGTCCAGCCCGATGCTGTCGCGGATGGCAGCGACTACCTGCGGCGATCCGAGGACCTCGATGTACGTCGTGAGGTCGGTCGGCGTGAGGACGTAGACCCCGCCGCTCTCGCCGGTCTCATCGTTCGCCGGCGCCTCCGCGGAGAAGAACATTCGCGAGGAGGCCGTGTAGGTCGGAGGGATCGAGAGAGTCGCCGCCGCGGTAGCGGCGAGGACGACCAGGGTTGCCGCAGCAATCGTCATCCACCGGTGTCGCATGGTCGCGAGGAATTCCCGAAGCGTCACGGTCGCAGCTCCCGGCGGCGGTAGAGGGCAGAGCCTCCATGGTCCCATACGCCGCAGGGGTGCGGCAGATGCGGCCGGCCCGGGTAGCCTGGAGTGAATTCTTGTCGCCTGTCGCCCCCGAAGGAGATTCGCTGGTGCGGGTCCTGCGCGTGTCCCACAGTGCCGTCGTCGATGCCTGGCGGGAGCGGGAACGCGCGATCCGGCGCCGCGGCGTTGACGTCAGACTCCTGAGTGCCAGGCGCTGGGACGAGGCCGGCGCGGTGGTCCGCCTCGAGCCACAGATGCACGAGCAAGTCGAAGGTATCCGGACGTGGGGCTCGCACCCCGCCCTGTTCGTCTACGACCCCTGCGCGTTGTGGCGTGCCCTTGGCGAGCGGTGGGACATGATCGACATCCACGAGGAGCCGTTCGCGCTCGCGACTGCAGAAATCCTCGCGCTGCGGGCGATCCGACGGCAGCGTGCGCCGTACGCCCTTTACACGGCCCAGAACATCGACAAGCGCTACCCGCCGCCCTTTCGCTGGTTCGAGCGGTGGGCGCTGCGGCGCGCCTCGGGCGTGAGTGCGTGCAACGCCGACGCCGCAGCGATCGTCCGGCGCAAGGGCTTCCGCGGCGAGGCCGACGTCATCCCGCTCGGCGTGGACACCTCGCACTTCACGCCGGAAAACGCCAGCGCAGACCGGGTCAACGGTGCGGCGGTCACCGTGGGGTACGCCGGGCGGCTCGCCCAGCACAAGGGTGTCGACGTGCTGCTCGACGCCGTGGCCGGCGACGAGAGGCTCCGCCTGCGCATCGCCGGGACCGGTCCGCAGGAGGCCGACCTTCGGGCGAGAGCCGCGGCTGCGGGCCTCGGTCACAGGGTCGAGTTCCTCGGTTCGCTCGCCACGCCGGAACTCCCCGCGTTCTACCGGTCGCTCGACGTGCTCGCGATCCCGTCACTCACCACCCCGTCTTGGGTGGAGCAGTTCGGGCGAGTCGCCGTCGAGGCCATGGCGTGCGGCGTGCCCGTGGTGGCGAGCGCCTCGGGAGCGTTGCCGGACGTAGTCGGCGGAGCGGGCCTTCTCGTCCCGACGGACGACCCCGACGCCCTCCGAGACGCGCTGATCCGCGTGGTCGACGACGGCGCCCTGGCGGCCCGGCTGCGCCTGGCAGGCCTTGAGCGGGCCCGCGCGTGCGACTGGGACGCGGTCGGGGAGCGGTACTTCGTGATGTACCGGCGGGTGCTCGGAGAGGGGCGGACGGGCACACCGGAGACCGACTCCGCCGCTTCGTCGTCGGCCACCCGGCCGATCGAGGTGGTGGTGGTCGCGTACGGATCGCCGGAGATGGTGCGCTCCGCCATCGAGCCGGTGCGGAGCCTCGCGGTGACCGTGGTGGACAACTCCTCGCTCCCCGCGATCCGGCAGGTGTGCGAAGACCTGGGCGTGCGGTATCTGGACCCGGGGCGCAACGCCGGCTTCGCTGCGGGCGTGAACTACGCGCTCGCCCGACGGTTGGTGCCGGGGGGCGACGTGCTCCTGCTCAACCCGGACGCCGTCGTCCGCCCCGAGGACGTGGGCGAGTTGCAGCGCTCTCTCTCTGCGGACGCAGGGTTGGCGAGCGTCGGGCCCGTTCAGGTGGATGGTGACGGGCACGAGGCCCGCGTGGGCTGGCCGTTCCCGTCGCCGGGCCGGGTGTGGCTCGAGGCGATCGGGCTCGGCCGGTTGGGTGCCCAGACGGGTTTCGTCATCGGGTCGGTGCTGCTGCTCCGCGGTGAGGCGCTCGATCAGGTGGGCGGCCTCGACGAACGCTTCTTCCTGTACGCCGAGGAGACGGACTGGGCATATCGGGCCGCGGGGTCGGGATGGCGGCACGCCGTCGTCCCGACATCGTTCGCGACGCACCTGGGTGGCGCCGCCAGCAGCGATCCCGCTCGCCGGGACGCGCACTTCCACGCGTCGCAAGAGCGGTACTTCCGCAAGCACTTCGGGACGTCGGGATGGCAGGTGGCGCGCGCGGGACAAGTGGTGGGTGCCGGGATCCGGTCGGTTGGGTTTCGCGACCGGCGCGGCCGAGACGCGCGACGACGTCTCGGCCTCTACCTTTCGGGGCCTGTCAGCGTCGAGGCGGCTGCGGTCCGCGCGGCGAACGAGCCCGGACCCCCGCCGTCGCACGGGTCAGTCGACGCCGTCGTGGAGTCCACATGAGGGCCCGCATACCTGCGCTCGCGCGCATCCCCGACGAGACACGCGTGGTGCTCGGCTGGGGCCTGGCCGCTCTCGCGGTGGCAGTGATCCTCGTTCAGGTCGGTCGCATCGTGCCCCACCAGCCGGTGCTCGCCGGCGTGGTCGCGCTGGGCGTGCTGGCCTTGGGGCTCTCGCTGGCCGAGCCGGCCGTAATCCCCCTGGCCGCCATGCCCACGCTGGCGGTGCTTGCGCGTGTCGGCGGGCAGGGGCTGAACCTGTCCGTCTCGGATGTCGCCCTGTTCGTGGCGTTCTGGCCGGCGGTGTTCCTCGCGAAGAGACCGTTCAGCCCTCCCCTGCGAGCCCTTCTCTGGCTCTCGGCGACCTACCAGGCGGCGACGCTATTTACGGTGGTGGCCAACCCCTACCGGGCCAACGTCGTCGAGTGGTTCCACGCGTGGCTGCTCGTCGCGGGCGCGCTCGTGGTGGGGTGGGCGGTCGGCCGGGCGGGGTACGCCAAGGCGGGGCTCTCCGCGCTGCTCGTGGCGACCAGCGTGATCGCCGTGATCACCATCGTGCAAGGCTTTCGGCAGTACGCCCAGGGTGATCTCGGGCCCGTCTACCTGAGTTGGCCGTACGGCATGCACAAGAACTTCGTGGGGACCGTGCTCGCGTTCTCGGCCGTCATCGCCTATGCGCGGCCCCTGTGGCTCGGCTGGTCGAAGCCCTGGGCGCTCACGGTGTTCTGGCTCAGCGCCGCCGGCGTGGTGTTCTCGCAGTCGCGGCAGGGCCTGATCAGCGTGGGGGTGGCGCTTCTGGTCATCTCTCTCCGCTCGGACCCCGTTCGGCGACGCTCAAAGGTCATCGTCTTGGCAGTCGTACCCGCCGTATTGTTCGTGGGCTCCCTCGTCCGCGACGAGGTTCAGGCGGGCAACGTGCACAGCTCGATCTTCCAGCGGCTCACATGGTTCGAGGACACGCTCACCGTGGTCAACGGGTCGCCCCTTTTCGGCGCGGGTCTGCGCTACTGGACGGCGGGTCGCACCGATTTCGGCTTTCAGCCGCCGAACGCCGAGTTGGAGGTGCTGGCCTCGGCGGGAGTCATCGGTCTCATCGGCTTCCTCGTGGCGTTCATCGGCGCCCTGGTCGTGCTCTGGCGAGTGGACCCGCGGTACGGCGCTCTCGCCTTCGCGATAGTCCTGACCCGCCTTGTCCAGGGGCAGTTCGACCTCTTCTGGGTCGCCGTGCAGGTCTCGATCCCGTTCGTCGTCGTCGGCATTTGCCTGGGAGTGCAGGCGCTCGACTCCGAGGCGAGCCGCCTCACCCACGCCATGGACGGGCTCGTCCGGTCCCGTGGCGGGCATGAGCCATCTCGCGACATCGGACCCGGTGCCGTCGTCTGAGCGCGCGCCGTCGTCGGCCCCCCGTACCGCCCTGCGCGAACAGGTGAGGCTGTTGTCAGACTCGTTGTGTACCGTCGCCTGATAGTCACCCGAGCAGGAGGGACGGGGGCCACGGCCCACCACCGATGAACGCCAAGAAGCTCCTCCGGGGCCCGTTGATCTGGGTCCTGGTCGCAGTGCTGCTCTTCATGCTCAGTTTCCGGTTGCTCGCCGGTCCGGGTGTGCAGACCATCGACACGTCCGACGGGTTCTCGTTGCTGGCCGGTGGAACGGTGGAGCAGGCGCAGATCACCGACGGCTACCAGCGAGTGGATCTCACCCTCACCAAGGACTTCGGTGACAAGGGCAGCCGGGTGCAGTTCTACTACTCGGAGACGCAGGGCGACGCCGTCGCACAGGCGATCGCCGCCGCCGACCCCCCAGGTGGCTACAACGCCGTGGTGCCCCAGACGCCGTGGTGGTCCACCCTGTTCATGACCCTGTTCTCGATCCTGCTGATCGTGGGCCTGTTCTGGTTCCTCATGTCGCGGATGCAGGGCGGCAACAGCCGGATGATGAACTTCGGCAAGTCCCGCGCCCGGATGGTGAGCAAGGAGTCGCCGCAGGTCACGTTCGCCGACGTCGCGGGTGTGGACGAGGCGGTCGAGGAACTCCAGGAGATCAAGGAGTTCCTCTCCGAACCGTCCAAGTTCCAGGCTGTAGGCGCCAAGATCCCCAAGGGCGTGCTGCTCTACGGTCCCCCCGGTACCGGCAAGACCCTGCTGGCGCGCGCGGTCGCGGGCGAGGCGGGCGTGCCGTTCTACTCGATCTCCGGCTCGGACTTCGTCGAGATGTTCGTGGGCGTCGGCGCCTCGCGCGTGCGCGACCTGTTCGAGCAGGCCAAGGCCAACGCGCCGGCGATCGTCTTCGTGGACGAGATCGACGCCGTCGGCAGGCACCGCGGGGCGGGCCTGGGCGGCGGGCACGACGAGCGCGAGCAGACCCTCAACCAGTTGCTCGTGGAGATGGACGGGTTCGACCCGCACGCCAACGTCATCCTCATCGCGGCCACCAACCGCCCCGACATCCTCGACCCCGCGCTGCTGCGGCCCGGTCGCTTCGACCGCCAGGTTCCGGTCGAGGCGCCCGACCTCAACGGCCGCCTCGCGATCCTCAAGGTCCACGCGAAGGGCAAGCCGATGGCCCCCGGGGTGGACCTCGACGTGCTCGCCCGGCGCACGCCCGGCTTCACCGGCGCCGACCTCGCCAACTGCCTGAACGAGGCGGCGCTGCTCACCGCCCGCGCCGGCGCTCAGCTGATCGACGACCGCGCGCTGGACGAGGCGGTCGACCGCGTGATCGCCGGTCCGCAGAAGCGCACGCGCGTGATGAACGAGAAGGAGAAGAAGATCACCGCGTACCACGAGGGCGGCCACGCTCTCGTGGCGGCAGCGCTGCGGTACACGGACCCGGTGACCAAGGTGACGATCCTCCCGCGCGGCCGGGCCCTCGGCTACACGATGGTCATGCCCACCGAGGACAAGTACTCCACCACGCGCAACGAACTGCTCGACCAGCTCGCGTACGCCATGGGCGGGCGCGTGGCCGAGGAACTCGTCTTCCACGACCCGACCACGGGCGCTGCCAACGACATCGAGAAGGCCACCCGCCTGGCCCGCAAGATGGTCACCGAGTACGGCATGAGCGAACGCGTCGGAGCGCTGAAGTTGGGCCAGTCCTCCGGCGAGGTGTTCCTCGGCCGGGACATGGGCCACCAGCGCGACTACTCCGAGGACGTCGCGGGAGTGGTGGACGAGGAGGTGCGCCGCCTCATC
>JARKOU010000189.1 GCA_029975645.1 Actinomycetales bacterium
CGTGGCCCCTGGTCGCGGCGGGGCTCGGCGGGCTGGCCGCGCTCGCGGCGGTGACGGTCGCGCTCGCCTCCGGCAGATGGGGCTCCGGGGCGGGCGGGCGGCGGTTCGAGCGCGCGGTGCCCGACGGCGGTGCGTCGTCCGGTGAGATGGCCGGCGGGGCGGGTGCGGTGACCGACGCGGAACCGGCGGACGTGCGTACGCAGGCCATGGACGACTGGGATGCCCTCAGCCGTGGTGACGACCCGACGTGAGCGAGGTGACTCGGCACGCCGCCCGTACCTCGGTAGGCTTCTCGTACATCGGTGCCCCGCACCGGCCCACCTCACCCGGCACGACCCGCGAGAGCCGGAGCGACGGCGAGAAGGAGGCCCCCATGGCCGAAGCCCAGCAGCGACCGAGCAACCTCCCGCCGGGCAGCCCGCCGGCCAACGAGGGCAAGACCCCAGCCGCCTGGATCACCATGGGGGCGATCACCCTTGGCGCCCTCATCTGCGCCGTCGGCATGATCCTGGGCTCGGTGCCCGCCGCGGTGGCGGGCGGTGTGCTCGTGGTGGTGGCTCTGGTGCTCGGCAAGGTCCTGCAGGCGATGGGCTTCGGCCAGCCCTAGCCCGCCCGCCGATGACCCTCGCCCAGCCCGTACCCGCGACGCGCTCGCGGGTACGGGCGAGCCTGGGCCCGCTGGGGGTCGCGGCCGGCGCCGTCGGCGTCGGAACCCTGCTCGGCACGGTGAACCCCCATGTCCCGGGCTTCTACCCGGTATGCCCGTCCTACGCACTCACGGGTTTCTACTGCCCGGGGTGCGGCTCGCTGCGGGCGCTGCACGACGTGGCGCACGGGGATGTCGCCGGGGCGTGGTCGATGAACCCGCTCCTGGTGCTGGCGCTCCCGGTGGTGGTGGCGTCCTGGTTTGCGTGGCTCCACCGCGCGGCGACCGGCCGGCCGAGGCGATGGATCAGCCCGCCGTGGGTGCCCAACGTCCTGCTCGTGGTGGTGCTCCTCTTCTGGGTGGCGCGCAACATCCCGGTCCTCGAGCCGTACCTGGCGCCCTGACGCCGGCCGCGCCGTCGGGGGTCCACGTCCGGGCCGGTCCACCGCCCGGTCCCGCGGTCGGGGGCACCTCGCGACGCAACTACCATGGCGACGTCGTCGACCGGGAGGATCGTCTCGTGACCGTGCTGGAAGACATCGTGGCGGGTGTCCGAGAGGACCTCGCCCGCCGCGAGGCCCGGGTCCCGCTGGCGGACCTCAAGCAGCAGGCCAGGAGCCGACCGGCCGCACGCAACGCCGTGGACGCCCTGCGGCGCCCCGACCGCATCACGGTCATCGCCGAGGTCAAGCGCTCCAGCCCCAGCAAGGGGGCGCTGGCGGACATCGCTGACCCGGCCGGCCTGGCCCGCGACTACGAAGCCGGTGGCGCCAGCGCGATCAGCGTGCTCACCGAGGAGCGGCGCTTCGGCGGGAGCCTGGCGGACCTGGCCGAGGTGCGCGCCGCCGTCGCCCTCCCGGTCCTACGCAAGGACTTCATCGTCAGCCCTTACCAGGTGTGGGAGGCGCGCGCCGACGGCGCGGACCTGGTCCTGCTCATCGTCGCGGCCCTCGACCAGAGCGTGCTCACCTCGCTCGTGGAGCGTGTCCATTCCCTCGGGATGACCGCGCTGGTGGAGGTGCACGACGAGACCGAGGCGCTGCGCGCGCTCGACGCCGGAGCGCGCGTGGTAGGCGTGAACGCCCGCAACCTGCACACGCTCGAGGTGGACCGCGGAACCTTCGCCACGGTGGTCAACACCCTGCCCGCAAGCGTGGTGAAGGTGGCCGAGTCCGGCGTGCGCGGACCGCACGACGTGCTCGAGTACGCCCGGGCCGGCGCCGACGCCGTCCTCGTGGGCGAGGCCCTGGTCACGCGCGGCGACCCACGCGGCGCCGTCGCCGACCTCGTGGCCGCCGGCGCCCACCCCGCACTGCGGGCGGTGCGCCAGTGAGCGCCCTGAGCGCCGTCAGCGGCCCGTACTTCGGCGAGTTCGGCGGCCGGTTCGTCCCCGAGGCGCTCATCGCGGCGCTCGACGACCTGGACGTCGCCTGGCAGAAGTCGCAGGCGGACCCTGAGTTCACTGCTCGCCTGGAGCACCTGCACCGCACCTACACCGGTCGCCCGAGCATCCTCACGGAGGTGGAGCGGTTCGCGGCGCACGCCGGCGGCGCGCGCGTGCTGCTCAAGCGGGAGGACCTCAACCACACGGGTTCCCACAAGATCAACAACGTGCTCGGCCAGGCCCTGCTCACCAAGCGCATCGGCAAGACCCGGGTGATCGCGGAGACGGGCGCGGGTCAGCACGGCGTCGCGACGGCGACGGCGGCCGCGCTGCTCGACCTCGAGTGCACGGTGTACATGGGCGAGGAGGACACGCGCCGCCAGGCGCTCAACGTCGCCCGAATGCGCCTCTTGGGCGCCGAGGTGGTGGCCGTGAAGACCGGCTCGCGCACCCTCAAGGACGCGATCAACGAGGCGTTCCGGGACTGGGTCACCAACGTCGAGACCACCAACTACGTGTTCGGCACGGTGGCCGGGCCGCACCCGTTCCCCACGATCGTGCGCGACCTCCAGAAGGTCATCGGAATCGAGGCGCGTGCCCAGGTGCTCGAGCTGACCGGCCGGCTGCCCGACGCCGTCGCCGCTTGCGTGGGCGGTGGGTCCAACGCCATCGGCATCTTCCACGCGTTCCTGGACGACGCCGGCGTCCGGCTCGTGGGTTTCGAGGCCGGTGGGGAGGGCGTCGAGACGGAGCGTCACGCGGCCACGATCACCGCGGGCTCGCCCGGCGTGCTCCACGGCGCGCGGTCCTACATGCTGCAGGACGCCGACGGCCAGACCATCGAGTCGCACTCCATCTCCGCGGGCCTCGACTACCCGGGAGTCGGTCCGGAGCACTCGTGGCTCGCGAGCATCGGTCGCGCCGAGTACCGGCCCGTGACCGACTCCGACGCGATGGACGCCTTCCGCCTCCTGTGCCGCACCGAGGGGATCATCCCGGCGATCGAGTCCTCGCACGCCCTCGCGGGAGCGCTGGTGCTGGGCCGTGAACTCGGCCCGGACGCGATCATCCTGGTCAACCTCTCCGGCCGCGGGGACAAGGACGTGGCGACGGCGGCGGCGTGGTTCGGCCTGATCGACGGCGAGGGGAGCGCGGCGCGATGAGCACGGCGATCGTGAGCAAGTCCGCCGGGGCGATTGACGCCGCGAAGGCCGCCGGACGCGCGGCGCTGGTCGGCTACCTGCCCGTCGGGTACCCGGACGTCGAGACCTCGATCGAGGCGGCGCGAGCCATCGTGGAGGCGGGGGTCGACGTCGTCGAACTCGGCCTGCCGTACTCCGACCCCGGCATGGACGGCGAGGTGATCCAGCACGCCGTCCAGCACGCGCTCGACTCCGGCACGCGCACCCGGGACGTGCTGCGCGCCGTCGAGCAGGTGGCCGCCACCGGCGCCGCCGTGCTCGTCATGTCCTACTGGAACCCGGTGCTGCGCTACGGCGTCGACGCCTTCTCGCGGGACCTCGCGGCGGCGGGCGGCGCCGGACTCATCACGCCGGACCTGATCCCGGACGAGGCGGGGGAGTGGCTCGCCGCCTCGGATGCGCACGGGCTGGACCGCGTGTTCCTCGTGGCCCCCAGTTCCACGCCGGAACGGCTCGCCATGACCGCGGCGGCCTGCCGCGGGTTCGTCTATGCGGCGTCGACGATGGGTGTCACGGGGACGCGCGCCGTCGTCGGCGACCGCGCGCGCGACCTCGTGGCCCGCACGCGCGCCGCCGGCGCCGAGAGAGTCTGCGTGGGTCTCGGGGTCTCAGACGGCGCCCAGGCGCACGAGATCGCCCAGTACGCCGACGGCGTCATCGTCGGCTCGGCGCTCGTGCGGGCGCTGGGCGGCGCCGGTGCCGACAAGGCGTCCGCGCTCGCCGACCTGCGAGCCCTCGTGGCGGACCTCGCGAACGGCGTCCGGCGGTGACCGCTGCGGCGCTCGCGGCCGCCATCCCGAGCCCACCCGTGGGCGTCTGGTACCTGGGCCCGATCCCCGTGCGGGCCTACGCGCTCGCGATCCTCGTCGGGATCGTCGTAGGGATCTGGATCACGGACAAGCGGTACACCGCGCGGGGCGGGCCCGAAGGCGCCACGCTGGACGTCGCGTTCTGGGCCGTGCCCTTCGGAATCATCGGTGGACGGATCTACCACGTCATCACCTCACCGGGCCCGTACTTCGGACCGGGCGGGGACCCCTGGGCCGCCTTCGCGATCTGGAACGGCGGCCTGGGGATCTGGGGGGCGATCGCGTTCGGTGCCGTCGGGGCCCTCATCGGGCTGAGGCGCAAGGGCCTGCGGTTCGCCCCGTTCGCCGACTCCATCGCTCCCGCGCTCCTCGTGGCCCAAGCCATCGGCCGGCTGGGGAACTGGTTCAACCAGGAGTTGTTCGGCGGTCCGACCACCCTGCCGTGGGGGCTCGAGATCGACGTGGTCCATCTGCCCGCGGGGTACGCCGTGGGGACGCTGTTCCACCCGACGTTCCTGTACGAGTTGCTGTGGAACCTTGGGGCCGCAGCGGTGCTCGTGTGGGCCGACCGGCGGTTCCGGCTGGGCCACGGCCGCGTGTTCTGGCTCTACGTGATGCTCTACACCACCGGGCGGCTGTGGATCGAGCTCCTGCGGATCGACCCCGCCGAACTCATCCTCGGGTTGCGTCTGAACGTCTGGACGTCGCTGATCGTGTTCGCCGGCGCTCTCGTGGCGTTCGTCCTGCTCGGGAGGCGGACCCCGGGGCGGGAGGACGACGTCTGGCTCCCTGGGCGGCGGCCCCTCGAGGAAGGCGGGGCGCAGGTCGGCGACGACGCGACGAGCCCCTCCCCGAACCCGGCGGCGTGATCGTCGAGACGCCCCGACGTGGGGTTCCGCGCCCGAAGCGAGTATCGTCCTGCGCTACCGGGCCAGCGGTGTCCCTCCCTGCCCACCTGTCGGTTTCTCGTTAGGACGGCGCCTGGCCCCCGGTCAGGCGCGTGAGGACGGTCAACGGATGCATGCCCCGCAGAATTCGTTCAGCGCCCTGCCCCCGTCGCAGGGCCTGTACGACCCCGCCCAAGAGCACGACTCATGCGGCGTGGCCTTCGTCGCGACGCTGCGCGGCACGCCCGGGCGGGACATCGTCGACGCCGGCCTGACGGCCCTGGCGAACCTCGACCACCGCGGCGCCGTGGGCGCCGAGGTGAACAGCGGCGACGGTGCGGGGATCCTCACCCAGGTCCCGGACGCGTTCCTGCGCGCCGTCGTCGGTGTGGACCTGCCGCCGGCGGGGCACTACGCCGCGGGTCTCGCCTTCCTGCCCGCCGAGCCCGGTGCGGCCGACGCCGCCGCGCGGGCCATCGAGGGCCTCGCGGCGGAGGAGGGGCTCGACGTCCTGGCGTGGCGCGACGTCCCCGTCACGGCCTCGCTGGTCGGCCCGACCGCCGCCTCGTGCATGCCGGTCTTCCGGCAGGTGTTCATGGCGGACCGGGAGCGCGCTCTGTCCGGGCTGGACCTCGACCGGCGGACGTTCCGGCTGCGCAAGCGGACCGAGCGGAGCCTGGGCGTGTACTTCGCGTCGCTCTCGTCGCGGACGATCGTCTACAAGGGCATGCTCACCACGACCCAGCTCGAGCCGTTCTTCCCTGACCTCGCGGACCCCCGGTTCGCGAGCCAGATCGCCCTGGTCCACTCGCGCTTCTCCACCAACACGTTCCCGTCGTGGCCGCTGGCCCAGCCGTTCCGGATCGTGGCCCACAACGGTGAGATCAACACGGTGCGCGGCAACCGGAACTGGATGGCGGCGCGCGAGGGCACCCTGCAGTCCGACGTGCTCGGCGACCTCGCGCCGCTCATGCCGGTGTGTACCCCCGGTGCGAGCGACTCGGCGACGTTCGACGAGGTGCTCGAGCTGCTGCACCTGGGCGGGCGCTCGCTCCCGCACGCCGTGCTGATGATGATCCCCGAGGCGTGGGAGAACAACACGCTGATGGACCCCGCCCGGCGGGCGTTCTACCAGTTCAACTCCTGCATCATGGAGCCGTGGGACGGCCCCGCCGCCATGACGTTCACGGACGGGCGGTTCGTCGGGGCGGTGCTGGACCGCAACGGTCTGCGGCCCGGCCGGTTCTGGATCACCGAGGACGGCTTGGTGGTCCTCGCGAGCGAGGTCGGCGTGCTCGACCTCGACCCGGCCACCGTGGTGCGCAAGGGGCGCCTGGAGCCGGGGAAGATGTTCCTGGTCGACACGGGTTCGGGGCGTGTGATCGAGGACGACGAGATCAAGGCGGACCTCGCCGCGGCCCAGCCGTACGCGGACTGGGTCACCGAGCACACGGTGACGCTGGACCAGTTGCCGCCTCGCGATCACGTGGCGCACAGCAACGCCTCGGTGACCCGCCGCCAGCAGGCGTTCGGGTACACCGAGGAGGAACTGCGCATCCTCATGACGCCGATGGCCACCACCGGCGTCGAGGCCCTCGGCTCCATGGGCACGGACACGCCGATCGCGGTGCTGTCCTCGCGCCCGCGCCTGCTCTTCGACTACTTCATCCAGTTGTTCGCGCAGGTCACCAACCCGCCGCTGGACGCGATCCGCGAGGAACTGGTCACCTCCCTGGGTGGGGCGATCGGCCCGGAGCCGAACCTGCTCGCGGACATCCCCGAGCACGCCCGGAAGTTGATCATTCCCTTCCCCACGATCGACAACGACCAGCTCGCGCGGATCAAGGCCGTCGGCCGCTCCCGGCGGGCGGGCAACGTCTTCTCGGCCACCACCATCCGCGGCCTCTACCGCGTCAGCGGAGGCGGCGCGGCGCTGCGGGACCGGCTCGAGGAGATCTTCGCCGAGGTGGACGCGGCGATCGAGCGTGGCGTCAGCTTCGTGGTCCTCTCCGACCGCGACTCCGACGCCGAGTACGGCCCGATCCCGTCGCTGCTGCTCACGTCGGCGGTGCACCACCACACCCTCCGCAACCACACGCGGACCAAGATCAGCCTGATCGTCGAGGCCGGCGACGTGCGCGAGGTGCACCACGTGGCCCTGCTGATCGGCTACGGCGCGGCCGCGGTGAACCCCTATCTCGCGTTCGAGAGCGCGGAGGACCTCGCCCGCCGCGAATGGCTGGTGAGCGTCGAGCCCGAGCAGGCCGTGTACAACGTCCGCAAGGCGCTGGGCAAGGGCGTGCTGAAGGTGATGTCCAAGATGGGCGTCTCCACGATCGCGTCCTACACCGGTGCGCAGATCTTCGAGGCGCTGGGCCTGTCCAGCGAACTCGTCGAGCAGTACTTCACCGGCACCACGAGCCGGATCGAGGGCATCGGGCTGGACGAGATCGCCGAGGAGGTGGCCCGGCGGCACGCGCGCGCCTACCCGCCGGACGGCATCCCGCTGCCGCACCGCACGCTCAGCGGCGGCGGCGAGTACAAGTGGCGCCGCGAGGGACCGCCGCACCTGTTCGACCCGGAGACCGTCTTCCGGCTGCAGCACTCCACCCGGCAGAAGCGCTACGACGTGTTCAAGGC
>JARKOU010000201.1 GCA_029975645.1 Actinomycetales bacterium
CATCGCCGAGGGTCCTGCTGTCGAGCCAGCCGTACGGCAGCGTGACCTTGTCGCGCGGCGTCCCTTGGCGTCCGCGCGGCGTGCCGAGCTCAGCCACCGGGAAACCGGCTGTCGCATCCACCTGAGCGATGAGGGCGTCGAACTCGGCGAAGCTCGAGACGGTCGCCAGGCCGCGACGCAGTTCCCCGCCCACTGGGAAGCCTTTGAAGTACCAGGCCATGTGTTTGCGCAGGTCGGTGAGGCCGTGGCGCTCGCCGTGAAGCCGGGCGAGCAGTTCGGCGTGGCGGCGCACCATCTGGGCGACTTCCCCCAGCGTGGGCAGCTGGCGCGTGGCGAGGCCGGCGAAGGCGTCGGCGAGGTCGCGGAACAGCCACGGTCGGCCCAGGCAGCCGCGCCCGATGACGACACCCGCGCACCCGGTGTGCTCGACCATGGCGAGGGCGTCCGACGCCTCCCAGATGTCGCCGTTGCCGAGGACGGGGATGTCGAGGTCGTCGGCGAGGGTCGCGATGGCATCCCAGTCGGCGTGGCCGGCGTACGCCTGCTGCACCGTCCGGCCGTGCAGCGCGACCGCAGCGATGCCCGCGTCCTGGGCGAGGCGTCCGGCATCGCGATAGGTGAGATGGTCGGCGTCGATGCCCAAGCGGGTCTTCATCGTGACGGGGACGCCGTGGGCGTCGGCCGCCTCGACCGTTGCGGCGAGCAGCGCTGCGGTGCGGTCGAGCTTCCACGGTAGGACACCCCCACCGCCGCGCCGCGTCACCTTGGGGACCGGGCAGCCGAGGTTGATGTCGATGTGGTGGACGCCGAAGTCCTCGCACAAGAGGTGGGCGGCGCGGGCCATCGTGGCCGGGTCGACGCCGTACAACTGCACCGAGCGCACCGACTCGCCGGGCGCGAACCGCAGCATCGCGTGGGTCTTCGGATTGCGCTCCACGATGCCGCGGGAGGTGATCATCTCGCAGACGTACAGTCCGGCCCCCTGTTCGAGGCACAGCTGGCGGTAGGCGGGGTTCGTGATGCCGGCCATCGGGGCGAGCACCACTGGAGTCGCGACCTCGACGGTCCCCCCGGAGGGTGCGGTCAGGCGAAGCGGCGGGTACGTCGGCACGGTGGTCGAGTCTACTGGCCCCGGTAATCTGCCCCGTATGGCCGATCCCCCGACGCTGCCTCCCGCCCCGCGACGCATCGAGTGGCGCCTGGACGACCTCGACCTCGAGCGGGCCGGGCGCTGGTCGCTCGTCGCCTCCGGCGTCGCGATGGCCGGCTGCGTCGTGTTGGCGTTCCGGCATCTGCAGGCCGGTGCGGTGGACTGGAGCGCGCCGGGGGTCGCGCTCGGAGTGACGCTGGTGATCGTCGGATCTGCGTTGTCGCTGGTCATCCATGAGGCAGCGCACGGGCTGGTCATCGCGCTGTGTGGCGTCCGGCCCGTCTTCGGTTGGGGGAAGATGGGTGGTGCGGTGCCCTACCTGTACGCGGGCGCGCCCGGGCACCGGTTCACCCGCGGGCAGTTCCTCGCCGTCGGGTGGGCGCCGACCGTGCTCGTCAACGCTATGCTGCTCTGGCTCGTGGCGGCGTTTCCGTGGGGGGTGTGGCTGGTGATCCCCACGGTGGTGCACGTGTCGGGGTGCGTGGGCGACTGGATGATGATGTCCGTGCTGGGCCGCCAGCCGCGCGGCACCGTCGTCGAGGACACGCGCGCAGGGATGACCCTCCATCGCCCCTGAACGCACCCGTCGGGGTGCAATGCGGCCCGCAGAATCCGATGGCGGCGGCGTCCGACTAGGGTCGATGCCTGACCAGGGCCGACTTGAGCACGATCCCCGGCCAGAAGCATGAGTGGCCGGCGGCTCGATCATCATCACCGCGTCGGTCCAGGCGTACTCGCCCCGCTCGGCCGAGCGGGACACCCTGTCGAGGTGGCCGCCGCGTTCGTCTTCTTCGCTTCCGATGAGGCCAGCTATGTGAGCGGCACCGTGCTCGGCGTCACCGGCGGCAAGCCCACCTTCTGAGGCCCGGGGCTGTCGGCGGCTCAGGCGCGCGCTGCGTCCACGAGGACCACGTGGTCCGGCCACATGGCCCCGAAGCGCAACCCCACGCACGCCAGCGCCCGTCCGGACATCCGCACCCCGCCCGCCCAGCCGGGCGGTGACCACGGCGTCGGCGTCCGGCCCACCTGGACCGGCCGCACGTCGTAGACGGCGTCGGGATCCAGACCGGGCAGGATCACGTCGCCCAGGTCCGTCGCCGGATGGATGGCCCCCGTCACCACCGAGAACAGCCCGCGCTCGGGTGTCACCACCCCGTGAACCCAGACGTCGGCGTCCGGCATGTCGACCCGCACGAGCTCGCCGCCCAGCAGATGCGCGCGATTCTCCTTGTACCAGGCGATCCACGCGTCCAGCTCGGCGAGCTCCTCCGCGGACGCCGCTGCCAGATCCCACTCCACCCCCAGATGACCGAAGACGGCCGTCGCCGCCCGGAAGGCCAGCGAGTGCACCCGCCCGGTCGTGTGCGACGCCCCGGAGGCGATGTGCGAGCCCAGCAGCTCCGGCGGCAGCAACTGTCCTGTCCAGCGCAGCATCCGCTGCCGTTCGTGCGGGTCGATGGTGTCCGACGTCCACACGCGATCGCACCGCTCCATCACCGCCAGGTCGACCCGGGCCCCGCCCGAGGAGCACGACTCGATCTCCAGCCCCGGGTGGGCGGCCTTCAGCTCGTCCATGAGCTGGTAGGCCGCCAGCGTCTGCGCGTGCACGCCCGGCGCACCGTGCGGCGCGCTGCCGGCCTCGACGAGGTCGCGGTTGTGGTCCCACTTGAGGTAGCTGATGTCGTACTCGTCCAAGATCGCCGACAGGTGGTCGCGCACGTGCGCGTAGGCGTCCGGCAGGCCGAGGTTCAAAACCTGCTGGTGCCGCGATTCGACCGGTAGCCGCCCGTGCCCCGGCTGCATGACCCACTCGGGGTGCGCCCGCGCCACGTCGGAGTCGAGGTTCACCATCTCCGGTTCGACCCACAGGCCGAACTGCATCCCCAGCCCGGTCACCCGGTCGATCAGCGGTCCCAGTCCCTCCGGCCAGGCATCCGGGCTGACCACCCAGTCGCCCAGCCCTGCGGTGTCGTCGCGCCGCGCGCCGAACCAGCCGTCGTCCAGGACGAACCGTTCGATCCCCACGGACGCCGCGCGCTCGGCGAGGTCGGTCAGCCGGGCGAGGTCGTGATCGAAGTACACCGCCTCCCACACGTTCAGCGTCACGGGACGCCGCCGGTCCGGGTGGGTCGGTCGGGAACGCAGCCAGGCGTGGAAGCGGCGGGCGACGGCGTCCAGCCCCACGCCGTACGACGCGTACACCCACGGGCCCACGTAGCTCTCCCCCGGGCCCAGACGGCCCTCTCCGGGCAGCAACAGCTCGCCACCGCCCATGAGCTGGACGCCCCCCGGCGCCCGTTCGGCGTAGTGGACGTGGTTTCCGCTCCACGCGACGTGGACGCCCCATACCTCGCCCGCCCGGTACCCGAAACCGGGGACGCCGACGTGCAGCACGGTCGGGGCGTCGGCCCCCGTGCGGCCGTGCCGCCCCTCCCGGCGGTGCGCGCCGGCGAGCAGCGGACCGCGTTGCGGGTGCCGCTCGGACCCCCACGAGCCGGTCAGGTCGAGGAGGTCGCGCGCGCGGCGCGGCACGGGCACGGCCACGAGCAGCTCGGTCACTTCGTAGTCGTCGGGGCCGTCGTTCGTGAGCGCGCCGCGGAGCCGCACCAGCCCGTGAGCGGTCAGCTCGATCTCCAGGACGAGCGTCAGGGCCGCGTCGGCGTCGGTCGCGGCGATCCGCACCGCTGCCGGGCCGAGCGTGGCGGCGTCCAGCACCTCGGCGCCCGCAGCGGTGACCGAGGTGACGGCCCAGCGCGGGGACCAATCCCGGCCGCCACGGGAGCCGGTGAGACCGGGGTGACCCATCCAGCCGCTCGCCAATTCGGGGACCACCGCCACCCGCACCGGCACATCGGGCTCGTTGGGTGCGATGCAGGCCGCCGTGGCCGCGCCCAAGCTGTCGAACGCGGCGGCGTCCAGTTCGCCGAGGTCGGCACCCCAGTGCAGGACAGCCGGGAGGCGGGCATCGGAGGCGTCCAGCGCGAGGCAGACGCCCCCGGCGCGCAGGGCGAAGCGGAGCGGTGCGGTCATGGAGACACCCTACGAGCCGCGGGGGTGCGCGCATGGCCGCCCGGGGCGAAGAATGGTGCAGGTGCGGATCACGGTGGCGACGGCGGGCGGATACGGCGACACGCTACCGCTCGTGCCACTGGCCGCCGCGCTCGCGCAGCGCGGCCATGAGCCACGCCTCGTGTGTGCCGAACCGTTCGCACGGCAGATCGTGCTTCCCGGCGTCGAGGTCGAGGCATGCCCCGTGGCGCCGGAGCTCATCTGGTCCCCGGAACTCCTCCAACAGTGGTACGGACGCGACGAGCGCGGGCACCTACGGACGCTGGCAACGTGGGTCGGCGCTTACACCGCTCCGACCCTCGACGCGCTCGCCGACGCGTTCGCGCACGGGGACGCCGTGATCGCCGGCCCCATGGTGCTGGCGGCAGCACTCACCCTGAAGACTGCCTTCCCGCCAACGCCGCTCGTGGTCTTCCGGCACACTCCCGGCCGTCTCCGCCGCCCACGGCGACAGTCACTTCCTGCGGAGCGACTCGTCGTTCTCCAGGGTTCGCGGCCTGGCACTGACGGGCAGGATGCTGCGCTGGTTCCGCGCGATCCAGCCGGGGGCCCGTTGGGCGGCCGCCCGTCTCGGCATCCCTCCCGCGACATTGCGCCACCAGGCCCGCACCCTGGACAGGTCGCCGCAGTTCACCGCGGTCAGTCCTGTCCTCGCGCCGGCCTTCGGCCCGGACCACCCGTGGACCCCGCACACCGGCTTCCTCCTTTCGGACGCAGGGGTCGGCCTCACGGCGTCCACCGAGGCGTTCCTGGCCGCCGGACCGGCCCCGGTCTACCTCGGCCTCGGGTCCGTCGGCGGCCCGAGCGCCGCGGAGCGTCTGGGACTGCTCACCGACGCCCTGGTCGCCGCCGGCCGCCGTGTCGTGACGCCGCGGTCGGCTGTTCCGGACGCCGCCCGTCACGATCCGAGCCGGGTGCACCTCATCGACTTCGAGCCTTCACCCGGCTGTTTCCCCGCTGCAGGCTCGTCATCCATCAAGGCGGCGTGGGTGCGCTGGCCTGCGGCTTCGTAGGCGACGTGCCCCAGTTCGTCGTCACCCCGCTGACCGCCGACCACGCCTACTTCGGACGCCGTGCCCACGAACTGGGCGTCGCACCGCCCCCCGTTCACTTCCAGGACGCCACGGCCGCCCACATCACCGCTGCGCTCGCCTTCGCGGACCACCCCGGAACCCGCGAGCGCGTGGCCGTCCTGGGTGCCCGCGTCCGCGCCGAGGACGGTGTCGGCAACGCCGTGCGCTTCCTCGAGCGAGTGCTCGTCTGAGCCGGCTGCGGTTCAGCAGCCGATCAACCGCTGCGCGAGGTAACCGGCGACCTGGTCCAGCGACACGCGCTCCTGGGTCATCGTGTCCCGCTCGCGGATCGTGACGGCCTGGTCGGTCAGCGTGTCGAAGTCCACGGTGACGCAGTACGGCGTGCCGATCTCGTCCTGGCGGCGGTAGCGGCGGCCGATGGCCTGGGCGTCGTCGAACTCGACGTTCCAGTGCTTGCGCAATTCGGCGGCCAGGTCGCGCGCCTTGGGCGAGAGGTCCTCGTGGCGCGAGAGCGGCAGCACGGCCACCTTCACGGGCGCCAGCCGCGGGTCGAGCTTGAGGACCGTCCGCTTGTCGACGCCGCCCTTGCTGTTGGGCGCCTCGTCCTCGGTGTAGGCCTCGACGAGGAAGGCCATCAGCGAGCGGGTGAGGCCGGCTGCGGGCTCGATGACGTACGGCAGGTAGCGCTTGTTCTGCGCCTGGTCGAAGTAGGAGAGGTCCTGCCCGGAGTGCTCGCTGTGCGTGCCCAGGTCGAAGTCCGTCCGGTTGGCGATGCCCTCGAGCTCGCCCCAGCCGTCGCCGCCCGTGAAGCCGAAGTCGTACTCGATGTCGACGGTCCGCTTCGAATAGTGCGACAGCTTCTCGGCCGGGTGCTCGTAGAGCCGCAGCCGGGCGGGGTCGATGCCGAGGTCGACATACCAGTCGCGACGGGCGTCGATCCAGTGCTGGTGCCACTCCTCGTCCGTTCCGGGCTCGACGAAGAACTCCATCTCCATCTGCTCGAACTCGCGGGTGCGGAAGATGAAGTTGCCGGGCGTGATCTCGTTGCGGAAGCTCTTGCCCACCTGGCCGATGCCGAACGGCACCTTCATCCGCGAGGTCTGCTGCACGTTCGCGAAATTCACGAAGATGCCCTGGGCGGTCTCCGGGCGCAGGTAGTGCAGACCCGACTCGTCCTCGATGACGCCGAGGTACGTCTTCAGCATCATGTTGAAGTCGCGCGGCGCGGTGAACCGGCCGAGCGTGCCGCACTCGGGACAGTTGATCTCGTCCAGCCCGGAGGGCGCACGCCCCTTCTTGTAGGCGAACGCCTCCTCGAGCTGGTCGGCGCGGAAGCGCTTGTGGCAGCTCAGGCACTCGGTCAGGGGGTCGGAAAAGACGCCCACGTGCCCCGACGCCACCCACACCTGCCGCGGCAGGATGATCGAGGAGTCGATGCCCACCACATCCGGCCGGTTCTGCACGACCGCCTTCCACCACTGACGCTTGATGTTCTCCTTCAGCTCGACGCCGTAGGGACCGTAGTCCCACGCCGCCCGCGTGCCGCCGTAGATCTCGCCGCAGGGGTACACGAAGCCACGGCGCTTCGTGAGGCTGATGACGTTGTCGAGCTTGCTTGCCACGGGTGTGCCTCCTGGTCGGCCGAGGATGCCCGGCTGGCATCCGCACAGCGCGCAAGCCTAGCGGTGCGGCGTCCGATCCCCCGCATCGGCCGGACGCCGCCGGGTCAGCTCGCCCGGTCCTCGGCCCGGGGGCGGGTGCGGATGCCGGGCGGCAGAGTCAGGACGGGCGCGACGACGACGTCGTCGAGCTTCCAATCGAGGGCCCGGACATCGTGCGCGAGCCGGTCGAGCGCCTCGACCGTGGCCTCGCCTTCGGGGACGACGAACACCTCCGTGTGCAACACGTGACCCTGATCGCGGATGCGCACGCCCGCCTCGCCCACCCAGGCAGGGGCGGACGCCGCAGCCAGCACGGCGTCCACGACGGGGTGGACCTGCTTGTCGTCGTAGGTGCGGGCCTCGCCGTCCATGAGGTCGCGGGTGGCCCCGCGGATCTCGCGGATGCCGTCATGCACGATGCTGGCGGCGATGACCAGGGCGGCGACGGCGTCGGCCCACCACAGGCCGACACCGATGCCGAGGATGCCGACGATGGCCGCCCCGGCGGTCATCCAGTCGGCCTTGTTCATGTCGGCGTCCGCATAGAGGACCTTGTCGTGGAGCTCTTCGGCCAGCGGCAGCTTCAGCCGGCCGATGATGACCGGGCCGATGCCCGTGTAGACCATCGCGGCCATCATGAGCCAGCCCGACCAGATCGTCCGACCGAACAGCTGGACGCTGCCGAGGGGCGGGTGCTCGCCGGCCAGCAGCCCGGAGCCGGAGTCGAACACGAGGAAGACGCCCATGGCGAAGAGCGCGACGGCGGCGGCGAGGTGCGCCGAACCGACCGCCCGGTGGTGGCCGTACGGGTGGTCGACGCTCGGACGCCGGGCCGCCCGTCGCGTGGCGATGAGGAAGGCGGCGGGCGGGATGAGCGAGAGGAGGTCCTCGATCCAGGCGACCTTCATGGCCTGGCTGGAACCCATGACGAGGTAGACGACCGCCACGCAGGTGACGAGGTAGGCGAGGCCGATCCACTGGAGGCGGCGCGCCCTGCGAAGCGCCTCCTCCTGGGCCGGCGGCAGTTCGGTGTTGCCGAAGCGAGGGGCGTCCGCGCTCACGATGTCCTGCTGTCGAGGAAGGTCTCGAGGGCGACGAGGGTGGCGTTCTCGCCGAGCGGGACGGCGAGCACGTGCTTGGTCCTCCGGCCCTCGGACGTGGTCCAGGGCCGGGTGAGGCTCACCTGGTCGGCCCACGGCGTTTCGTCGGTGAGGCCGGCGACCATGAGATCGAGCCTGCCGTCCTCCATGGCGGCCACGAGTTCGGCCTCGCCGCCGGGGTGCCACTCGACGGTCGCCCCGAGGCTGTCGGCGAACGCGGTGGCGAGGTCGGCCTCAGGTCCGGTGACGGTGCCGCCCTCGATCGTCACGAAACCCTCGCTGGGGGACGCCCCCACGCGCAGCACGCCGGTGGACCGGATGCGCTCGAGCGTCCCGCCGGGGTCACGCGGCAGGCTGGCGCACCCGGTGAGCAGCACCGCGAGCATCACCCACCAGACGACGAATCCCCTTGTGCCGTGCCGCATGGCGGCACCCTACCCCTGTGGGACCATCTCAGGCGGCGTCGACGGTCTTCCTCATCACACAGAGGTGTTCGCCCCGTGCTGGAGAGGTACTCGAAGCCCGGGCGCTCCACCATGCGGCGCGTGCCGTTGGAGAGGAACGAGGAGTTGACCTGCTGACCTTCTGGGGTCTCCTGCGGGTTGGCCTCGGCAACGCCGCCGCCCTCCCCGTTGCAGGCCCGGTTGCCCTCGAACGCCCGTGCCCCCCTGACGCCCTCACCCCACGGTAGGGGCCATTCCGGACGAGAACCGGTTCAGGACCACGCGCCCCGGGGAACGTTCGCGCCGAGCCTCTCCGGATCGTCGTAGGCACTCGGCTCGTCGAGGGCCTCTCCCAGCAGCGGCATCAGCGCCATCTTGGCCTCGGATCCGTTGAACGAGCGGCGGTAGGAGCCCACATCGGCCCAGCGGGTGACGATCGCCCACAGGTCGGGCTCGTCGAGGTTGCGGACCACCTGTGCCTCCTCGCAGCCC
>JARKOU010000204.1 GCA_029975645.1 Actinomycetales bacterium
CGCCCCATTGCGCAACTCTCGCCAGCCCGACGCCGCCCGCAACCCCCACAACGTGGCACTCGACCCGCCACCCACCACCAGAGCCACGAAATCGGGGCCCAAACCCCTGGCCAGGGCTGCCGGCGCAGAGAACACTCGGTAGTGCCGGTGGTCCGGGTCCGGCGCACCGGGGCGAGCGGACCGGCCATCGGAGCGGGAGGTCCCGATGAAGATGTCCGAACTGGCCGCGGGCTTCGCCTACGCGGAGCAGCACGCCGAAGCAGCGCACCTCGACGAGCCGCTCTGGCTGGCCGCGCACGTCGACTACGCCAACCGCGATGTGATGGCGACAGCGCTGCGCGCCCTCTCCCCCGACTGGCCCGGCCTCGCACCCGCGGTCGCCAAGGACACCGTGCAGTCGGTGCCGGACACGCCGATCGCCGTCGTCCTCGGCGGCGCACCCCCCGACCCGGATCTCTTGCTCCACGAAGGACGGTGGTGAGCCGTGAGCATCACGGTCGACCGGCTCAAGTCCCTGCTCGACGCCCAGGGCGTGCGGTACTTCCTCGACCCGCACCGTCCGGTGATACTCGCGAACTTCGCCGGCATGTTCGGGGCCTACCAGGTGCTATTCCAGGTGGACCTCGACGGCCGCTTCCTCCTGATCCGCACGCTCGGCTACGGCTCGTGCCCCACGTCGCATCCCCACTGCCAAGCCGTGCTCCAGGTGCTGGGCAACCTCAACTACCAGATGCGCAGCACCAAGTGGGGCTGGGACCCGAGCGACGGCGAGATCGTGGCGTGCGTCGACGTCTGGCTCGAGGACGCGACGGTGACGGAGAAGCAGTTCGGGCAGTGGCTCAGCGTGTTCCTGCCGTCCATCGACATGGCGCACCGCCGGATCGCGGAGGCGATGTCCTCCGGCATCGACCCCGGCGTCACGGTCCCGCCCCCGCCGCCACCCCCACCGACGCACGACGACTTCGCGAGCGTCTAGGCGACCCGCGATGTCCCCCATCGCCTCGTTCACCCCCGAGGCCGTGGCCGCGCTCGACCTCGCCAAGCGCGCCGTGCCCGACGGCGGATCGCTCACGCCCGAGTTGCTGCTCGCCGCCGCCTGCCGCACCGGGTCGCTGGAAGACCGGGTCCCCGGCCTGGCCGCCGCACTCCCGTCGCTGGAGCCGTTGCGGTCGACGGCGCCCGATCGGGTGGACGTCGCCGGGCCGCTCCGGCCGGTGCTCCAGGACCTCGCCCGCCGACAATCCGTCACGATCGAGGAAATGGCGCGGACCCTGATCGGGAGCGCGTCCGTGCGCGAGTACCTCTCCGGCCACGGGATGGCGCCCGCGGAGATCGACGCCGCGGCTGCGGCGCTCGGCGGACCAGCCCTCGGCGGATCGGCACCCGGCGGACCAGCCCTCGACGGGAGCGCCGCCGCTGCCGAAGCGGGAGACGAGGCGCGCGCCGTCGTCGCCCCGCCCACGCTTGCGTGGCGCACCTCGTCCGAACGCTCCGACGTCCTCGACCGCCTGCGCCCCTGGGGCCGGGTCCTCACCGAGAAGGCGCCGCCGTCCAAGGGCGTCATGCGCATGGCCACGCACCTGCGCTCGCTGCAGAAGAACCTGCTCAAGATGCGCAGGCCGAACGCGCTGATCATCGGCCAGCCGGGCACCGGCAAGACCGCCCTGGTCTACGAGTTCGCGCGGCTGCTGGTGGCGGGCGACCCGGCGATCGCCCCGGCGCTGCGCGACCGCGACGTGTTCGAGCTCTCGGTGTTCCTCTTCCGGGCGGGCGCCGGGATCGTGGGCGAATACGAGAAGCGGGTCGGGGACCTCATCCGCATCGTCGAGGAGCACCCGCAGGTGATCCTCTTCGTGGACGAGGTGCATCAGATGCTCACCTCCGGCATCCACGAGGGCGGCCCCTTCACCCAGGGCGACCAGGCGTTCAAGCAGGCCATCGGCCGCGGCGGCTTCAGCCTGATCGGCGCCACCACGGTGGCCGAGTACCAGCACTACATCGCGCCCGACGGCGCCCTGGCGCGCCGGTTCGGCCTGCTGCGGATCGAACCGCCCACCCCCGAGGAGGCCCTGGAGATCCTCCGCGGACGCGTGTCCCAGTTCCGCGCGCACTACGCGCCGCTGCGGATCGAGGACCCGGTCCTCGTGAAGGCGGTCGAGTTGTCCGAGGACCTGCTCCTCACCCGGTTCCAGCCGGACAAGTCGCTCGACATCCTGGACGAGGCCTGCGCGCTGTCCGTCATGCACGAACCCCCTGTTCCCGAGGTCACCGAGACCGCGCTCCTCGAGGCGATCGAGGACGAGATCGGCCACTCGGTGATCGAGCCGGGCACCCTCACGCAGGACACGGTCGCAACCCGCCTCAAGGAGGCGATCCTGGGCCAGGACCAGGCGATCGACGCCATCGCCCGCGGCTTCACGGCCGGGATGTCGAGCGAGTGGCTGCAGCACGACGGCCCGCGCCGCATCTTCTTCTTCTGCGGGCCCACCGGGACCGGAAAGACCGAGACCGCCCGCCGCCTCGCCACGATCCTCGGCGGCGGACGCGAGGCCATGATCCGCGTGGACTGCAACACGCTCATGGGCTCCCCCGGCGCCGACCCCGGCCCCATCGTCAACCGCCTGCTCGGCGTCCCCCGCGGGTACATCGGCTACGCCCGGGGCGAAGGAGGGCTGCTCTCGAAGATCCGCGAGATGCCCGAGGCGATCGTCCTGTTCGACGAGATCGAGAAGGCCAGCGCCCACATCGGCAAGTTGCTGCTCCAGATCCTCGACGAGGGCAAGGTCGAGGACACCGACGGCAACCTCCTGGACTTCCGCCGCGCGTTCATCATCTTCACCACGAACGCCGGCGCCCGCTACGGCCGGGTCCGCTCCGGGCGGGCCGGGTTCTTCGGCGAGGAGGAGGGAGCCGAGGAGCGCGTCCCCACCGTCACGGTCGAGGCGGTCAAGGAGGAACTGCGCGGCGTCGGCTACGGCGAGGAGTTCTTCGGTCGGCAGATCGACTTCGTGGTGTTCACGGGCCTCACCCGCGACGTCATCGAGCAGGTGCTCCGCCGGCAACTGGCTCGCCTCGCCGAGGTGGCCGGTGCCCGGGGCTACGCGCTCGCCGTCGGCGACGAGGTGGTGGACCACCTCCTCACGGGCTGGACGCCGCGTGTGGGCGCTCGCTTCGCGTTCACCATCCTGCAGCAGCGCGTGGAGGAGCAGCTGGCCCTCGCCGAGATCGAGGGACAACTCGACGGCGTGACCCGGATCGACCTGCGCCTGCTCCCCGCCGCGGCCGAGCCGGGCGGACCGGCGAGCGAGCGGCCCGGCGGCGGTCCGACCGAGGAGATCGGTCGGGCGCGGCGTCGGCGGGAGGGGGACACACTGGTCGTCTTCGTCGCCTGAGCCGGGGCCCCGCCGGGCGCTGACGACGCCGGCCCGCGCCCCTCGGAACGCGACGACGCCAGCCTGCGCCTTCTCAGTCCGCAGATCGGCGAAACGGTTCGAAGGCGTCCTGGCCAGCGCAGATATCGATTCGGCATCGGAAGCACGAATCGTGGCGCGAACCACCGGGTGTCCCGGGTGCCCCATGGCTAGTGTGACGAACGTCTCCCGCCAAGGACGGCGGTGCACGCGAGAGGAATCCCTATGTCCACTCCCACGTCGGCTCCTCCGGTCACCCGCGTCACGCTCGTGGCCCCCCTCACCGGTGTGCTCGTCCCGATCGAGACAGTTCCCGACCCCGTCTTCGCCGAGAAGATGGTCGGTGAAGGCGTCTCGATCGACCCCCTGTCCAACACGCTCGTCGCCCCGGTCGACGGCGAGGTCATCCACATCCACCCCTCCTCCCACGCCCTGACCATCCGCACGGCCGAGAACCTCGAGGTGCTCGTCCACATCGGGCTCGACACCGTGCACATGCGCGGCGAGGGGTTCACGGTCAAGGCCAAGGTGGGCGACACGGTCCACGTAGGCCAGGAACTCATCACCTTCGACCTCGACGCCGTCGCCACCCGCGCGAAGTCCCTCCTCACCCAGATGGTCATCGCGAACTCGGACATCCTCGAGGACTTCGCGCCGGCCGAGGGCGTGGTCGTGGCCGGCAAGGACACGGTCGCGGTCGCCGCCGTCAAGGGCGCCGCCCCGGCCGGCGCGGGAGCGCCCGCCGCGCCCGTCGGCAAGAAGGCGACGTCGGACGCCGTCCTCGTCCCCAACCCCGCCGGCCTGCACGCGCGTCCCGCCGCGGTCCTGTCCAACCTCGCCGCGAAGTACGAGAGCGAGATCCTCCTCAAGCGTGGCGACGACGTCGCGAACGCCAAGAGCGTCATGGCGCTCATGGGCATGGAGGTCGGCTTCGGGAACAAGGTCCAGGTCCAGGCCCACGGGCCCGACGCCGAGGAGGCCGTCACCGAACTCGCCGCCCAGATCAGGGCCGGTCTCGGCGAGGAGGGCGTGGTCGCCATCGCCGAAGCCGGCGTGGAGGCAGCGCCCGTGGAGGCCGCTGCCCCGGCCGAACCCGCCCCTCGCCGTCGGTCCGAGGATCCGAACGTGCTCCTCGGCGTGGCTGCCTCCCCGGGCCTCGGCGTCGGCACGGTCATGCAGGTCAAGCACGAGGACATCGAGGTCCGCGAGGACGCGACCGACCGCCACAAGGAGCGCCGCCTCCTCAACGACGCGATCGACCGCGCGATGGTGCAGCTCAAGGCTCTCGAGGACCGCCTCAAGGCCGACGCCGACGAGGACAAGGCCGCCATCTTCGCGGCACACCAGGAGATCCTGCGCGACCCCGAACTCATGGACCGCGCGATGAGCGGCATCGACAAGGGCAAGACCGCCGCCTACTCCTGGCGCAAGGCGTACCAGTCCTACGCCGAGAAGCTGGCTGGGCTCAAGAACGAGATCCTCGCCGGCCGCGCCATCGACGTCCGCGACGTCGGCCAGCGCGTGCTCGAGGAGGTCACCGGCCAGCGCCGCCAGAAGGCCGACATCCCCGAGGGCACCATCCTGATCGCGGAGGACCTCACGCCGTCGGACACCGCCTCGCTGGACCGCACCAAGGTGGTCGGGTTCTGCACCACCGGCGGCGGGGCGTCCTCGCACGTGGCGATCCTCGCGCGCTCGCTCGACATCCCCGCGGTCGCGGGCATCGAGCCGCACGCCTTGGACATCCCCGACGGCACCCGAGTGATCCTCGACGGCGCCAAGGGCACCCTGCGGATCAACGTCACCGAGGACGAGGTCGAGAAGATCCGGAAGCGGCAGGCCAAGCACGCCGCGCGCCGCGCCGTCGAACTCAGCCACAAGGACGAGCCTGCCGTGACCACCGACGGTCACCACATGGAGGTGGTCGCGAACATCGGCGGGCTGGACGACGCCGTCGAAGCGATGACCAAGGGCGCCGAGGGCGTCGGCCTGCTGCGCTCGGAGTTCGTGTTCCTCGGCCGCAAGAAGGCGCCGAGCGAGGACGAGCAGGCGGCCATCTACACCGACATCGCCAAGGCCCTCAAGCCCGGCCAGCCGCTGGTGATCCGCACGCTCGACGTCGGCGGCGACAAGCCGCTGCCGTACCTGCCCATCGCGCCCGAGGAGAACCCGTTCCTCGGCGAGCGCGGCATCCGCGTGGGCCTGGACCGCCCCGAGATCCTGCGCACGCAGGCACGGGCGATCCTCCGCGCGGCGAGCGCCGGCGCCAAGATCCAGGTGATGTTCCCGATGATCGCCACGATCGAGGACTTCCGCCTCGCCAAGGCGATCTTCGAAGAGGAGCGGGAGCGCCTCGGGGCGGACCCGGTGCCCGTGGGCATCATGGTCGAGGTCCCGTCCGTGGCCGTCATGGCGCCGCAGTTCGCGGCGGAGGTGGACTTCTTCTCCGTCGGCACGAACGACCTCACGCAGTACACGCTGGCGATGGACCGCGGCCACCCGAAGCTCGCGCCGCAGGTGGACGGCCTCAACCCGGCCGTGCTCGGACTCATCGGCCAGGCCGTCAAGGCCGCCCACGCCGCGTTCCGGTGGGTGGGCGTCTGCGGCGGCATCGCCTCCGACCCGCAGGCCGTCCCGCTGCTCGTGGGCCTCGGCGTCGACGAACTGAGCGTGAGCATCCCGGCCATCCCGGCCGTTAAGGCCCAGATCCGCTCGCTCTCCCTCAAGGACTGCCAGGACCTCGCCGTCCAGGCCCTCGCCCAGAGCTCCGCCGCCGACGTCCGCGCCCTCGTGCCGGTCGACGACGACGAGGCCTGACCCGGTTCGCGAAAGGACTCGTGATGACAACCGCTACGGCCGATGCACCGGCCACCCGTAAGCAGCAGTCACTTGGGCAGAGGATCTTCGGCCAAGCGCAGAAGCTCGGCAAGTCGCTCATGCTGCCCGTCTCCGTTCTCCCGGTCGCCGGCATCCTGCTCGGCGTCGGCGGCGCATTCCTGGGCGGTTACAACCAGGACGCCATCGACCAGGGCTACTGCACCGTGCACAACCTCTCCACGGTCGTGGAGGGCAACGTCTTCACGACCACCGTCACCTACGAGGGTGACCCGGCAGCCTGTACGCCGGCGCCGCTCACCGAGGAACAGAAGGCCGCCGGGCAACCGACGCCCGACGTGACCGGTAACCCGGTGGAGGCCGGTCTCATCGCGCAGCCGATCTACACGTTCCTGCGCATCCTGCAGGCCTCCGGCGACCCGATCTTCGGCGCCCTCGGCCTGATCTTCGCCCTCGGCGTCGCGCTCGGGATCGCGAAGAACGACGGCGTCGCCGCCCTGGCGGCCACGGTGGGCTTCCTCGTCATGACGGCGACGCTCGGCGTCGTCGCCCAGGCCCGGGACATCCCGACCAAGGCCGTGCTCGGCCTGCAAACCCTGGATACCGGTGTGTTCGGCGGCATCATCGTCGGCATCATCGCGGGCGCGCTGTTCAACAAGTACTACCGAATATCGCTACCGCCCTATCTCGGGTTCTTTGCCGGCAAGCGCTTCGTCCCCATCGTCACGGCCTTCGCCTCGATCGCCCTCGGCATTGCGCTCGGCTTCATCTGGCCGCCGATCGGCACCTTCATCGAGACCACCGCCAACAACGTCATCACGCAGAACGCCCCGATCGCCGTCTTCGTCTACGGCCTGGTGGAGCGCGCGCTCCTGCCGTTCGGCCTCCACCACATCTGGAACGCGCCGTTCTTCTTCACGGTCAACGTGGGCGGCTGGGACGACTGCGCGGGCATCCTGACCTGCTTCTTCCGCGGTCACCCGGAGTCCGGCATCTTCGGCGGCGGCTTCCTCGTCAAGATGTTCGGCCTCTGCGGCGCGGCGCTCGCCATCTGGCGCACCGCCAAGCCGGAGAACCGCGCCCGCGTCGGCTCGATCATGATGGCCGCTGCTCTCACCACCTTCCTCACCGGCATCACCGAGCCGCTCGAGTTCTCCTTCCTCTTCGTCGCCCCGCTGCTCTACGTGGTCCACGCCTTCATGTACGGCTCGGCGTTCACGGTCATGTACCTGCTGGGCGGCCGGCTCGGCTACACGTTCTCCCAGGGCGGCATCGACTACGCGCTGTTCTACGCCAACGGCATCAAGCCATGGCTGGTGCTCGTGGTCGGGCCGATCTACTTCGCGATCTACTTCCTCGTCTTCTACGGGCTGATCAGGGCGTTGAAGATGAAGACGCCCGGCCGCGAGGACGAAGCCGAGGTGGACCGTGACGCCGCGATCGAGGACGTGGCGCACCGGTTCGCCCAGCAACTCGTGCTGGCGTTCGGCGGCAAGAGCAACATCAAGGACCTCGACGCCTGCATCACCCGGCTGCGCGTCAGCGTCCACGACATCGGCAAGGCGGACCAGAACAAGTTGAAGGCCCTGGGCGCGGCGGGCGTCCTGACCGTCGGCGACAACCTGCAGGCGATCTTCGGCACCCGGTCCGAGAACCTCAAGACGGATATGGAGGAGTACCTCAAGACCGCCGGACCGGAGGCGGAGCTCAGCGAGGAGGACATCCGCGAGGTCGTCTACGAGGCACCGGGCGTCGAGCCCAAGTTGCGTGACCCCGAAGCCCCGCAGAAGGCGCGCGCCTTCATCCAAGGCCTCGGCGGTGCCGCCAACGTGGTCAAGGTGGAGTCCGCGGCCGAGACCCGGTTGCGGGTCAAGGTCAAGGACGTCGCCGCCGTGGACGACGCCGCCCTCAAGGCGGCCGGAATCGCCGGCCACGTGACGATCGGCGACGGCGTCATGCACCTCATCGCCGGCCTCAACGCCGACCAGTACGCCGCCGAGATGCGCGGCCAGCTGGCAGCCGCTCCGGAGATGGCCGAGCGGTAGGACACTCGGCCGACCCGCACACCGGGCGCCCCGGTCCCCCTGAAGGGGACCGGGGCGTCCGGTGTTTCGTGGTCCACCGGCTGTTCGTCGGCGATCGGCTGTCCGTCGGCTACCGTCTGGCGCCATGGACGACGACGCCCCTTACCGGCTCGGCAGACTCACCTGGGAACCGGCGATCGAGCGCCCCGACCTCCTCGCCCCGGCCGTGACGGCCGCCCTGGCCGCCTGGACCACCGTCGAACCCGCCGCTGGGCGCGAGGTCCGCGTGGCCGCCATCGACCCGGAGCAGGCCGACACCGCCGCGATGACGGCCGCCTACCACCTCGCGCTCGAGGACTCCGTCAACTGCGTGCTCGTGGCCGGTCGACGCGAAGGCGTCGAGCGCGTGGCCGCGCTCGCCGTCCGGGCCACCACGCGAGCGGACGTCAACGGAGCGGTCCGACGCCTCCTCGACGTGCGCAAGGCCTCCTTCTGGCCGGACTTCCGCAGCTGGTGGGCAAGCGATCGTGTGGTTTCGGCCGTTGATCAGCGAGGACGCTGCCAGCGCGGTGAGGGGGCGTGTATCTACGGCGGTTCGCCCCCGGGGTTCGGGGGTGTGCGTCGCTGAGGACGCGAG
>JARKOU010000212.1 GCA_029975645.1 Actinomycetales bacterium
ACAGCCTGTGGACGAACCGGGCGCCTCGGACCTCGACCTCCGCCTACCCGCGCGGAGTGCCCACGGCCACCGGGGTGCCGTCCTCCTCCGTCGCGGCAGGCGCCGCCTCCATCGCGGTGTCGGCCGGGATCCGGCTGGTCCACGGCCACCAGCTCACCCGCCCGATGTCGTGCACCAGACCCGGAACCAGGAGCGAGCGGACCACGAACGTGTCGAGCAGCACGCCGAAGGCAACGATGAACGAGATCTGCGCGAGGAAGAGCAGCGGGATCACGGCCAGGGCGCCGAACGTCGCGGCGAGCACGATCCCCGCGCTGGTGATCACGCCACCCGTGACCGCCAGGCCCCGCTGCACACCCTTGCGAGTGCCCAGGTGGAGGGCCTCCTCCCGGACCCGGGTCATCAGGAAGATCGTGTAGTCGATACCGAGGGCCACGAGGAACACGAAGGCGTAGAGCACCACCGAGGGATCCGCACCGGGAAACCCGAACACCCAGTTGAACATGATCGCGGCTACGCCCAGGCTCGCCCCGAAGGAGAGCAGGTTGGCCAGGAGGATGAGCACGGGAGCGACGACGGCGCGCAGCAGGAGCACCAGCACCACGAGGATGACGGCGAGCACGGCCGGGACGATGACCCGGAGGTCGGCGGCGCTCGTGGCCTGGAGGTCGAGCCGCTGAGCCGCGGCACCACCGACCAGGGCATCCGGGCTCACGGCATGCACCGCCTCGCGCACTCCCTCGACCACCTCGACCGCGTCCTGCGTGTCCGACGCCGCCGCGGTGACCGCGTTCACGAGCACGCGGCCGTCCACCACCAGAGGCTCGGTCGACTCCGGGCTGGTGGTGACGGTGGACGCCGACGTGACGCCGTCCACGCCGCCGGCCGCCTGCTCCACGGCCGCGGCGTCGGCTTCGGGGGCAACGATGACGATCGGCTGCACCTGACCGGCGTCGAAGTGGGCCTGGAGCACCTCCTCGCCGGCGGTGGACTCCACCTCGTTGAGGAAGACGTCGCCCTCGTTGGTGCCGGACGCCCGCAGCGTCGGCAGGAACGCGGTGAAGCCGAGCAACACCACCGCCGTGACGACCCAGACCACACGGTCGCGACGCGCCACGAACGCTGCCAGGCGCTCCCACAGACCGGCCTTGGCGGGCGTGGCCTCGACCCCGGCGGGGAGCGGTCGCGGGATCTTGGGCCAGAACACGGCGCGCGAGCGCTTTCCGGCGATGAGCAGGAGCGCAGGCAAGAGCGTCAGGGCCGCGAGGTACGCGGAGGCGATCCCGATCGCCGCGACAGGACCCAGGCTGGCGTTCGAGGAAAGGTCGGAGAGGAGCAGACACATCACACCGGCGATGACGGTTCCGGCGCTGGCGCTGATGGGCGCGATGGAGGCCCGCCAGGCGGCGCGCATCGCGTCGTAGACGGACTCGTATCGCGTGAGCTCCTCGCGGTAGCGGGCGACCAGGAGGAGGGCGTAGTCCGTGGCCGCGCCCACCACGAGGATGAAGAGGATGCCCTGGCTCTGGCCGTTCAGATCGAGCACTCCGGCCTTCGCCAACTCGTACACCGCCAAGGAAGCGGCGGTGAGCCCGAACAGAGACGTGAAGATGACGGCGAACGGCAGGCTCGGCGAGCGGTAGACGAGGAACAGGATGACCAGGACCACCACGAGCGCGACCACGAGAAGGAGTCCGTCGATCCCGCCGAAGGCCGTGACCAGGTCGGCGATCGCGCCGGCCGGTCCCGTGACCCACGCCTGGAGACCCGTCCCGTCGAAGGTCTCGGCGGCGCTCTCCCGGATGACGTCGACGACGACGTTGACCACCCGTTCCTCGTCGCTCGTGCTCTCGGTGGCCTTCGCCGAGTCCAGCGGAACGGGGATGAGGATGGCCTGGCCGTCCTCGGACGGAATGGCGATCACCGGCCCGGTCAGCAGGTCAGCGACCGTTCCACCCGTGCCCGGGACCTCGAGGTCGGGGATCTGTTGGCTGAACGCCTGGACCGTCCCGAACTGCTCGGGAGTCAGCGCGGTACCCGGCGGCTGCGCCTCCACCACCACGAGCGCTGGGAGGGTGGTCGAGTCCGTGAAATCGGCTGCGGCCAGGGCCGCTTGGGTGGACTCGGCGCTCTCGGGGAGGAAGGCAGAGGAATCGTTCTCCTGGACCTCCGAGAGCCGGCCCTGCGCCATCCCCCCCAGGGACCCGATGGCGAGCCATATGCCGAGGATGGCGAGGATGACGAGTCCGCGGACCACGCCGCGGCCTCGGCCGGTCCGAGAGGTGACGGCGACGTCATGACCGCTGGTGTGCGGCGGGTTCTGGACCAAGGGACACACCTTCATGTATGAGTGAGGTGGCAGACAGATTCTCAGCAGGCTGAGGATACGGAGTATATGACATCCGGTCAGAACGAGGACAGTGCGGACGAGGTCGCCCGGTGGACTACCGGCCGCCTCCTCTCGACCGCTGCGCGCCGGGTCGAGCGAGCGTGGGACGCCCACCTCGACACCTGGCGGCTCAACCACGCGAGTTTTCCCGTGCTCTACCTGCTCTCGCGCGCGGACCACTCCCAACGGGAACTCGCCGACGCCGTCCGGGTCACCGAGCAGACTATGAGCCGGATGCTCGCCCGCCTGGAGCGCGACGGCTACGTACGCCGCTCCCCCTGCGGCGACGACCGCCGACGTCACGTCGTGACCCTGCTCCCCGCGGGCGCCGAGGCCCTCGCCGCCGCGTACGACCCCACGCTCGCCGAGGACCTGGCCGTCACGGGCCTGACCGATTCCCAGGTCGCCTGCCTGCGTGCGGCGCTGGTGTCTCTGCTCTCCCACTTGCCCGACGCCGAGGAGGCAGCGGGGCCGGTGCCGACGGCGGGACGAGGTCCGAGCCGGGGCGCTGCCTGACCTACAGTGGCCCGGTGCGTTTCGACACGGTGGACCTCGGGACAGGGCTGGTCGACTACCAGTGGGCCTGGGACCTGCAACGAACGATCCATGCCCAGGTAGCGGCGGGTGAACGCGAGGACACCGTGCTCTTGCTCGAGCACGCGGACGTGTACACGGCCGGACGGCGCACGGCGACGTGGGACCGGCCCGAGGACTCCACGCCGGTCATCGACGTCGACCGCGGCGGCAAGATCACCTGGCACGGCCCCGGACAACTCGTCGGCTACCCGATCGTGCGCCTCGCCGAGCCGGTCGACGTCGTCGCCTACGTGCGGGCCCTCGAGGGCGCGATCATCGAGGTGTGCGCAGACTTCGGCGTGGTCACGGACCGCGTCGAGGGCCGCAGCGGGGTCTGGGTGCGCGCCGACGAGCGCGGGCGCGACCGGAAGGTCGCCGCCATCGGGGTCCGAGTAGCGCGCGGGGTGACCATGCACGGGATCGCCATCAATGCCTGCCCTGACCTGCGCGCCTTCGAGAAGATCGTGCCGTGCGGCATCCGGGACGCCGACGTCACGTCGTTGACCGCCGAAACCGGACGGACCATCACCCCGCTCGACCTGGTCGAGGGTCTGCGCCCGCGCATCGAGGCGCACCTCGCCCCTCTGCGTGCGGCGCTGCGGTCCCCCGCCCCCGCACGCTCGTGACCCTGGCCGCGCCCGCCGTAGAGTGGGGCGTCACTGCCGACACCCCAGGAGGACCCGCGTGACCATCGCGCCGGAGGGCCGCCGGATGCTCCGCATCGAGGCCCGCAACGCCCAGGTCCCCATCGAGAAGAAGCCCGAGTGGATCAAGACCCGGGCCACGATGGGGCCGGAGTACAGCGAGCTCCGATCGCTGGTGCGCACGGGCGGCCTCCACACCGTGTGCGAGGAAGCGGGCTGCCCCAACATCTTCGAGTGCTGGGAGGACCGCGAGGCCACCTTCCTCATCGGCGGAGACCAGTGCACCCGTCGGTGCGACTTCTGCCAGATCGACACGGGCAAGCCCGCCGCCTTCGATGCGGACGAGCCGCGCCGTGTCGCCGAGTCCGTCACCGCCATGGGCCTGCGCTACGCCACGGTGACCGGGGTGGCCCGGGACGACCTGGCCGACGGCGGCGCCTGGCTCTACGCCGAGACGGTCCGGCAGATCCACGGCCGCAACCCGGGCACCGGCGTCGAACTCCTCATCCCCGACTTCAACGCCGAGCCCGGCCTCCTCGCCGAGGTGTTCTCCTCCCGGCCCGAGGTGCTCGCCCACAACCTGGAGACCGTGCCGCGGGTGTTCAAGAGCATCCGGCCAGGGTTCCGGTACGACCGCTCACTCTCCGTGCTCACCGCCGCGCGCGAGGCGGGGCTCGTGACCAAGTCGAACATCATCCTCGGCATGGGCGAGACCACGCACGAGGCCCTCGAGACCATGCAGGATCTCGCCGACGCCGGCTGCGACCTGCTCACGATCACGCAGTACCTCCGCCCGTCGGTACGCCACCACCCGGTGGACCGCTGGGTACACCCCCGCGAGTTCCTGGACCTCTCGGACGCCGCGGAGGAGATGGGCTTCCTCGGCGTCATGGCCGGCCCGTTGGTGCGGTCGTCCTACCGCGCCGGTCGCCTCTGGGGCCAGGCCATGGCGCGGCGCGGCCTGCCCGTCCCGCCCGCGCTCGCGCACCTGACGGAGCCGACGACGGCGCGCCAGGAGGCAGCGGCGCTGCTGGCCTGATCGGGCTCGCGGTAGCAGGACGAGACCCGCGGACAGCCGATCTCCGGCCGGTATCGTTGGCCAAATGGCCGCGAAGAAGTCCACCCCGCCCGCCGGGGCCACGTCCAAGGACGCGACACCCAAGGCACCCAAGGAGAAGAAGTCCCGCTGGTACCACCAGTTGTGGGCCGTCTTCCAGATGACCCGGCGCCACGACCCACCGGCGCAGTGGTGGATGCTCGGCACGTTCCTGGCCGTCATCGCGGGGACCGCGCTGTTCGCGACGCTCACGGGCTTCTGGTTCCTCGCGCTGTTCGTGGGCCTGCCGACCGCTGTCCTGGTGCCGCTGATCATCCTGGGCCGGCGGGCCGAGCGCGCGGCCTACAAGCAGATCGACGGGCAGCCCGGCGCGTCGGTCGCCGCCCTCGGGTCGATCCGGCGCGGCTGGACGGTGGAGAAGGAGCCGGTCGCGGTAGACCCGCGCACGCAGGACCTGGTGTTCCGCGCCGTCGGCAAGGCCGGTGTGGTGCTGGTCTCCGAGGGGCCGGCTGCCCGCGTCGGCAAGTTGCTGGAGTCGGAGAAGCGGCGCGTCGCCCGAGTCCTGCCGAACGTGCCGATCCACCTCATCCAGTACGGCAACGAGGAGGGCCAGGTCCCGATCAGCCGACTGGTCCGCACGGTGCAGAAACTCAAGGGCAAGCTCACGGCCGCCGAGACCGCCGAGATCGCCAAGCGGCTCAAGGCCCTGGGCGCGATGCGGCTGCCCGTGCCGAAGGGGATCGACCCGATGCGCGCCCGGCCCGACCGCCGAGGGATGCGCGGACGCTGACGCCGCGCCGGGTGACGCCTCCGGATCAGGGGAGGCGAATCACCGAGGTGCCCGCCCACCGGTCGTGGAGGCCGCGGCCGTCCGGCCCCCACACCACGGCCGGAATCACGAGGCAGATGCCGAGGGTGCGCACTGCCGCCCGTCCCGGACCGGGCGCGCCTCCGTCGAAGCGCCGGACGCCCAGGCCGAAGACGCGGTGCCCGATCGTCGCGCCCAGCGTGCCGACCAGGAGGATCGTCATGACGCCGAAGACGGCGAGCGTGGCCATCGAATCGAAGCCGAAGAAGCCGGCGCTGATGGCGGAGGCGAGGGCCCAGTCGATCGCGAGGGCGCCGATGCGCCGGCCGAGGCTCGCGGGTTCGAGGGCGAGCGCACCGGGGCGCGGTCCGGGTTGGGTCACGTCGGACACGGTACGGCTGCCGCACGAGTCGCGGCGAACCGGGCGTCCGGCGCGGGGGCGAGGCCGCGTAACACTCCCGACACACTAGAGTCACGCCGGGGAAACGGTGCGGCCATACCGTCTTCCCTAGCCCTCACGGGTCTCCCCTACCTAGGAGCTGACGGATGTTCAAAGACGCAGATGAGGTTCTCGCCTTCATCTCCGAGCAGGACGTGAAGTTCATCGACGTCCGGTTCTGTGACCTTCCCGGCGTGATGCAGCACTTCAACGTGCCCGCGAAGTCGGTGGGTTACGACTTCTTCACCGACGGCCAGATGTTCGACGGGTCCTCGATCCGCGGGTTCCAGGCCATCCACGAGTCGGACATGAAGCTGATCCCCGACCTCGACTCGGCCTACGTGGACCCCTTCCGGGCCGAGAAGACCCTGAACGTCAACTTCCACATCGTCGACCCCTACACCGACGAGCCCTACAGCCGCGACCCGCGCCAGGTGGCCGCCAAGGCCGAGGCGTACCTGAAGTCGACGGGCATCGCGGACACCGCCTTCTTCGCCCCCGAGGCCGAGTTCTACATCTTCGACGACGTCCGGTTCGAGACGAAGCAGAACGCCGGCTACTACTACCTCGACTCCATCGAGGCCGCGTGGAACACCGGTCGCGAGGAGGAGGGCGGCAACCTCGGCCACAAGACGCCCTACAAGGGCGGCTACTTCCCGGTTCCCCCGGTGGACCAGTTCGCCGACCTCCGGGACCAGATCTGCATCCTCCTCGACGAACTCGGCCTCGACGTCGAGCGCTCGCACCACGAGGTGGGCACCGCCGGTCAGGCCGAGATCAACTACCGCTTCGACACCCTGGGCAAGTCGGGTGACAAGGTCCAGCTGTTCAAGTACGTCGTGAAGAACGTCGTCCACGCGAACGGCAAGACCGCCACCTTCATGCCGAAGCCCTTGTTCGGCGACAACGGCTCGGGCATGCACGTGCACCAGTCGCTGTGGAAGGACGGCAAGCCGCTGTTCTTCGACGAGAAGGGCTACGGCGGCCTCTCCGACCTCGCTCGCTGGTACATCGGTGGCCTGCTCAAGCACGCGCCGTCGCTCCTGGCCTTCACGAACCCGACCGTCAACTCGTACCACCGGCTCGTGCCCGGCTTCGAGGCTCCGGTCAACCTGGTGTACTCGGCCCGCAACCGCTCCGCGTGCATCCGGATCCCGGTCACCGGCTCCAACCCGAAGGCGAAGCGGATCGAGTTCCGCGTGCCCGACCCCTCGAGCAACCCGTACCTCGCCTTCTCCGCGATGCTCATGGCCGGCCTGGACGGCATCCAGAACCGGATCGAGCCGCCGGAGCCGGTGGACAAGGACCTCTACGAGCTGCCCCCGGAGGAGCACGCCCTCATCCAGCAGGTGCCGGGCTCGCTCTCCGAGGTCCTCGACAACCTCGAGGCCGACCACGACTACCTCACGGCGGGCAACGTCTTCACGCCCGACCTGATCTCGACGTGGATCGACTACAAGCGCAGCCACGAGGTGGACCCGATCCGCCTGCGGCCGCACCCCCACGAGTTCGAGCTCTACTACGACGTCTGAGCCCCAGCGCTCCGACCGCTCGACACACGCGACGCCCGGTCCCCCCAAGGGGCCGGGCGTCGTCGTCTCGGCCCTGGTCCCTCCACTGGTCCCTTCCCTTGGCCCGGCCGGCGGGTGTAGAAGCGAGGAAGCGGCGCACAGGTCCGGCGTCGCTCCCACCGACGACGGCGCCCCCTCCCCCGTCGTCTCGGGTGCGACCGGGAGGGAACGCAGGAGTCGTGCGATGAAGGCATCGGTCGGGGACCGGATCGTCGTGGCCTCCACGGTGGTGGACCAACCACTGCGCGACGGCGAGGTGGTCGAGGTGCGCCATCCGGACGGTTCCCCGCCCTACCTGGTGCAGTGGTCGGACACCGGCGAGCGGACGCTCGTCTTCCCCGGCCCGGACGCGCGGATCGAGCACCCGGGCGGAGCGCACCCGGTGGCACCGGCGAAGGTTGTCAAGACCTGGACGGTCTCGGTGACGATCACCGAGCAGGGTGACACGACGACGGCGACCGCCGTCCTGAGCGTGGACGCGCCGCAACCCCTCGACGGCGCGGGCCTGGCCCGGCGCAACCCGGGGGACCCGGCCTTGCCGGTCATCGGCGACGAGGTAGCGGTCTCGCGCGCGCTCCGTCACCTCGCCGATCACCTGATCGACGCCGCGCGCACCGATATCGGCGCCTCGACCGGCACTCCGTCGCACCTGTACGACTGACTGTCGCCGCCGGGCACGTGGCCCGAGGGTCAGGCACCTGGCCCAGGGGTCCGGTATCCGGCCGATGGGTCAGGAGTAGAACACCCGCTCCACCACCGCGCGGGCCCGCCTGGCCGTGCGGAGGTAGTCCTCCTCGAACACGCTCCCCTGCCCCGGCTCGTACCCGAGCAACCGGCTGACCACCCGCAACTCGCCGCGCTCGTGGGGCAGCACGTCGATCCGCTGGCCACTCGTGCGCCCGGTGGCCAGCACGATCGCACTGCGGATCCGGGAGGCGAGTTCCCACGCGGCGCGCAACTGGTCGGCGTCGGCGCGGGCGAGGAGCCCGGCCTCGGCCGCCGCCTCGAGCGCCTCGATCGTCCGCGTGGTCCGCAACGCCGGGTTCCGGCCCGCGTGCTGCAGTTGCAGGAGTTGCGCCGTCCACTCGACGTCGGACAACCCGCCCCGGCCCAGCTTCAGGTGGCGGTTCGCCGGCACCCCGCGCGGCAGGCGCTCCGCCTCCACCCGCGCCTTGATCCGGCGCAACTCGCGCGTCTGCGCGTCCGTGAGCCCATCCGGGGAGTAGCGCAACGGTTCGATCAGGGCGACGAACCGTTGCGCCAGGTCCTCGTCCCCCGCCACCGGCCTGGCCCGCAGCAGTGCCTGCCGTTCCCATGGCTCCGCCCACCGCTCGTAGTACTCGGCGTAGGAGTCGAACGCCCGCGTCAGGGGGCCGTTGCGCCCTTCGGGGCGGAGCGAGGCATCCACCTCCAGCGGAGGCTCGGCGCCGAGGTCGCCCAGCAGCGAGCGCAGGTGGCTGAACGCGCCGACGGCGAACTCCTGCGCCTCGACCGGGTCCGCACCGGGTAGCGGGTCGTGGACGAAGAGCACGTCGGCGTCGCTCGAGTAGGTCATCTCCTGGCCCCCGAGGCGTCCCATCGCCACCACGAGGAGCCGGGTGGGAGCCTCGTCGAGCCCGGCCCCGCGGATCGCCTCGACCTCGGCGATCCGCAGCGCGCCGCGCAGCACCACGTCCGCCGCGGGAGTGATCACCTCCGCGTCGCGGTTCCCGCTGCACCCGTCGAGCACGTCGCCGATCGCGGCGCGGTTCAGCTCCCGGCGCCGCAGCCCGCGCAGCGCCTGGGCCGCCGGCACCGGCTCGTCGCGGCGGGCGAGCAACGCCGTCGCCTCCGCGCCCACCTTTTCGATCCCTCGCGGCGCGAGTTCGGCGTCGCTGCCCAGCCACACCACCGCCTCGGGGGCCCGCGCGAGAGCGTCGGACACGTACTTTGACGTCGCGAGGAGTTGAGCGAGGCGGTGGCCCGCGGCGGCGGAGTCGCGCAGCAACTTCAGGTACCAGTGGGTGCTGCCGAGCGTGTCGGACAACTTGCGGAACCCCAGCAGCCCGGAGTCGGGATCCGGTCCGTCGGCGAACCAGCCGAGCATGACCGGAAGCAGCTGGCGCTGGATCGCCGCCCGGCGGGAGATCCCCTCGGTCAGCGCCGCGATGTGCCGCAACGCCCCCTCGGTGTCGCGGTAGCCCATCGCGGCGAGCCTGGCTCGCGCCGCGGCCGGGGCCAGGCTCACGTCCTCCGCCGAGAGCCGGGCGGTCGCCGGGAGAAGCGGGCGGTAGAAGAGCGCCTCGTGCAGGTAGCGCACGTCGCGGCGGGTGTGCCGCCAGCGCGCCATGAGGCCGTCGACGCCGTCGGCCGCCAGCCCCATCGACCTCGCGAGGCGCCGCAGATCGGCCGGGGCCGTGGGGAGGAGGTGCGTGCGCCGGAGCCGGAAGACCTGGATCCGGTGCTCCATGAGGCGCAGGAAGCGGTAGCAGAGCGCCAGTTTCGCGGCGTCGTCCCGTCCCACGTACCCGGCCGCGGCGAGCGCCCGGAGGGCGCCGAGGGTGTTGGGGCTGCGGATCGAAGGGTCCAGCCGGCCGTGCACGAGTTGCAGCAGCTGGACGGTGAACTCGACGTCACGCAGCCCGCCGGCGCCCAGCTTCACCTGCCGGTCGGCATCGGCCACGGGGATGTGCGCCTCTACCCGGCGGCGCATGGCCTGCGAGTCCTCGACGAAGTGCTCGCGGCTCACCGCCTCCCAGACCATCGGACCGATCGCGTCGGCATACGCCCGGCCCAGGTCCGCGTCCCCGGCCACGAGGCGGGCCTTGAGCAGGGCCTGGAACTCCCACGTCTTGGCCCATCGCCGGTAGTACGCCACATGTGAGGCGAGGGTGCGCACGAGCGGGCCCTGCTTGCCCTCGGGCCGTAGCGCGGCGTCGACCTCCCAGAGCGCGGGTTCTCCGGAAGCGCCGGAGCACGCGCGGGCGAGGCCGGTCGCCAGGCGCGTGCCCGCCGTGATCGCCTCCGCCTCCGTGGCACCCTCGGCGGGCTCGACCACGTAGATGACGTCGACGTCGCTGATGTAGTTGAGCTCACGACCGCCGGTCTTGCCCATGCCCAGCACGGCGAGGCGCGCGGCGGCGCCACCGTCCGGCGCGTCGCCCCGCGCGATGGCGAGCGCGGCCTCGAGCGCTGCGGCCGCCAGGTCGGCGAGAGCCGCGCCGACGCCGGGCAGCGCGGTCAGCGGGTCGTCGCGCGTCAGGTCCATGGCCGCGATGCGCAGGAGCCGACGGCGGTACGCGCGCCGCATCGCGTCCACGCCCGCACTCCCGGCGATGGCGGCGACCGGCGCCCCGGCGTCCGGGTCGGCGCCGACCGCGGCTAGGAGATCAGCCCGAACGTCGCGCGGGTCGTGCTTCAGGGGGTCGTCCGTCGCCGTGAGCAGGGCGACGTCGGCGGGGTGGGAGATGAGCCAGTTGCCCAGCGCCTCCGAGGCGCCGGCGACGGCGAGCACCCGCCGCCGCGTGCCGGCGTCCAGCGCGAGGGTCTCGAGCAGACTCGCCCGCTCGGTTCCGTCCACCGCTTCGACCAGGCGGACCAGTGCGAGCAGCGCCAGGTCGGGATCCGCGGTCTCCCCGAGCTCGGAGACCACGTCGATGCGGTGCTCGGCCAGCGCTCGAACCGCCGCCTCCATGACGGGGCCCGTGAGGAGCCGCTCCGACCGGGCCGGGTCGTCGAAGCCGGCGCGCGCCAACCACCCGGCGAGGGAACTGGATCTCTCGCGCACCATCGCGATCTGCGTCCTTCCGGTGCCGTTGCCGGTCGGGGGGCGGTCGGGTGCCTACAGCACGTGCAGGAAGCGGGCGACCTCGTACGGCGTGACCTGGGCGCGGTACTCGGTCCACTCCTGCCGCTTGTTGCGCAGGAAATACTCCAGGACGTCCTCGCCCAGCGTCTCGGCCACAAGTTCCGACTCCTCGGCCAGGATCAGCGCCTGCTCGAGGTTCGAGGGCAGCGGCCGGATCCCGAGCGCCCGACGTTCGGCGTCGGAGAGAGCCCAGACGTCGTCCTCCGCGCCCTCCGGAAGGGCGTACCCCTCCTCGATCCCCTTCAGGCCGGCGGCCAGGATCACCGCGAAGGCGAGGTAGGGGTTCGCGGCGGAGTCCAGGGCTCGGTACTCGATGCGGCTCGAGTTGCCCTTGCCGGGCTTGTACAGGGGCACGCGGATGAGGGCCGAACGGTTGTTGTGGCCCCAGCAGACGTAGCTGGGGGCCTCTCCGCCGCCCCAGAGGCGCTTGTAGGAGTTCACGTGCTGGTTCGTCACGGCCGTGATCTCGGCGCTGTGGCGCAGCAATCCCGCGATGAAGGACCGCGCCGTGGTCGAGAGCTCGTACTGGGCGCCCGGCGCGTAGAAGGCGTTCGCGTCACCCTCGAAGAGGGACAGGTGGGTGTGCATGCCGGAGCCCGGTGAGCCCGCGAGCGGCTTGGGCATGAAGGACGCGATGATGCCCTGCTCGAGGGCCACCTCCTTGACCACCGTCCGGAACGTCATGATGTTGTCCGCGGTGCTGAGGGCGTCCGCGTAGCGCAGGTCGATCTCGTTCTGGCCAGGGCCCGCCTCGTGGTGGGAGTACTCCACCGAGATCCCCATCGACTCCAGCAGGGTGATCGTGGCCCGGCGGAAGTCGTGCGCGGTGCCTCGGGCCGAGTGGTCGAAGTAGCCCGCCGTGTCGATCGGCACCAGGGGACCCTCGGGCGAGGCCGGCGGCTCGAAGAGGTAGAACTCGATCTCCGGGTGCGTGTAGAAGGTGAAGCCCGCCTCCGCCGCCCGCGAGAGGGCGCGCTTGAGCACGTTGCGGGAGTCGGTCTTGGCCGGCTCGCCGTCTGGGGTGAGGATGTCGCAGAACATCCGGGCGCTGCCCTGGCGTTCGCCACGCCACGGGAGCACCTGGAAGGTGGAGGCGTCCGGCTTGGCCAGCATGTCCGCCTCGTAGACGCGGGCCAGCCCCTCGATCGCGCTGCCGTCGAACCCGATGCCCTCTGCGAATGCCCCCTCCAACTCGGCGGGGGCGATGGCGACCGACTTCAGGATGCCGAGGACGTCCGTGAACCAGAGTCGGATGAAGCGGGTGTCGCGCTCCTCGATCGACCTGAGCACGTACTCCTGCTGCCTGTCCATGGATCACTCCCGCGCGTCGCTCGGTCGGCAGCGCCCGTCATCGGGCGCCGGGGCACGGGCACCATCATGGCGGCTCGCGGTGCCGCTCGCGAAGCGCCCGGCCGCAACTCCGCACCGTCTGCCCTGCCCGGAGGGCCGGACGGTGCACCGAGCGAGCCGGGCGCCGTCGTCGGCCCGGCGCGGCGAATAGGCTGGCTCCATGCCGACGTTGCGACTGGCACTGGCCCAGGTGAACACCTGCGTGGGCGACCTCGCCGGGAACGCCGCCCTCATCCGTGCGACCTGCGCCCGGGCCGCCCAGGCCGGCGCGCACCTCGTGGCGTTCCCCGAGATGGCCCTCACCGGGTACCCCATCGAGGACCTCGCCCTGCGCGGCTCCTTCCAGCGCGCCGTCGCTGCGGAGCTCAGCGCCCTCGCAGCAGCGATCGACGCGGACGGTCACGGCGACCTGACGGTGGTCCTCGGCCATCTGGGCACCGCCGCCCTGGGGCGTCCCACGAACGCCGCGGCGATCCTGCGGGACGGGCGCGTGGTCGCCCGCTACGCGAAGCACCACCTGCCCAACTATGGCGTCTTCGACGAGTACCGGCACTTCTCACCCGGCACGGGCACCCTCGTGGCCGAGGTCCAGGGCCAACGTGTCGGCGTGGTGATCTGCGAGGACATCTGGCAGGACGGCGGCCCGGTGGAGGCCCTCGCCGAGACCGGCATCGACCTGCTCGTGGTCATCAACGGCTCGCCCTACGAGCGCGGGAAGTCCCCGCTGCGCCGCCTCCTGGCCCAGACCCGCGCGGGCGAGGTCGACGCCCCGCTCGCCTACGTCAACCTGGTCGGCGCCCAGGACGACTTGGTGTTCGACGGCGCGTCGTTCGTGATCGACGCGCGCGGGTCCCTGGTTGCGGCGTCGCCCGCCTTCGAGGACCACCTCCTCCTGGTGGACCTCCCCGGCCCGGGCCGGCCGCCGGTGCCGGTGAGCGCACCGGCGATCGCGCCCGAGCTGGACGACCCGGCCCAGATGTACGCGGCGGTGGTGACGGGGCTGCGCGACTACGTGGTCAAGAACGGCTTCCGCTCCGTCGTGCTCGGGCTCTCCGGCGGCATCGACTCCGCGCTCGTGGCGGCCATCGCCGTCGACGCCATCGGCGCCGAAAACGTCCACTGCGTCGCGATGCCGAGCATGTTCTCCTCCCAGCACAGCCTGGACGACGCCGCCGACCTGGCCGAGCGCACCGGCCTGCACCTGCGCCGTCAGCCGATCACCCCGATGGTGGACGCGTTCCAGGAGGAGATGGACCTCTCGGGCATCGCGGCCGAGAACCTGCAGGCCCGCATGCGCGGGGTGATCCTCATGGCCCTGTCCAACGCCGAGGGCCACCTCGTGCTCGCAACGGGCAACAAGTCCGAGTTGGCTACCGGCTACTCGACCATCTACGGGGACGCTGTCGGTGGCTACGCCCCCATCAAGGACGTCTCCAAGACCCGGGTCTGGGAACTCGCGCGCTGGCGGAACGCGGCGGCGGTCGAGGCCGGCCAGACCCCGCCGATCCCCGAGAACTCGATCACCACGGCGCCGTCGGCCGACCTGCGTCCCGACCAGACCGACCAGGACTCCCTCCCCGACTACGAGTTGCTCGACGAGGTCCTCGACGCCTACGTGGAGCGCGCGCTGGGGCGGGAGGAGTTGATCGGCTCGGGCTTCGACCCGTTGACGGTGGACCTGGTGCTCCGCCTCGTAGACCGCGCCGAATGGAAGCGGCGGCAGTACCCCCTGGGCCCGAAGGTCACCTCGCTGGCGTTCGGGCGCGACCGACGGCTCCCGGTGACCACCCGGTGGCGTGAGGAGTAGGCACCCATGAGCGACGACGACGCCCGGCCCGACCCCGTGACGGGCGCCCCGGCCGGATCTCCCCCCCGGCGCGTGCGCGTGCACCACCTCCGCGAGGCGAAGGCACGCGGCGTGCGCCTGACCATGCTCACGACCTACGACGCCCCGACCGCCCGCATCTTCGACGAGGCGGGCGTGGACCTGCTGCTCGTCGGGGACTCGATGGGCGACAACATGCTCGGCCACCCCAACACCATCCCCGTGACGGTCGAGGAGATGATCCCGGCCGTCCGCGCCGTCGCCCGCACGGCCCGTCGCGCGCTCGTGGTGGCCGACCTCCCGTTCGGCACCTACGAAGCCGGCCCAGACCAGGCCCTGCACACGGCTGTTCGGATGCTCAAGGAAGCGGGAGCGCACGCCGTCAAGTTCGAGGGCGGGGCGCGCGTCGCCCCTTCGGTGCACCTTCTCACCGGGGCGGGCATTCCGGTGGTGGGCCACCTCGGCTTCACCCCGCAGTCGGAGAACATCCTCGGCGGCAAGCGGGTCCAGGGTCGCGGCGAGGGCGCCGCGGAGCGCATGGTCGACGACGCGCTCGCCCTCGAGGCGGCGGGCGCTGTCGCCGTCGTCCTCGAGATGGTGCCGGCCCCGGTGTCCGCCCAGGTGACCCAGGCCTTGACGATCCCGACCATCGGGATCGGCGCCGGGCCCGACTGCGACGGCCAGGTGCTCGTCTGGCTCGACATGGCCGGCATGGGCGCATGGTCGCCCCGGTTCGCCAAGCGCTTCGGGGCCGTCGGCGAGGCGCTGCGCACGGCCACTGACGACTATGTGGCCGAAGTGCGGGGCGGGGCGTTCCCCGGCCCGGAGCACACCTACGCGCAGTAGAGCGGGCGACCGGGCCGAGGGAACCGGCTCACGATGTGAAGGCCATGGCGAGCACCACGATCCCCGCGAGGAGCAGGACGAGCGCCAGCACGCCGAGTCCCGGGTTGGGGATCTGCCGGCGGGGGCGGCTCATTCGTCCTCCCCGCGCCACCGGCGGTCCGCCTCGTCCCACGCCGCGCTGCGACGGGCCGCGGTCTCGAGCGCGTGCTCGGCATCCTCCCGAGTGGGGTACGGACCGATCCGTCTGGTCCAGTCGCTCACCAGGCCCTCCTCCACCTCGTGCGTCTCGAGGTTGTAGTAGAACTCGCGCGGTCGCTCCGCCACGTCGGTCACCTCCTGCTGCCCACCCTCCACCGTCCTTCTGCGCTCCGGAAGCCCCGACGCCGGCCGAACGGGCACCGGCGACTGCCAAGCCGCGCGGGGCGCCGTCGGTGAGGCGTCCGTAGACTGGAACCCATGGTCGCAGCAACCCGCGCCCCCCGCGGCACCCTGGTCCCGGGAACGATCTCACCCCGCCGCCCCGTGCCGCGCGCCATCTCGCGCCCCGAATACGTGGACCGGCCGGCCCCGCGGCCGTTCACGGGCAGCGAGGTGAAAACTCCCGAGACGATTGCCCGGATCCGCCGGGCGGGCCGCCTGGCCGCCCAGGCGCTCGAGGTGGTCGGCCGCGCGGTCGCGCCTGGGGTGACCACCGACGAACTCGACCGGATCGGCCACGAGTTCCTCATCGCGAACGGGGCGTACCCCTCCACGCTCGGCTACCGCGGCTTCCCCAAGTCGCTGTGCACGTCTCTCAACGAAGTGATCTGCCACGGCATCCCGGACTCCACCGTCCTGACCGAGGGCGACATCGTCAACGTCGACATCACGGCGTACGTCGACGGCGTCCACGGGGACAACAACGCCACGTTCGGAGTCGGCCAGATCGACGCCGAGTCCCAGGCCCTCATCGACGTCACTCGCGAGGCGCTCGCGCGCGCCGTCCGGGCGGTCCGGCCGGGTCGCCAGGTCAACGTCATCGGACGGGTGATCGAGTCCTACGCCAAGCGGTTCGGTTACGGGGTGGTGCGCGACTTCACCGGGCACGGCGTGGGCGAGGCCTTCCACTCGGGCCTGGTCATCCCGCACTACGACGCCGCGCCGGACTACGACACGGTGATCGAGCCGGGCATGGTCTTCACGTTCGAGCCGATGCTGACCCTCGGCACGGCCGACTGGCGCATGTGGGACGACGGCTGGACCGTGGTCACCGCAGACCTGAGCCGCAGCGCGCAGTTCGAGCACACGCTCCTCGTCACCGAGAGCGGAGCCGAGATCCTCACGGTCCCGTGACCGTGCCGTCCCCCTGCCCGGCATGACCGCCGCCGGCAGACCCGCGTCCGGCGTCCTCGTCGAGGTCACCGACGGGGTCTTCGTGGCCCGGGCCACGCTCTACGCGACCACCACCACGGTGGTGGTTCGCGCAGGTGACGCCCTCGTGGTCGATCCCGGGCCCACCCGGCACGACCTGGACGCGCTCGCCGCCGACGTCGCGTCCCGGGGATGGCGCGTGATCGCCGGGTTCTCGACCCATCCCCACTGGGACCACCTCCTGTGGACCGAGGCTCTCGGCGACGTCCCGCGGTGGGCCCGGGCCGGCGCCGTCGCCTCCGCTCGAGCCCGGCACGGTGACCTGCACGCGGAGATGGCCCGCGCCGTCGACGAACAGTCCGCCGTGCTGCACCTGACGTTGGCGCACCTCACCGCACTCCCCGAGGACGACGCCCTCCCGGACCTGCCGTTCCCCGCGCTCGTCATCGGTCACCAGGGCCACGCGGCCGGGCACGCAGCCCTGTACCTGCCCGAGGCTCGGGTGCTCGTCGCGGGCGACATGCTCTCCGACGTGGAGGTGCCCCTCCTGGACCTCGAGGCGGACGACCCGCTCGAGGACTACGCCCACGGACTCGACCGGCTCGCTGCCTACGTCACCGGGGGTCACGTGGACGTGGTCATCCCTGGTCACGGCAGCCCGGCCGATCCGGCGGAGGCGCGCCGGCGCCTCGCGCTCGACCGCGCCTACCTCACGGATCTCGCGGATCTCCGGAGCAGCGCGGACCCGCGCCTCGAGGCAGCCCCGGCCTGGCTGCGCGAGGAGCATGCGGCGCAGGCGCGCGCCGTGGCCGAGCGGCGGCGAGCCCCGTGACGTGGCTCTGGTGGGGGCTGGGCGCCGTCGTCGCCCTCCTGGTCCTGGACCGGATCGCCCTCTGGGCGGAATCTCGCGGCTGGATCTACTGGCGGCGGCGGTCGCGCGGCGGCGGCGGGGGCGGCGTCTTCGCCGACGTCTACCTGCTCTTCCAGCCCAGCCGGCAGCACATCGTGGAGGAGCAGGACCGGCAGCGCCTGACGATCGCACAGAAGGAGACGGGCGAGCCGCCGCTCGGTATCGACCTCGACGGCGGGACAGCGGTGCTCCCCCCGCCGAAACACTCCGGGGACGAGGACGCGCCGCCTACGAACGACGCCCCCGAGCCGCCGACGGGTTGATCCCGTCCTCCGTGCCGATCCGGATCCCGAACCGCGGGAGCACCACCCGGTGCACGAGGAGTACCAGCCCGGCCGCGCCCAGGGCCACCACGAACACGAGCAGCGACGTGCCGACGTCGTTCATCAGGGCGGGGTTGACCAGCATCACGGCCGCGAGCGTCAGCATCAGCATGCCGCCCACGAGTTTGAGGATCCGGCCTCCGCGCTCCTGGAGCTTGCTCGCGCGCAGGGTGACCACGGCCGCGCCGAAGATCAGCAACTCGTCGGCCTGGTAGATCACCAGGTAGATCGCGAGGAGGGCCAGGAAGGTCGCCGCCGTGACCTCTTGGGCGGTGAGCATGTTGGCCCAGAGCACGGGGAAGCCGGCCGTGCACGCGAACTCGACCAGCGACACGCCCGCGGCGAGCACGATCGTCCCTCCGACCAGGGCCGGGAGAGACTCCCCCGACGCCGCGACCCGCCTCATGCGCCGGTAGATGCCCGGCTTGGCCTCCTCGGGGATGGTGAACGAGACCCCCTCCCGCCACCAGAAGTAGTCCTTGACGTTGACGGTCGCGAAGACGAGCGCGACGACGGCGACCGCGACCCGCACCCATGGCGCGATGCTCGTGAGCGTCAGCACCGAGAAGACGCCGGCGATGAACAGGGCGTACACGAAGGCAGTGACCGCGATGAAGACGAGCCCGACCAGCACGGTGGTCCGGCGCGAACCGCCCCGCAGGGTCAGGGCGAGCAGGACCGAGAGCACCCAGAGGGAGCAGGGGTTGAAGCCGTCGACGAGGGCGATGAGCACCGTGCTCAGCACGAGCGACTGCCGCGAGAGGTCAACGGTCCCGAAGATCGGCAGCGAGAGGGCCGAGTCCCCGGCGGCGAGGGTCTGGCCCCCCTCGCCGTCCCCCGGACCGTCGCCGCCGCCTGATGTCGACGCCGAAGCGGACGACGACGGCGACGCCTCACCGGGCGACGGGCTCGGCGCGGCGGGGCCGAGGACCCCGGCGCCGGCGTCCGGACACCCGGTCTGGGCACAGGCGGCCACCACGGCCTCGATCGGCGCCGCCGTCCGCTCCTCGGAGAACCCGATCCAGTAGGTGTCGCCGACGATGATCACGGGCACACCGCTCGGGACGAAGCCGAAGGCGTCCGCCATGCGCTCGAGGGCCGCGGCGTTCTCCGGGTGGTACCAGACCTCGAAGTCGCGGACCTCGACCCCCGGGTAGCGCGCGGCGAGGTCGGCCAGGAACGGCTCGGCCGCGGCGCAGTGCGGGCAGCCGTCCCCCCAGAAGAAGTAGATGACCGTGTCCGATGACTCCTCGCCCGGTGCGGCCCATCCCGGCGCCGCGAGGGTGAGGACGGCTAGCAGCCCGAGCGCCACGGCGGCCCACCACGTCCTCGCCGCGGCCACCGGCTCACCTCCTCGTCCACCCTCCGGCAGGCTAGGGCCGGGGATCGGCGCAACACCTGGGCCCAAGGGCTCGACGCGCCGTCGGCCTCCGCGTGCCATGCTGCGAGGACAGGACCGGCCACGGCTGGAGGTGGTCGCACGCAACCGGAACTCGGGCCCCGGCGCATCGTGGACGAGCAGTTCGCTCGGGCCAGGGCTCACCTGGCCCAGGTGGAACCCGGCCTGGTGGACTTCCTACGCCTGGCCCGGCGGTCCATCGTGGTCAACCTGCCCATCCAGATGGACGACGGATCCGTGCAGAACTTCGTCGGCTACCGCGTTCTCCACAGCCGCCTGCTCGGACCCGGCAAGGGCGGGATCCGCTACCACCCGGACGTGACCCTCACCGAGGTGACGGCGCTGGCCGCGCTCATGACGTGGAAGTGCGCGCTCGTCCGCGTCCCCTTCGGCGGCGCCAAGGGCGGCATCGCCTGCGACACCAAGAGCCTCAGCGAAGGCGAGCTGCGTCGCCTCACCCGCCGCTACATCGCCGAGTTGGGCGACGACATCGGGCCGTATACGGACATCCCTGCCCCGGATCTCTACACGGACGCCCGGGTCATGGCGTGGGTCTTCGACACCTACGACCAGATGCACCCCGGGGAGAACAACTGGCCGGTGGTCACCGGGAAGCCGCGGGAACTCGGCGGATCGCAGGGCCGCGACCAGGCCACCGGCCGCGGCTGCGTCGAGACCCTCGAGCGATTCCTGCAGGTGGACGGGCTCCCGGGGATGTCGGCGCTCGACGGCGCGCGTGTGGCGATCCAGGGCTTCGGCGACGTCGGAACGGCGGCGGCGCGCTGCTTCCGCGACCGCGGAGCCCGCGTGGTCGCGGTCTCCGACTCACGCGGCGGAATCCTCGCCGACGATGACGCCGCGCTCGACCTCGAGCGGGTCGCCGCGCACAAGGCCGAGGCAGGGACGGTGGCCGGCACCCCCGGCACTCGCACGATCACGAACGAGGACCTCCTGGCCCTCGAGTGCGACGTCCTGGTCCCGGCCGCGCTCGGCGGCCAGATCCACAGCGGGAACGTCGGGTCGGTCCGGGCGCGCGTGGTGCTGGAGGGGGCGAACCGGCCCGTCACGCCCGAGGCTGACGACGCCCTCGCGGCTCGCGGCGTCCCCGTGCTCCCCGACATCCTCGCCAACGCGGGCGGCGTCGTCGTCAGTTACGCCGAATGGGTGCAGAACATCGAGCACCACGACTGGTCGCTCGAGGAGGTGCATGCCCACCTCCGAGAGGCGATGGTGAGCGCCGTCGACCGCGTGGTCGCGCGCTGGCGCGGATTCCCTGCCGACGCTGCCACATCAGGACTGAGCACCGACCTGCGGACGGCGGCCATGGTGGAGGCGGTCCAGCGCCTTGCCACCGTCACCGAGCAGCGCGGCATCTGGCCCTAGCAGTCGCTGTGTTCCGGCCCCGGCTCAGCAGCAGTGAGAGGGCGTCCGGAGGGGAAGACGGTCGCCGAACCGCGTGCCTGGCAACTGAGCGCCTGGAATGCTTGCCGCCCAGACCGATCCGAGGGGCATTCCATGGCTCACGTGCGATTCCATACTCACCTCCTCGCCGCCCTTCTGGGTGCCACTCTGGTCCTCCTGATTCCCAGCCAAGCGGTTGCCGCCGTGGCTGCCCACCACGGACGAGCCCCGAGCAGCTACTACCTCCAACTCGGCGACTCGCTCGCCGCCGGTTATCAGCCCGGCGCCGGAACCAACCTCCCTGGAGGGTACGCAGACAACGTCCTCGCGGCGATCAGGGAAGACGCCCCCGGCACGCGGCTTGTGAACCTCAGCTGCGTGGGTGAGAGCACCGGCACCATGATCGCCGGTGGGAAGTGCACCTATGACGAGGGGAGCCAGCTCGCGGCCGCCGTGGGATTCCTCCGCGCGCATCCGAGCACAATCCGTGCGATCACGGTGAGCATCGGTGCAAACGACATCGTTCCGCTCGCAGTCGGCGGCTGCACCGAGGTCGGCTGCCTGGGCCTCGACGGCGTCAGCGCGCGCCTGACGTTCATTCTGGCCGCCCTCCGCGACGCGGCGCCCGGCGCCCCGATCGTGGTCCTCAACCTCTACAACCCCGCCCTCGCGTTCTGGCTCAACGGTCCCGCGGGCCAAGGAATCGCACTGGCGTCGGTCCCGCTGCACGCGACAGTGAACGGGGTCATCCAATCGGTCGCCACGGGCGTGGGCGCAACGGTCGCCGACGTCGCCTCGGTCTTCCATTCACTGGATTCCACTCCGGTGCCCTTCTCGACGCCTAGTGGTTCCGCTCCGGCCAGCGTGGCGCTCATGTGCGCCTGGACCTGGATGTGCTCGGCCTTGGACTTCCACGCGAACGACGCCGGATACGACGTCATCGGCAGCATCGTCGCGGCCAGGCTGAAGGAGTGACCGGCCCGCGTCCGGGGCGGGTGATCCGGTGACGAGGGGTGCATCCACGGAGCCGTGGGCGGGGGAAGAAGGGGCAGCACGGGGGAAGACCACGATGACTGTCCAGGAGGATCGACCATGGCCCGTTCGACGCTCGCCGAAACCCGGCAGCCTGTCCCCGCGACCGAAATCGACCAGGCACGATTCCCGGGCCTGCGCCGGTACAACCTCATCGCGGCGGCGTTCCACGCGGCGCAGGCCGCCGCGGTGCTCGCCCTGGCAAACGACTTCGCCATCCCGGTCACCGGGACCTACCTCATCGGGCCGCCCGGATCTCCCGGCGAGACCGTGGACATCTTCGACGTGGCGATCGGCCCGGCGGTCGCCGCCTTCCTCGCCCTCTCCGCGCTGTTCCACGTCATCGTCTCGTCGCCGGGCTTCTTCCGCCGCTACACCGCCGGCCTGACGGAGTACCGCAACTACTTCCGCTGGGTCGAGTACTCGCTCTCCAGCTCGCTGATGATCGTCCTGATCGCCCAGATCACCGGCATTACGGACGTCGCAGCCCTGCTCGCGCTCTTCGGCGTCAACGCCTCGATGATCCTGTTCGGGTGGCTCCAGGAGAAGTACCAGACGCCCGGCGACGGCGGTTGGCTGCCGTTCATCTTCGGGTGCATCGCCGGGATCGTGCCGTGGCTCGCGATCCTCGTCTACGTCGTGGCGCCCGGTTCCACGAGTGGAGCCGAGCCGCCCGCGTTCGTCTACGGGATCATCGTGTCGCTCTTCCTCTTCTTCAACGTCTTCGCCCTCAACCAGTGGCTGCAGTACAAGCCGGTGGGCCGCTTCCGCGACTACCTGGTCGGCGAGCGCGCCTACATCACCCTGAGCCTGGTGGCGAAGTCGGCCTTGGCCTGGCAGGTGTTCGGGGGCACGCTCGCGGCCTGATCATGGGCCGGGGGGAGGCCGGTGCGTTCGTTCTCGACCGCGGGACCATCGCTCGGCCAAGGGGTCTCTAGCACCGAGTCGGCGGTCCTGTCGAGAATGACATTCGTCACTGGCGCCCGACGGACCCCGGGCGAAACAGCAGTTCAGCGCGCAAGCGGGTCGAAGCGGGCATCGACGTGGTGATGGTCGCTCACCCGGCCGTCGCTAACCTCGAGGAGGCCCACGAGGTGTGCGGCCGGTTCGCTATGCGAACGCCGTTCCAGCCCGCCGACGGCGCTCCTCGCCTCAGCGCGGGATGCGCCCCGGCGCCAAAGGATCGCCATGACGACCACTACCCGCATTCCCCTGGCTCTCACCGCGGCGCGCTACGCCGGCTGACCCTCCGCTCTCATGACGTACGGCGTCAACCGGTACTGGCCGCCACACCCGCCAGAGTGGAGCGTCTGGATCGAGGACACTGCTCGAGTCGAGCCTCCCCGTGATGCGCCGCGCCGCCGTTGGGTCCGGGCTGTCGTCATCGGTCTGGCGCTCTGGTTCCTGGGTATGCCGGCGGGGCCCTCTTGTGCCGTGATCTTCCTCGCCTCCTGGTTGGTGGCCGTGGGTCTGCCCATGGTGGTCGGCCGGAAGCCGTTCGGGTTTTCGGGGAAGCTTGCGGGAGGCACCGTCCTCGGTTCAGGCCTCTTCCTCCTGGTCGTCGGTGGAGCGCTCTCTGGTGCACCAACGCAGGACGGCATCGGGGCATCGGAGCCGATGGCCGCGGCCCAGAGCCCGCTGAAGGAGCCCATCGCAGCGGGCGTCTTCTCGGGCAAGGCAGTCGTCACCCAGGACGTGGGCATGAGGCACAGCGATAGCGAGGACCTCCCCCCGCTCGGCCAGCCGCTACCCCGCACCACCCTCACGTTGGGGCAGGACTGCGACTCAGGGGCGGGGCGCTGCACGGTCAGTCACGACTTCCCTGGCTTCGAGGCATCCGCGTCCCAGGTCCTTGCCTGGGGATTGGCCCGCGGCGAGGGCTCGCTGGCGGCCAGCGACGTCTGGCACGTCACTGGTGAGTGCGTCACCGAGGACGGAACCGTCGTCGGTGCCTACGACAACACCGTGACATTCAGCATCGTCCTTGGCAATCGCGTGCGCACGGTGTACGGGCCGGGAACATGGAGCACGGCCGACGTCACCATCCTGATCGAATCCGTGAGCGAGCAGGCGGGCTGCAATCCGTCAACCTACGAGGTGCAGGGGCACCTGCTGCGGCAGGATGACGCGACCGTGCCTGCGAGCCCTCCCGGCACGTCGCCCCTCCTTACCGCCTAGTGAGACGCTCGGTCGCCCTGCCATACCCCGGCCGGACAGGACGACCGGACCCGTGATGCAGTGGAACCCGCGCTCGGCAGGCGCTGCTGACTCCGTGCGGGTCGAGGACTCGCAGGGCAGGCATCTGCCCGTGGCAGCCCCGTAGGGGCGGATGAGTCGGCCGATACGCCGGGTTCTGTCCCGGTGCTCGCGCACCGGTGGCGGCCATCCATCTACGACGTACGTTGCCGCACGCCTCCAGCGGCCTACCCGGGAGCTCGGGCGGGCCGCCCTCGAACGCTCCCTGTCTGGCCTTGCTCCGGGTGGGGTTTGCCGAGCCGCACCGGTCACCCGGTGCGCTGGTGGTCTCTTGCACCACCGTTTCACCCTTGCCGGCCCTGGCGAACCAGAGCAGGCGGTCTGCTTTCTGTGGCACTGTCCCGCGGGTCACCCCGGGTGGGCGTTACCCACCACCCTGCCCTACGGAGCCCGGACGTTCCTCGGCGGGTCAGGTCCGAAGACCCGCCCGACGCGACCGCCTGGCCGACTCATCCGCGCACCCAGGGTACGCGGTCGAGCCTCCCGGCGCCTACCGGGCTCGGTGCCGCCGGCCCGATCGGGCGTTCACAGGTCGCTCGGGCAGCCCAGGGCCGTCACCTCGTGGCCGTCGGACCACAGTCGAAGGATGGTCAACGACGCGGGCGGCACCCGTAGGCCGGACCAGGCACTCGGCGCCATCCCGGTGACCGAGCCGATACCGGCCCGGACCGCGATCGTGTGGGTCGAGACGGCGACGGTCCGGCCCGCGTGCCGATGCGCGAGGTGGACGATGCCCCGGCGCACCCGCTCGGCGACGTCCCTCATGGACTCCCCACCCACCGCGCGCTCGGCCGGGTCCGCGTACCACCGGTGGAGGGCACCCGGCCAGCGCTCCTCGATCTCCGCCGCGGTCAGTCCCTCCCACTCGCCGAACCGGCATTCGGCGAACGCGTCGTCGATCTCCACGCGTACGCCGACCCGGCGCCCGATGGCGCCGGCCGTCTGGTGGGCCCGCAGCATCGAGGACGAGAACACGGCACTCACCGGCGGGAGGTCCGGCCAGGCGTCGCGCCCGATCCGCCGCACCAGGTCGGCGGCGCGCGCCGCCTCGGTCCTGCCCCGGGCGTTGAGGCTCGCACCGGGGCCGTCTCCCCCGGCGAAGGCGCGCGCCGCCGTCATGTCGGTCTGCCCGTGCCGCACGAGCACCACCGTGAGCGGCTCACCCGCGCCGAATCGCATGGTCGCTCCGAGCGCGCGCGGGGGTGCCGGATGCTCGCCGGTGGAGCCGCTCTCCCCCGTCGGACCGGGCGACGACGGCGCCCGCCCGCCACCGCCGGGCACCGCCTCCGCCGGGCGAGCCGCGTCGCCACCCGCTGCCGCCGCCGGCCTATCCCGCACCACTGCGAGTCGATGGTCCATCGCCTCGTTCGCGAGGGCGTCGGCGGCACCGTTCTGGCTCCTGGGGACCCAGGTGTACCGGACCTGGGCCGGCGGGAAGGCCGCGCGAGCCTCCGCGGCCAGCCGGCGCATCTGCTCGTGCTTGATCTGCCAGCGCCCGGACATCTGCTCGACGAGCAGCTTCGAGTCCGCCCGCACCTCGACGAGCGCGTCCGGATCGATCTCCCGGGCAGCCCTGAGCCCGGCCACCAGCCCCGAGTACTCAGCGACGTTGTTGGTCGTGATGCCGAGGAAGTCCGCGCGCTCGGCGAGGACCGCGCCGTTTGCGTCGCGCACCACCGCCCCGTAGCCGGCCGGCCCCGGGTTGCCGCGCGCACCGCCGTCGGTCTCGATCACGAGCCGCCGACGCCCGGCGTCCGCGCCGCCGTGCCGCGCGGAGGTCGCGGGGGTCATGCCGCGGGTCCGCCCGGAGCCGGGATCCGGACGAGGATGCGCCCGCACTCCTCGCACCGCACCACCTCGTCGGGGGCCGCGGACCGGATCCGGGCGAGGTCGATCGGGTTGAGCTCCAGTCGACAGCCCTCGCACCGGGTGCCGCGCAGGGCCGCGGCGCCCAGCCCCCCGGACTGGGCACGGATGCGCTCGTAGAGGGTCACGAGCCCGGCGTCGAGGCCCTCCACCGCCGTCTCGCGCTCACCTGCCACCGTCGCCGCATCCCGGTCGATCTCCGAGAGGGCCGCCTCGGCCTGTTCCGCCAAGGCCCCCTCCCGCGCCACGAGTTCGTCCCGCAGCCGCGCCGCCGCGCCCATGGCCTCCTCGGCCGCCTCCAGGCGCTCCATCACCTCGAGCTCCACCTCCTCGAGGACCCCCTGGCGCCGCGCCAGGCTCTCCAACTCGTGCTGGAGGGCCTCGAGGTCGCGGGGCGAACCGGCTCCGGCGTCGAGCCGGGCGCGGTCCCGTGCCGCACGGACGCGCACCTGCTCGACGTCCGCCTCGGCCTTGGCGACCTCCCGCCGGAGGTCCGAGACGAGGGTCCGAGCGACGACGACGTCGCGCGCGGCTCCCGCCAGGCGCTCCCGGAGCGCGGCGAGGTCCACCAGCACGGGCAGGCTCCGGCGCTTGTGGGCCAGTTGGGCGGTGCGGGTGTCCAGGGCCTGGACGTCGAGGAGTCGCCTCTGATCGGCCTCGGGTGCTGTGCTCACGGACGCTCTCCAGGGGAAGACAGGGCGGCGTGGGGTGCGGCCGCCGTCGGGGATCGATCGAATCGGGCGGTCCAGGGATCCGTCACGAGGGTGCTGACGCGCGTCCGGACGCCTGCCCCGGCTGCGGCGACGTCCGCCTCCAGGGCGGCTGCGGCGTGGCGCAGCCACGGCCACTCGCTGGCCCAGTGCGCGACGTCGACGAGGTAGGGCCGGGCGTTCCGGACTGCCTCCCGCGCCTCCGAGGTCGGGTGGTGCCGGAGATCCGCGGTGAGGTACACGTCGACGCCGGAGCCGCGCACCACGGAGAGGAACGAGTCGCCGCTCCCCCCGCAGACCGCGACCGTGCGGACGGGTGCCCCGAGGTCCCCCGACACCCGGACGCCCTGCGCCGTGGCCGGGAGAGCGTCCACGACGCGACGCGCGAATGCTTCGAGCGTGAGCGGCTCGGGAAGGTCGCCGATGCGTCCGGCGCCGGTGGGCGACGCCGTCGGCGCCATCTCGGCGAGCGTGAAGGCCGGCTCCTCGTAGGGGTGGGCGGCGCGCAACGCCCGGACGACGTCGTCGCGCCGCCCGCGGGGCAGGACCATCTCGATCCGGGTCTCGCTCACGTGGGTCAGCTCGCCGACCTCACCGACCGTCGGGTGAGCGCCGAGACCCGGGAGGAACTGGCCGCTCCCGTCGACGGTCCACGCGCAGCTCGAGTAGTCACCCAGAGCGCCGGCGCCCGCCGCGGCGAGCGCCTCGACCAGGCCCGCCGCCCCGCCCACGGGCACGTAGGTGACCAGGGCGTCCAGCGCGGGAGTCGGTGCTGGCACCAGCGGGCGGGTCCCGGTCAGCCCGACGGCGCGAGCCAGGGCCTCCGCAACGCCGCCCCTCGCCGCATCCGCGTTCGTGTGCGCCGTGTAGAGAGCGCACCCGCCTCGCATCAAGGCGTGGATCACCCGGCCCTTCGCGCCGGTCGCCGCGATCGAGTGGACCGGCCTCAGCAGGAGCGGGTGATGGCTCACCAGCAGGTCGGCGCCCCAGTCGAGGGCTCCCTGGACGGTCGCCTCGACCGGGTCCACCGCGAGCATGACGCGGGAGACCTCCTGGTCCGGATCACCCACCACCAGGCCAACCGCGTCCCACGACTCGGCCAGCTCCGGCGGGTAGCGCCGCTCGAGGATTCGGACGATCTCGGCGAGACGCATCACGGGCACGAGGCGCAGGTTACCGGCCCGGTGCGCGTGGGGCCCGCCTCGTCCCGGACCGCCTCGTCCCGGCTCGTTCGGTCCCGGCCCTTTCGGACCCGGCCCGTTCGGCGTCGTCGGCCAACCGGCTCCGCCTGCCGGTCAGCGCCGCATCGAGCTGGCGCTGGACGCCCTCGCGCCGGACTCGGGTATCGCCCTTCTCCCGGAAGAGCACCTCGACGGGCACGTCGAGGACCTCGGCGATCCGCGTGGCGCGTTCGGGCAGGCACCCCGGCGACCGGCCGCTGACCAGGTGGGAGACGAAGCTGCGGTGGACGCCGACGGCCTCGGCGAGCATTCCCAGGGACACCTGCTCCTGGTCCATGAGGGCACGGAGGCACTGCGCTGATCGCAGTTCCACGGCGCCCACCTCCCGAGAGGATCGGCAGGGGCGAGCCCCTCCCGGGATGCGACCCTGCCCGGGTAGACACCACGGAATCCAGCACCGCGCATCTCCCCGTCGCAGCGACTAGACAGCCGTGTGCCGACATCGGGTTCCGCGGGAAGAACTGCTCTGTGGATGACCGCGGTTGTGGACTCCTGACCCGCGCGACGGAATCCATCGCCACGTCTCGCGGGCTCACCACCTCGTGCGCTCTCGGCGTGTCGCACGCGCCCGAAACACGGGCTGGTCACTAGGCAGCCGCGACCGAGGATCGCCGGGCCTGCAGGCGCGAGGAGGCCGTCGAACGGATGCGCGCGCTCGCGCGGCGCCGGGCGTGGGGCTCGCGCGGCGCCCGAGTGGGCCCGGAGGGACTCGAACCCCCGACATCCGCGGTGTAAGCGCGGCGCTCTCACCATCTGAGCTACGGGCCCGCGAGCCCGCTCAGCCTAGCGTCAGGGGCCGGGGAGGGCGGTCAGCGCCCCCGCGCGCGGGCGGCCAGTCGGATGCCCGACCATCCCGGCGCTGCCGTGATCGCGCTGGTCGCGTGCATGCCCGCGGTGCGGGCTGCTTCCTCGACGTCGCGGGGCACCACATGCCCGGGCCGCCCGGATTTCGGCGTCAGGACCCAGATGAGGCCGCCGTCGTCGAGCGCCGCCTGGGCGTCCATGAGGGCGTCGGTCAGGTCCAGGACGTCACCGTCGTCCTCCCGCCACCACAGGATCGCGCCGTCCGTGACGTCGCCGTACTCCTCGTCGACGAGGGCGCTGCCCGTGACCGCCTCGATGGCCCGCCGAAGGCTGCCATCGACGTCACCGTCGTATCCGTACTCCTGGATCACCTGTCCCGAGGCGAATCCGAGTGCGTCCGTCCTCGTTGCGCGGCCCTTCGGCCCCGCCGTCGCTCCCACCGTGACGTCCTTCCCTTCGTGCCCGATCGCTCACTCAATCCTCGTATGCTCCACCTAGCCCACCGCAGGAGGGCACCTTCGTGCAACCGCGCCCGCGGTGCGTCCGCGTGTCGCACGTCCAGGTCCTGCGTGGGAGGCTGTGAAGGACCACGGCGGCGCCCGCCGCGCGACAGAATGTGCCGGGCGCACCGCGCCGACGACGACGCTGCGTCACCCCTCAACGACGCCGGATGAAAGCAGGGTGTTGTGTCACCACGAGACGAGTCTGGGCCCCTCATCAACGGTCTGCTCAGCCAGGTGCCCGACTACGACGCCGAAGAGACGGGGGAATGGCTGGAGTCCCTCGACGGCCTCATCGAGGAGAAGGGCGGCCCGCGCGCCCGTTACATCCTTCTCAGCCTCCTCAAGCGGGCCCGGGAACGCAACGTCGCCGTGCCCACGTCGATCGCGACGCCCTACGTCAACACGATCGGCGTCCACGAGGAGCCCTACTTCCCCGGTGACGAGGTCGTCGAGCGCAAGTACCGCCGCCTGATCCGCTGGAACGCCGCGGTGATGGTGACCCGCGCCCAGCGCACGGGCATCGGCGTCGGCGGGCACATCTCGTCCTACGCCTCCACGGCCACGCTGTACGAAGTGGGTTTCAACCACTTCTTCCGCGGCAAGGACCACCCCGGCGGCGGCGACCAGGTCTACTTCCAGGGGCATGCGGCCCCCGGCGTCTACTCCCGGGCCTTCCTCGAGGGCCGGCTGTCCGCGCACCAGCTCGACGGCTTCCGGCAGGAGATGTCACACCCCGGCGGCGGCATGCCGTCCTACCCGCACCCCCGCCTGATGCCCGACTTCTGGGAGTTCCCCACGGTCTCCATGGGACTCGGCCCGGCGTCGGCGATCTACCAGGCCTGGGTGAACAAGTACCTGCACAACCGCGGCCTGAAGGACACCTCGGACCAGCAGGTCTGGGCCTTCCTCGGCGACGGCGAGATGGACGAGCCCGAATCGCGCGGCATGCTGCAGCTCGCGGCGTCGCAGGGCCTGGACAACCTCAACTTCGTGGTGAACTGCAACCTCCAGCGCCTGGACGGCCCGGTCCGCGGCAACGGCAAGATCATCCAGGAGCTCGAGGCCTTCTTCCGTGGAGCGGGCTGGAACGTCATCAAGGTCGTCTGGGGCCGCGGCTGGGACGTGCTGCTCAACGCGGACAAGGACCGCGCGTTGGTGAACCTCATGAACACCACGCCGGACGGTGACTTCCAGACCTACCGGGCAGAGTCGGGCGCCTTCATCCGCGAGCACTTCTTCGGGCGGGACCCCCGGACCAAGGAACTCGTCGCCAAGATGACCGACGACGAGATCTGGCAGCTCAAGCGTGGTGGCCACGACTACCGCAAGGTCTACGCGGCGTACGCGGCGGCGACCCAGCACACGGGCCAGCCCACCGTCATCCTCGCGAAGACGATCAAGGGCTACATGCTCGGCCCGTCCTTCGCCGGCCGCATGGCCACCCACCAGATGAAGAAGTTGAAGGCGGACGACCTCAAGCTGCTCCGCGACTCCCTGCAGATCCCGGTCACGGACGCGCAGATCGACGAGAACCCGTACCTCCCGCCGTACTACCACCCGGGTTCGGACGCCCCGGAGATCCAGTACATGCTCGAGCGTCGGCGCGTGCTCGGCGGCTTCGTCCCGGAGCGGCGCAACCGTTACGTCCCGGTCACGCTCCCGGGCCCGAAGCCCTACGAGGTGCTGGCCAAGGGTTCCGGCAACCAGGAGGTCGCCACCACGATGGCGCTGGTGCGCCTCTTCAAGGAGTTGATGAAGGACAAGGAGTTCGGCCCGCGGATCGTGCCGATCATCCCCGACGAGGCACGGACGTTCGGTCTCGACTCCATCTTCCCGAGCGCGAAGATCTTCAACACCCTCGGCCAGCACTACCTGGCCGTGGACCGCGAGTTGATGCTGTCCTACAAGGAGTCCGAGGCCGGGCAGATCCTGCACACCGGCATCAACGAGGCGGGCTCCGCGGCCGCGTTCCAGGCGGTGGGCACCACCTACGCCACCCAAGGCCAGATGCTCGTGCCGTTCTACATCTTCTACTCGATGTTCGGCTTCCAGCGCACGGGCGACCAGTTCTGGGCCGCTGGCGACCAGATGACCCGCGGGTTCATCATCGGCGCCACCGCCGGTCGGACCACGCTCACCGGTGAGGGTCTCCAGCACGCGGACGGGCACTCCCCGCTGCTGGCCGGGACGAACAGCGCCGTGATCACGTACGACCCGGCCTTCGGCTACGAGTTGCGCCACATCGTCCGGGACGGCATCCAGCGGATGTACGGCGAGAACGAGAGCCGCGACCAGAACGTCATGTACTACGTGACGGTCTACAACGAGCCGTTCGTCCAGCCGGCCGAGCCCGCAGACGTGGACGTGGACGGCATCCTCCGCGGCATCCACCTCGTCTCCCCGGTCGACGGCGACGGCCCCCGGGCTCAGCTGCTCGCCTCAGGCGTCGCGGTGCCGTGGGCGCTCGAGGCGAAGCGGATCCTCGCCGAGGACTGGGGCGTGCGCGCCGCGGTCTGGAGCGTCACGAGTTGGTCCGAGCTGCGTCGCGACGCCCTCGCCGCCGACCGCGAGGCCTTCGTCCAGCCTGGCGCACCGGGTCGCGTGCCGTACCTCACGGCCAAGCTCCAAGGAGCGGAAGGCCCGTTCGTCGCGACCTCCGACTACGACCACCTGGTCCCCGACCAGGTACGCGCGTGGATCCCGGGCGAGTACCTCACGCTGGGTGCCGACGGCTTCGGCTTCTCCGACACCCGGGCGGCGGCGCGGCGGCACTTCCTCATCGACTCCCACTCGCTCGTCGTGCGCACGCTCCAGGCGCTGGCGCGCCGGGGCGACGTCGAGGAGAACGCCCCGGCCCGCGCGATCGAGCGGTACCGGCTGCTCGACGTGACCGCAGGCACCACCGGCAACGCCGGCGGCGACGCCTAGGACGTCGAACACGAGGGCCCCGTCGTGCGGACCGCGAT
>JARKOU010000029.1 GCA_029975645.1 Actinomycetales bacterium
GGTGAAGTTCAGCCGCCTCACCCGCCGGGGCGTCCTGTTGGGGTTGTCGGTCGCGCAGCTCGTCACCCTCGGCATCGGCGGCCTGACCTTGATCGGCGCGTTCTACGCCGGCGGTGGGATGCTGCTCGCCTACACCGCCCCCGTCTGGGTGCTCTGCGCCGCCTTGACCTGGATACCTGTCGGCGGGCGTCCGGTCGTGGAGTGGCTGCCGGTCACGTTCTGGTGGCTGTGGCGGGTCACGGGCGGGCAGTTGCTCTACCGTCGCCGCATCGTCCGGCCCCGTCCCGTCGGGACCCTCGCGCTGCCTGGTGACGTGGCGAGGCTGCGGGAGTACGCCGACCCAGAGAGCGGGGCGTGCATGATCCACGACCCCCATGCCGCCACCCTCACGGTGGTATGCGAGGTGACGCACCCCGCGTTCGTCCTGTTGGACCCTGGCGAACAGGAGCGCCGTGTCACGACCTGGGGCCGTGCGTTGGCGACGGTGTGCCGCTCGGGGAGGATCGCGACGCTGCAAGTCCTCGAACGTACCCTGCCCGACTCGGGCACGGGGCTGGCGGAGTGGTGGACCGCGCACGGCACCCCGGACGGCTCGAGGGCCGCCGACACCTACGCCGAGTGGCTCGAGCGTGCCGGCCCGGCCGGGGAACGGCACGCCACCACCATCAGCCTGTCGCTGGACATGAAGGCCGCCGCCCGGCAGATCAGGACCGCCGGCGGCGGCATCAAGGGCGCCGCCGGAGTGCTGCGGCAGGAGATGTCCACGCTGGTATCCGCGCTGCGGTCGGCCGACCTCGCCCCGTCCGGCTGGCTCGACGCCGGCCAGATCGCCGTCATCCTCCGCTCCGCCTACGACCCGGCGGTCGCCTCCGCGTTGGAGCGGCACGGGCAGATCGGCCGCGACCTCGCCACCGCCGGCCCGGTCGCGGTCACCGAAACTTGGGGCAACCTGCGCACCGACTCCGCCCACCACGCCGTGCTCTGGATCTCCGAGTGGCCCCGACGCCTCGTCTATCCCGGCTTCGCCGCCCCGATCCTGCTCTCCACCGGCATCCAGCGGGCCGTGTCACTGATCTACACGCCGATGCGCTCCGACCAGGCCGCCCGCGACATCCGCCGCAAGAAGGTCGAATACATCTCGGATGCCGCACAGCGTGCCCGTCTCGGGCAGATCGAGGATGCCTCCCAATCAGCGGAGTTCCAAGACGTGCTGCAACAGGAAGCCGACCTCACCGCCGGGCACGGCGTCCTGCGCGTGACCGGCCTCATCTCGGTGTCGGCACCGAGCATCGACGACCTCGAAGCCGCCGTCGCGGCGATCACCCAAGCCGCCATCCAAAGCTCCTGCGAAACCAGGCGGCTCGTCGGCCAGCAAGCCGCCTCGTTCACGGCGGCGGCCTTGCCTCTGTGTCGCACCGTCTGAACCCTAACGTGCACCTGGCCGGTGCCCACACCACTGATGAACGAAGGAGCCGGTCATGCCGACCTTTGACAACCCCCTCGCCGACGCCGCCGAAGCGTCCGAAGCCCTGCGCGGCCTAGCCCACGCGACCCGAAGCTGGGACGACCCCGCCGACACCTACCGGGTGATCGGTGAACTGGCCGCCGGTGTCCGATCCCTGCACCAGATACTCGGTCAGCTCGCGACCGCCCATTCGCGCCGCCACGACCAAGTGAGCACCGACGACGGCGACCGTGCCGCCGGAGCACAGGCCGCCCTCGCCGCCGCCGCAGGGTTCGAGCGTGCCGCCGCACTGATCGACCAGGCCGACGACCAGCTCTCGGCCGCGTTCGCGCAGTCGGGCCGGATCGTCTGGCACCCGCGCCCGATCCCGGCCGAGCGGTGGATCACCGTCGTGTTCCTGCAAGGAGAGGAAGCCGACCGGCCGCTGCGCATCCTCGGCGAGCTGGGGCACGTCGACGCGGTGGACTACCTCGCCCAGTGGGACTACGGTGACGAAACCACCCAAGCCGCGCTCGAGAACGGCTACGTCTACGACGAACCCGGCGCCGGT
>JARKOU010000262.1 GCA_029975645.1 Actinomycetales bacterium
GATCTGGGGCCTGAGTCTCGACGGCCTCCTTCTCTCTGCGGCCCCGACCGACGGCGGAGCCATCCTCGCGCCGACGCTCGTCGTGAGCGGCGCGCGGGACGCGTTCCTGAGCCGGGACGAGACCCGCCGCTTGGTGGATGCCGTTCCCGGGAGCCGGTGGATCGAGTACCCGGACGCCGGGCATGCGGTGCTGTGGGAGCAGCCCGAGCGGCTTGCCCGCGACGTCGTCGCCTTCGCCGACGGGCTCAGCCGCGCACGATCCCGATGAGGAACCCGTCGTAGCCCTTGACGCCGACGGTCTGCACCGCGGTCGCCTCGAGCGCACCGGAGAGGGCGATGAGGTTGAGCATCTCCTGGTTGCCGATGACGTCGGGGTGGGGGTCGTCGGCGTCGGCCACCGTCCCGTGCCGGACCACGTTGTCCACGACGACGACGGCGCCCGGCCGCGCGAGGTCGATCGCGTGGCGTAGGTACAGCGGGTTGGCCGGCTTGTCGGCGTCGATGAAGACCAGGTCGAACGGGCCGTAGCCCCGGCTCGGCAGGGTCGGCAGCGTGTCGAGCGCCGCCCCGACGACGACCTCCACGCGGTCGGCCAGGCCCGCCCGGTCGAGGTTGCGCCGCGCGACGTCGGCGTGGTGGGGCGAACGCTCCAGCGTCACGACGCGCCCGCCCGGCGCCAGGCCTCGCGCCAGGCAGATCGTCGAGTAGCCCCCGAGCGTCCCGATCTCCAGCACCTCGCGGGCCCCGGTGAGACGCGCGACGAGGGTGAGTAGGCGGCCCTGCAGGGGGGAGACCTGGATGGGCGGCAGGCCTGCCGCGGACGAGGCCTCGAGCGCGGCATCCAGGGCGTCGTCGGCCGGGAGCAGGCGCAGGGCGAGGTACTCGTCGACCTCGTCCCACCGGGGGTCCGAGAGCCCGCCGGACCCGGTCGAGCGGCGGGGCATGTCGCTCACGCGGCACCGCCGGCGGCGGCCGCGTCGAGGAGCCAGAGCGTGCGCTCGCGCCCGTGGGGCCCGGCGGCAGGGACGTCGGCCGGGGCCGCGCCGGCGAGCGCCTCGCCGACCTTGGGCGCCTTCTCCGCGCCGGCGGCCACGAGCCACACATGCCCCGCGGCGTTGATCGCGGGGAAGGTCAGGGAGACGCGCTGCGGCGGGGGCTTGGGGGAGTCGTGGACGCCGACGACGGCGCTCGTCACCTCGGTGGGACCCGGCAGGCCCGGGAAGAGCGAGGCGACGTGGCCGTCGGGACCGACGCCGAGGAGCAGCACGTCGAAGGCAGGAACCGCCGGATCGGCGTCGGGTGCGGCGAAGCGCGCCAGGTCGGCCGCGTAGTCGAGCGCCGCCGCCTCCGGGGAGGCCGCTCGGTCCGGACCCGGCATGGGGTGGACGTTGCCCGCCGGGACCGGCACGTGGTCGATCAGGGCCTCGCGGGCCTGGGTCTCGTTGCGGTCCGGGTGGCCGGTGGGCAGGTAGCGCTCGTCGCCCCACCAGAGGTGGACGCCGGACCAGTCCACGGCGCCCGCGAGCGGGCTGCGGCGCGCGGCGGCGAGGGTCGCGATCCCGACCGTGCCGCCGGTGAGGACCACGTGCACCGGGCGCCGCACGGACTGCGCGTCCACCACCGCCAGGAGCAGCCGCGCCGCCGTCGTCTCGGCCAGCGCCGCGGCGTCGGGAACCACGACGACGTTCCGTTCGACCGAGCCCTGCTCGCTCATCGGATCTCCACTCTGCTCAGGCCGCGCGTGAGGGTTCGACCGTACGTCTGGTCCGGGTCGAGCCGGCGCAGTTCCTCGGCGAGCAACTCGGCCCTCGATCGAGGGGGCAGGACGATGCGCTGCGTCGGTAGACCGGGCTGCTCGAGCGTCGCGATGGTGGCGCCCACGGGGCGGACGAGCCTGATCGGCCCGGAGGGCCGGTCGAGTCGGACCTCCGTCACCGAGCGGGGCGAGGGGGAGTCCTCGAGGGTGGCCGGGCAGTCCAGCCCGTCGGCAAGCCAGGCCGCCAGGAGCACGGAGGCCGGGCGGCGGGAGAAGCCGCGCACGGTGATCGCCGTGACGGGTTCGAACGGCGGTTGGTCGAGCGCAGTCGCGAGGATGGCCCGCCACATGGTCACGCGGGCCCAGCACAGGTCGGTGTCGCCCGGCCGATAGGACTCGCGCAGCCGGTGGAGCGCGGCGATGGGGTCGGAGCACCGCATGGCATCGGTGATCCGGCGGTCCGCCTCGGCGCCCATGGGATCCAAGGAGGGCGAGTCCGGCGGGCTGCTCGGCCACCACGCCACCACCGGGGCGTCGGGCAGGAGCAGCGGGATCACGAGCGTGTCCGTTTCGCGGCTCACCGCCCCGCTCGGGCGCAGGATCACCACCTCGCTTGCCCCGGCGTCGCCGCCGATCCGGATCTCCGCGTCGAGGTCGCCGGCCGCGTCCGTGCTGCTGCGGTCGATCACCACGATGCGGCAGGGGTGCTCGCGGCTCGCGGCGTTGGCGGCGTCGATCGCGCTCTCGACGTCTCCGGCGTCGGTCTCGATCACCAGCGTGAGCACCCGGCCGAGGGACACCACGCCACCTTCGTCCCGGAGCCGGACGAGGCGGTCACCGACGGCGCCCGACGTGGTGTGCGGCAGGTCGATGATCACGGCGTCCTCCAGGTGCGCCCATCCCGCGCGAGCATCGCGGCCGCAGATGCCGGCCCCCACGTGCCGGGGCGGTACTCCTCCGGGGCGCCGCTCGCGGCCCAGTGGGAGATCACCGGGTCGAGGATCCGCCAGGACAATTCGACCTCGGGCTGGTGGGGGAACAGCGGGGGGTCACCGAGCAGCACGTCGAGGATGAGGCGCTCGTACGCCTCGGGCGAGGACTGGGTGAACGCGTGTCCGTACGCGAAGTCCATCGTCACCTCGCGGACCTCCATCGCCGTGTCCGGCACCTTGGCCCCGAAGCGCAGCGTGACGCCTTGGTCCGGCTGGATCCGGATGACGAGAGCGTTCTGGCCCAGGTCGCGCGACTCGGTCGAGGCGAAGAACGGCAGTCGCGGGGCGCGCTTGAAGACCAGGGCGATCTCGGTGACGCGACGACCGAGGCGCTTGCCGGCGCGCAGGTAGAACGGGACCCCGTCCCAGCGGCGGGTCTCGATGTCCAGGCGCAGGGCGGCGAAGGTCTCGGTGGTGGAGCCCGCGGGCACTCCCGGTTCCTCGACGTACCCGGACACGCGCCGCCCACCCTGCCACCCGCCGGAGTACCGCCCGCGGGCGGTGTGCAGGTCGAGCCGCTCCGGCACCCGGACCGCCGAGAGCACCTTCTCCTTCTCGGCCCGCAACGCCTCGGCCGAGAAGGAGACGGGTTCTTCCATCGCCGTGAGCGCCAGGAGCTGGAGAAGGTGGTTCTGGATGATGTCCCGCGCGGCGCCGATGCCGTCGTAGTACCCGGCCCGGCTCCCGATGCCGATGTCCTCGGCCATGGTGATCTGGACGTGGTCCACGTGGCCCGCGTTCCAGAGGGGCTCGAAGAGTGCGTTCGCGAACCGGAGCGCGAGGATGTTCTGGACCGTCTCCTTGCCCAGGTAGTGGTCGATCCGGAAGACGCTGTCCGGGTCGAACACCTCCGAGACCACGCGGTTCAGCTCTCGTGCGCTCGCGAGGTCGTGACCGAACGGCTTCTCGACCACCACGCGCCGCCAGGTGCCGTCCGCCGAGCGGGAGAGGCCGGACCGGGCGAGCTGGCCGCAGACCTCGGGGAACTCACCGGGCGGCACCGAGAGGTAGAAGGCGTGGTTTCCGCCGGTGCCGCGCTCGGTGTCCAGTTCGTGGACGGTGGAGGCCAGGCGGTCGAACGCCTGCGGATCGCTGAACTCGCCCTGCACGAACCGGAACCCCTTGACGAGTTCCTCCCAGACGTTCTCCCGGAACGGCGTGCGGGCGTGCTCCTTCACGGCGTCGTGGACCACCCGAGCGAAGTCCTCGCGGCCCCACTCCCGCCGGGCGAAGCCCGTGAGACCGAAGCCGGGCGGCAGCAGGCCGCGGTTGGCCAGGTCGTACACGGCGGGCATGAGCTTGCGCCGCGAGAGGTCGCCGGTGACCCCGAAGATGACGAGCCCGCACGGGCCCGCGATCCGGGGGAGCCGCCGGTCAGTGGCGTCCCGGAGCGGGTTCCGGCGCGGGGTGGCCGTGGGGTCCTGATCCCCCGCCGTCGGCTGCGAGCCCAGCATGTCGTCGCGCCGTCCGTCAGGAGCGCACCTGGGCGAGGGACGCGCGCGCCGCCTCGACCACGGCGTCGGCCGTGATGCCGTACTCGCGGAACAACGTGGCGGGGTCGGCGGAGGCGCCGAAGTGTTCGATGCTCACCGCTCGGCCCGCATCGCCCAGGAGGCGGTACCAGCTGAGCGCCACGCCCGCCTCGACCGACACCCGCGCGCGCACGCCGGCGGGGAGCACCGCCTCGCGGTATTCCGCGTCCTGCTCCTCGAACCACTCGAGGCAGGGCACGGACACCACGCGGGTCCCGACGCCGTCGGCCTCCAGCGCCGTTCGCGCCTCCACCGCCAGCTGCACCTCCGAGCCGGATGCGAGCAGGACGACGTCGGGCACCGGAGTGCTCGAATCGATCAGCACGTAGGCGCCACGGGCCACGCCGTCGGCGGGCGCGAAGCCGTCCTCCCCGCGCGGGAAGGTGGGCACGCTCTGGCGGGTGAGGATGAGGCCGGTCGGGGCGTCCGCTCTTTCGAGGACGGTCCGCCAGGCGAAGGAGGTCTCGTTCGCGTCCGCAGGGCGGACGACGGCGAGGCGCGGGATCGCACGCAGGGCCGCGAGGTGCTCGATCGGCTGGTGCGTGGGACCGTCCTCGCCGAGGCCGATCGAGTCGTGGGTCCACACGTAGATCGCGGGGACGCCCATGAGCGCGGCGAGCCGGACGGCACCGCGCATGTAGTCGCTGAACTGGAGGAACGTGCCGCCGTACGGGCGCGTGAGGCCGTGCAGGGCGATCCCCGAGAGGATGCCGCCCATCGCGTGCTCGCGGACGCCGAAGTGGAGGGTGCGTCCGTAGCGGTGGGCCAGGACGCCGGGCACGGCGTGCTCGTCGGGGAGGAACGAGAGCGCGCCCTTCATGGTGGTGTTGTTCGAGCCGGCCAGGTCCGAGGACCCGCCCCACAGCTCCGGCAGCACGTCCGAGAGGGCCGTGAGCACGTCGCCGGAAGCGGAGCGCGTGGCCAGCGAGACGCCCGCCGGGAACGTCGGGAGGTGCTCCGTCCAGCCCTGGGGGAGAGCGTGTCGGCTCAGGCGGTCGAGCAGTGCGGCGCCGTCGGGATTCGCCAGGGCCCAGGCGTCGAAGGCGGCCTGCCAGTCGGCGCGGGCCCGCGCGGCGCGCTCGCGCAGGGCGGTCCGGGTGTGCGCGAGCACCTCGGGCTCCACCACGAACGTCTCGTCCGGCTCGAAGGCCAGTTCCTCCTTGAGGAGGCGCACCTCGGCGGGGCCGAGCCGGGCGCCGTGGGAGGCAGCCGTGTTCTGCTTGGTGGGCGAGGGCCAGGCGATGATCGTCCGCAGCCCGATGATGGTGGGACGGTCCCGCTCGGCGATCGCGGCGTCGAGCGCCGCGTCGAGGGCCGCGACGTCCTCGACGTACTCGGTTCCGCCGCCGGTCCAGTCCACGCGCTCGGTGTGCCAGCCCTGGGCAGCGAAGCGGGCGAGGACGTCCTCGGTGAAGGTGATCTCCGTGTCGCCCTCGATGGAGATGTGGTTGTCGTCCCAGATCACCACGAGGTTGCCGAGTCGCTGCGTGCCGGCGAGCGAGGCCGCCTCGAGGCTCACGCCCTCCTGGAGGTCGCCGTCGGAGGCGATCACCCAGATGGTGTGGTCGAACGGGCTCAGGCCGTCCGGCGCGTCCGGGTCCAGCAGCCCGCGTTCGCGACGCGCCGCCATCGCCATTCCGACGGCGCTGGCGAAGCCCTGGCCGAGGGGGCCGGTGGTGATCTCCACGCCCGGGGTGACGCCGACCTCGGGGTGACCGGGCGTCCGGGAGCCCCAGGTGCGGAACGCCTGCAGGTCCTCGATCTCCAGCCCGAATCCCCCGAGGAACAGCTGGAGGTACTGGGTGAGGCTCGAGTGGCCGGCGGAGAGGACGAAACGGTCGCGTCCGATCCAGGTGGGGTCGGACGGGTCGAGGCGCATGCGGTGCTGGTAGAGGTGGTAGGCGAGCGGCGCGAGCGAGATGGCAGTGCCGGGGTGGCCGTTGCCGACCTTCTCGACGGCGTCGGCGGCGAGCACCCGCGTGGTGTCGACGGCGCGCCAGTCGATCGCGGACCAGCCGGCGGCGGCGGAGGCCGCCGAGGCGACCGACCGCGGGGTGGCGCGGTTCATCGTGGCGTTCACCAGTCCTCTTCTCCTCGCCTCCGGCATCTCCGGGGCGTGACTCGTGGCCCGGCCCGCGACCCCTCGAGGAGGACGGGAACGGCCGACTGCTGCCGCGGACGGGCTCTGCGAGCCCGGCCGCCGCGCGCGCCTGAGCCCTGGCGATCCTCGCAGGGTGCCGGGGCGCGGTGTGCGACGTCTAGGATAGGAGAAACGTCCCGGTTGCCTGCACGCTCGCGACCGCTGCCATCGCGCGGCGGGGTCCGAACCGGCCAGGTCGCCGGACGCGGGATCGACGGCGCGGGTGCTCGTCGCAGAGGCAGGAGCGGGACGAACGCGTGGGCGGAGTGCGACCGGTGGCGAGGGCGGCCGATGAGGCCGTGGTGTCGGCGCCCGTTGCGTCGCAGCCCGGCGTGCCGGAGCCCGCTCGGCCGTCGGTCGGCCCGGTGATGACGCCGCGCCGCGGGCCCGCCCGCCTTCTGCACCGAGCCGGTGCCTACGTCGCCCTCACCAAGCCACGCATCATCGAGCTCCTGCTCGTCACCACGATTCCGACCATGATCCTCGCGGAGGGCGGGCTCCCCTCGATCTGGCTCATGCTCGCCACGCTCGTCGGCGGTGCGGCGGCCGCCGGGGCGGCCAACACGCTCAACTGCGTGCTGGACCGGGACATCGACAGCCTGATGAACCGGACCAAGCGACGCCCGCTCGTGACCGGTGAGGTCACCACGCGGCAGGCGCTCGTGTTCGGGTACGGCCTGGCGGTCGCGTCCGTCCTCTGGTTCGGCCTGCTCGTCAACTGGACCGCGGCGGTCCTCACGCTCGCGGCGATCCTGCTGTACGTGGTCGGCTACACGATGCTGCTCAAGCGGCGCACCCCGCAGAACATCGTCTGGGGCGGCGCTGCGGGGTGCATGCCGGTGCTCATCGGCTGGTCGGCGGTGACCGGTGGCCTCGCGTGGGCGCCGCTCGTGCTCTTCGGCGTCATCTTCTTCTGGACCCCGCCGCACTACTGGCCGCTGTCGATGAAGTTCCGGCGCGACTACGCCGCCGCCGGCGTGCCCATGCTGCCCGTGGTGGCTGCGGACGCGAAGGTGGCGCGAGAGATGCTCGCGTACGCCGCGGCGATGGTCGCGACCACGCTCGTGCTCGTCCCCGTGGCCGGGATGGGGTGGCTCTACACCGCGAGCGCCGTCGGCCTCGGAGCATGGTTCCTGGGCCTGTGCGTGGCCCTCTACCGGCGGACCCGGCACCCGGAGCGGCCGCTGCACGCCATGCGCGTGTTCCACGGCTCGATCACGTACCTCACCCTGCTGTTCGCGGCCATCGCCGTCGACCCGTTCCTGCCCTTCTGAGGGCTGCGGTGGGAGCGGCGCTGGCTGACGCACTCGCGGAGTACGTGGCGCACCTCGAGGTGGAACGCGGCCTGAGCGAGCACACCGTCGCCGCCTACCGCCGCGACCTCACCCGCTACAGCGCCTACTTGCGGGCCTCGGGGCTGGCGGACCTCGACGCCGTGGACGAGGCCCGCATCGGATCGTTCGTCGAGGCCGTGCGCACGGGGGCCGACGGCGGCCGGCCGCTCTCCGCCGCGTCGGCGGGCCGCGCCGTCGTCGCCATCCACGGCTGGCACCGCTTCGCGCTGCGGGAGGGGCGTACGTCGGCCGATCCGGCGGCGGGCGTGCGCCCGCCGGCCGCGCCCAAACGCCTCCCGAAGGCGATCTCCACCGAGGACGTCGAGCACCTCCTCGAGGCTGCATCGGCCGGGGACGGCCCCGTCCCGCTGCGCGACCGCGCCCTCCTCGAGGTGCTCTACGGCACGGGTGCGCGCATCAGCGAGGCCGTCGGCCTGGACGTGGACGACGTCGACCTGGACCGCGGAGGCGCCTCCGTGCGCCTGTTCGGCAAGGGGCGCAAGGAACGCGTGGTTCCGATGGGTCGCTACGCGGTGGAGGCCCTCGAGGCCTACCTGGTGCGAGGCCGCCCGGTCCTGTCCCGGGCCGGTCACGGCACGCCGGCGCTCTTCCTCAACACGCGAGGCGAACGGCTGAGCCGGCAGAGCGCGTGGGCGGTGCTGCAGGCCTCGGCCCGGCGGGCGGGCCTGGCGGCCCACGTCTCGCCGCACACCCTGCGGCACTCGTTCGCCACGCACCTGCTCGCGGGCGGTGCGGACGTGCGGGTGGTCCAGGAACTGCTCGGCCATGCCTCGGTCACCACCACGCAGATCTACACGCTCGTCACGCCGCAGACCATGCGCGAGGTCTACGCCGCATCGCACCCGCGGGCGCTGGCGTGAGCGCCGGGAGGGGCTGCCCCCCGGCGGGCGGCGTGCTGCATTGGTGGACTCTGCGCGGCGCGGCTAGCGTGGCCCGGTGAGCAGCGAACTGATCGGGCAGACGGCGATGAGCCTGACCGATCCCGCCGAGCCGCAGCGGTTCCCCGAACCGCCGGCCCTGCGCGGGCACGGCCCGGCTCGCATCATCGCGATGTGCAACCAGAAGGGTGGGGTCGGGAAGACCACCACCACCATCAACCTGGGGGCAGCGCTCGCCGAGTACGGCCGCAAGGTTCTCATCGTCGACTTCGACCCGCAGGGCGCGGCCTCGGCCGGCCTGGGGGTCAACGCGAACGAACTCGACCGGACCGTCTACACGGTGCTCATGGATTCGCGCGCGAGCATCCGCGACGTCATCCACCACACAGCCGTCCCGGACCTGGACATCGTCCCGGCGAATATCGACCTCTCCGCTGCCGAGGTGCAGCTGGTCAACGAGGTGGCCCGCGAGCAGGCACTCGCGCGGGTGCTGCGCCCGGTGCTCGACGAGTACGACGCGATCCTCATCGACAGCCAGCCGTCCCTGGGCCTGCTCACCGTGAACGCCCTCACGGCGGCGCACGGCGTGATCATCCCGCTGGAGTGCGAGTACTTCGCGCTCCGCGGCGTCGCCCTCCTGGTCGAGACGATCGACAAGGTGCGGGACCGGCTCAACCCCCGCCTCGGCACGGACGGCATCCTCGGCACGATGTACGACTCCCGGACCCTGCACTCGCGCGAGGTGCTCGCCCGTGTGCGCGAGGCGTTCGGTTCGAACGTCTTCGAGACGGTGATCAGCCGGACGGTGAAGTTCCCCGACGCCTCCGTCGCGGCCGAACCCATCACCACGTACGCGCCGTCCCACCCGGGCGCGGCCGCCTACCGCCAACTGGCACGCGAGCTCATCGCCCGTGGCGACGTCGCCTGAGGGCGCCATCGCCGCGGGGGCGGTCGCGCGGCCGGGCGCGTTCGAGGTCACGCTGGAGAACTTCGCCGGCCCGTTCGACCTGCTCCTGTCCCTCATCGCCAAGCACCGCCTCGACGTCACCGAGATCGCCCTGGCCGAGGTGACGGACGAGTTCATCGCGCACCTGAGGGCCATGGAGGACTGGGACCTGTCCCAGGCGAGTGAGTTCCTGGTGGTCGCCGCCACGCTGCTGGACCTCAAGGCGGCCCGCCTCCTGCCCTCCGGCACGGTGGAGGACGCGGAGGACCTGGACCTGCTCGAGGCGCGCGACCTGCTCTTCGCCCGCCTCCTGC